>JAQBXT010000075.1 GCA_027624175.1 Pseudomonadota bacterium | reverse complement strand
ACCCACTGTCCACGGCGCAACCAAGCCCAGAAGCTGCTGATACAGCTCGACATCCCGCATGGCCTCGACCCTCCTTGGAGGCCATTTCTATACCAACTGCGAGAATCGACCCACGCAAAACCCGGATGAACCGACTTTCCTATCCGTTAAATCTAGCGGCAAAACGGCCAGACCTGATACCAACCATGACATTTAAACTGGTCTTCGCATTGGCGTAACTGCGCCCCATATTGCCGCGCCGTGAGTTCCACGCGTTTAGCAATGCCCATCAGCCCTGGCTTGTTCCGGTAGGTTCCGCGTTTGTATCCACCCTGGCCTTCGTGGTAAGCAAGATAGAGTCGTTGGGGATCCCATTTGGAGATGCCGAGCAACTTATTGCTTTTGTTGTTATACCAGCCAATAAAATCCAGCGCATCTTCAATATCCGAGCGGCTTTTGAACAGGCCGCCGGTTTCCTTTTTGTAGTCCTGCCACGCAGGATCCTGAATCTGGGCATAGCCTTCGGCGGAGGAAGGCCGCCCCAGGGGGATAAACAAAAACCAATCATAGGCGGGTTTCGCATTATGCCGGTAACTGGACTCATGCCTGACGAAGGCCATGAGGATATGTGCTGGCACACCCCATTTCTTTTCTGAAGACTTGGCATACTCATACCAGTCCGGATTCTGTTCAAAGACTGCGCAAAGATTGTCCTGTTGCCTGGGTGGTGCCGTTGCACAGCCAGCAAGTACGCAAAGGAGGATTACAAAAATTCTCTTGAAAAGATAATTGGTTATGCTATTCATCCCGTTCTATCGAATGCACCGCTTTACCAATCGCGGCCCGCGACCCGACATAAGCGCCTTTGTGCGACGCTACGCCAGCGCTATGTAACACGAAGGTGGACATTTCATGAGACGTTGCGCCGGGTTGTCTACCATGCGGCCTGATTATCCACGACCTTACGGATCGATCCCATGACCGGACTGACTGAACTGGCTTCAATGGACGCGACTGCCCAGGCGGAACTCGTCCGCGGGCGCGAGGTGACCTCGCTCGAACTGCTCGAGGCCGCGATCGCACGAGTCGAAAAGGTGAACCCCGCGATCAACGCGGTCGTTCTCAAGATGTACGACCAGGCCCGCGCCGCGGCGCGCGCGCCGCTGCCGGCAGGTCCATTGTCGGGCGTGCCGTTCCTGATCAAGGATTTTCTCGCGGAATACGCCGGCGTGCCGTTCACCGAAGGGACGGCCTATCTGGGCAATTACATCCCGACCGAGGACAGCGAACTGGTGCGGCGGTACAAGAGCGCGGGTCTGGTATTCATCGGCAAGACCAACACGCCGGAACTTGCGGTCGGTCCGACCACCGAACCGCGCCTTTTCGGGCCGACCCGCAATCCCTGGGATACCGGCCGCACCGCGGGCGGATCGAGCGGTGGCGCCGCGGCGGCGGTTGCCGCCGGCATGGTGCCGATGGCGCATGGCAACGACGCCGGCGGTTCGATTCGCGTGCCTGCCGCGTGCTGCGGCGTGTTCGGACTCAAGCCGACCCGGGCGCGCGTTCCGCTCGGTCCGCACTACGGCGATTTGTTGAGCGGACTGGTGGCCGAACATGCCCTGACCCGCTCGGTGCGCGACAGCGCGGCCCTGCTTGACGCGGTCTCGGGCCCGGAGTTGGGCGATCCCTACTGGGCGCCGCCACCGGCGCGGCCGTTCGTCGCGGAAGTCGGTGCTCCGGCCGGCAAGTTGCGCATCGCGTTTTCCACCTGCACCATCACCGGCGCCGAAATCTCTCCGCAATGCGTGGCCGCGGTCGAAGACGCCGCCAGGCTTTGTGCGCATCTCGGCCACGAGGTGGTCGAGGCGATGCCGAAGATCGATGCCGAGCGCTTCTTCCTGGCGTTTACCTCAGTGCTGAGCGCGGGCTTCACCTGGGCCATCGACGACTGGGCGCGGCGCCTGGGCCGCACGCCGACCGAAGACCTGTTCGAGCCGTTCGTGTGGGCGTTCACCGGCCGCGGCCGTCAAATCACGGCGCCGCAGTACCTGCTCGCGGTGCAGGACCTGCAACGGATCTCGCGGACGGTCGCGCATTTTTTCGCCGACCACGACGTATGGCTGACGCCGATGCTTGGCGAGCCGCCGGTACCGCTTGGCACCTTCGCCTATCAGTCCGGGACCGATCCCTTCGAGTTGCGTCGGAAAATGGCCCGTTTTACGCCGTTCTCCTATTTCGCGAACGCGAGCGGACAACCCGCCATGGCTGTACCGACGTATTGGACTCCGGAGGGACTGCCCGTCGGCAACCAGTACATCGGGCGTTTCGGCGACGAGGCGACACTGTTCCGTCTGGCGTCGCAAATCGAGGCCGAGCGTCCATGGACGCGGCGGCACCCTCCGGTGTGGGCGGGCTGATTCGCGCGACTGAGGCGGCACGAACTCTGTAAGTGCTGCTGTACACCAACGTGGTGATCGAATAACCGGACCGCAAAGTCAAACGCCCGCGTTCGTCGCCTAGGCCACCCACTCCGACACGGGCGCCCGCGCCTCGTGCAGCGGCTGGCAGACGACATCCACCAGCGTCGGACCGTCGAACGCGACCGCCTGCTTCAGCACGGCGCCGAGCTGCGCAGGATCCTCCACCGTCCAGCTCTTCACGCCGTAGGCCTCTGCAACCCTGGCGTGGTCCGTAACGCTGAAGTCCACGGAGAAGTAGCGCTGGCCGTAACCCGTCTTCTGCCCCGCCTTGATCCAGCCGTAGACCGCGTTGCGGATCACCACCAGCGTGATCGGCAGCTTGTAGCGCGCCAGCGTCTCCAGTTCGCCCGCGCACATGCCAAAACTGCCGTCGCCCATCACCGCCACGGTCTTCACCGCGGGCCGGCCGAAATGCGCGCCCACCGCGGCGGCCATGGAGTAACCCAACGCCCCGTGCGCACGGTTGGAAAATAGCGTCCGTCCCGCGCGCCGCACCGGGTAGTAAGCGGACAAGTACGGGCAAGGGGTGCCCGGATCGGCGACCACGATGGCATCGGCATCCAGCGCCTTCGACAGCTCCGCCACCACGCGCTCGGGCTTGATCGGCCGGTCAGTAGAGGCGGCCAGCGCATCGAACTTGGAGAACTTCTGCTCCTTCGCCTTCGCAACCGCCGCCGCATCGAGCGGCCGCTGCAGCGCATCGAGCGCTTCGTTCAGCGCCGCCAGCGCGAGCTTCGCATCCGCCACCAGCGGCACGTCCACCTTGTAGTTGGTCCCGATCATCTGCGCGTCGACGTCGATGTGGATGATCTTCGCCGTGCCGGGCGCGGGATGGCGCCAGCGCTCGGTGGTCACCGAACCCGCACGGCAGCCGACGAACACCACCAGGTCCGCCTGGTCGACCACGGCGCGCGTCTCGGGCGTGCCGCCGTTGGAACCCACCACGCCCAGCGCCAGCGCGTGTTCTTCTGAAATCGAGCCCTGGCCGCTGATGGTGGTGGCCACTGGCGCCGAAAGGCGTTCGGCGAGTTCGAGCAGCTCGTCCTGGGCACCGGCGATCACTGGCCCGCCGCCGCAGATGAACAAAGGCCGCTTCGCCGCGCGCAGCAGTTTCGCTGCGAGCTCGATATGGAACGGATCGGGCGCGATGCGACGCGATGGATAAGTCCCGAGCGACGGATCACCCCAGACGTCCGAGCGGTCCACCGGCCCGTTCTGCACGTCGAAGGGCAGCGCAATGTGCGCCGCGCCGGGCCGTCCGGTGGTCATGGCATTGAACGCCGCGCGAAACACGCGCGGGATGTCCGCCGAGCGGTCCAGCACCGCGTTCCACTTGGTCAGCGACCGCATCAGTGCGCCCTGGTCGAGCTCGGTGAGCGTATAGCGGCCGCGCGACGAGACCGACACATCCGTATTGATGCCCAGCACCGGCACCGAGGACTCGTTTGCCTCGACCAGGCCCGGCAGCAGGTAGGTGGCGCCACCGCCCGAGGGGCCTTCGCACACCCCCACCCTGCCGGAAACGCGCGCATAGCCGTCCGCCATGTAGGCGGCGTGGCGCTCGTCGCGCGTCAGGATGTGTTGCATGCCGTGCGGCAGGCGCGCCAGCGCGTCGTACCAGGGCAGGCTGGTATCGCCGCACAGCCCGAAAATCACTTCGACGCCGTGCGCCTTGAGCAGCTCGACCACCGCCTCCCCGCCCGTCAGGGTCGCTGCATGAGGTTCAACCGGCTTGTTCATGCAGTTATATTAGCGCGACATGCGCATCGCCGACCGCCAGCGCCCGCCTGCGGGCAGCCTGTTCCTCGACCATGTCTCGCACTTCGTGCGCGACCTCGACGCGGCCGGCGCCTTGCTCGAGTCGCTCGGCTTCGCGGTCACGCCGCTGTCGGTGCAGGTGACGCAGGACGGGCCTGCGGGCACCTCCAACCGCTGCGTGATGCTCGCCGGCGGCTACGTCGAAATTCTCACCCCCACCGCCGACACACCGAATGCCGCGCGCATGAGGAAATCGATGCGCCGCTATCGCGGCGTGCACCTCGTTTGCTTCGGCACGCCGGCAGCGGAGGAAGAGCACGCGCGGCTCGAGCGCCACGGATTCGCGCCGCAGCCGCTGGTGCGCCTGGCGCGCAAGGTGGAGGGCGGCATGACGGCGCGCTTCAGCGTGGTACGCGCGGCGCCGGGCAAGATGCCCGAGGGGCGCGTGCAGTACGTGCAGCAGCTCGCGCCCGCAGCGATCTGGCGGCCGCAGCACCTGCGGCACCGCAATGGCGTGCTCGGTCTCGCAGCGGCTTACGTGGTGGCCGCCGATCCGGTGCGCGCCGCCGCGCGCTGGGCGCGCTTCATCGGCGGGCTGCCGCGGCGCGAGGGAGTATTCGTGGCGCTGCCGACCGATCGCGGCAAGGTGTTGATCGGGACCCGCGCGCAGGTGAAAGCCGTTCTGGGCGCGGCGCCACGCTCGCCCGGCATCGCGGGCTATGCCCTCGCCTGCAGGAATCCCGGAGCCTTTGCGCGCCGCTGCGCGCGGGCCGGCCTGAAAGTGAACCGGCGGCTCGCCGTCATCCTTCCGCCAGCGCTCGGCGGCGCCTGGCATCTCGTCCCCTTGGAGAAATCATGACCCAGGATCCTTGCTCGCTGTCCGCGACCGAATTGCTCACCGCCTACCGCACGAAAACGCTCTCGCCGGTCGAAGCGACGCGCGCGGTGCTGGCGCGCATCACGCAACTCAACCCGGTGCTCAATTGCTTCAACCTGATCGACGCGAAATCCGCATTGGCGTCGGCGCGCACAAGCGAGGAGCGCTGGGCCAAGGGCACGCCCATCGGGCTGCTCGACGGCGTCCCGACCTCGATCAAGGACATCATCCTCACCAAGGGCTGGCCGACGCGCCGCGGCTCGAAGACCACCGATCCCGCCGGCCCGTGGAAGGACGACGCACCGGCAGTGGCGCGCCTGCGCGAACACGGCGCGGTGCTGGTGGGCAAGACGACCACGCCGGAATTCGGCTGGAAAGGCGTCACCGACAGCCCGCTGACCGGCATCACGCGCAATCCCTGGAACCCGCAAAAAACGCCCGGCGGCTCCTCCGGCGGCAGTGCAGCGGCAGTGGCCGCGGGCATGGGCCCGCTCACCGTGGGCACCGATGGCGGCGGATCGGTGCGCATTCCCTGCGCGTTCACCGGCCTGTTCGGCCTCAAACCCTCTTTCGGGCGCGTACCGGCCTGGCCGCTCTCGCCGTTCGGCACGGTCGCGCACCTGGGGCCAATGACGCGCACCGTGACCGATGCAGCGCTGATGATGAACGTGCTGTCGAGGCCCGACCTGCGCGACTGGCATGCGCTGCCGTTCGACGACTGCGACTACCTCGAGGGCCTGGACGACGGCGTGCGCGGACTGCGCATCGCCTACTCGCCGGACCTGGGCTATGCCAAAGTGGACCGCGAGATCGCGGCGCTGGTGAAAAAAGCGCTGCAAGTGTTCGAAGACCTCGGCGCGCAGGTCGAGGAAGTCGACCCCGGCTTCGAGAACCAGCAGGAAGTGTTCACCCTGCACTGGTTCCCGGGCGCGGCGTACGTGGTGCGCAGCATCCCGGCCGCGAAACGCAAGCTCATGGACAAGGGACTGCTGCAAGTGGCGCGCGCCGGAGAAAAGATCACCATGAAGCAATATCAGGAGGGCGTGACCAGGCGCGGCGCGCTCGGCGTGCTGATGAATCAGTTCCACCAGAAGTACGACCTCCTGCTCACGCCGACCCTGCCGCTGCCCGCCTTCGAAGCCGGCAAGGAGGTCGCCGACGTGGTGAAAGAGCGGCGCTGGACCGACTGGTCGCCGTTCTCCTATCCCTTCAACCTCACGCAGCAGCCAGCGGCGTCGATCCCCTGCGGCCTGACCAAGGCCGGCCTGCCGGCGGGCTTGCATATCGTGGGACCGAAATACGCCGATGCGCTGGTGCTGCGCGCGGCGCGCGCCTACGAGTCGGCGTGCCCGATCGCGCTGCCGGACCTGTCGCGCCTCGGACGCTAAAGGCGATAGAAGCGCACCGCGTTGTCGTGGAACAGCGCGCGGCGCTCCGTGCTCGAAAGATCCCGGGTCATGCGTTTGAAATCGTCGAACATCTGCCGGAACGAGACGCGCAGCCCGTCGACCGGAAAATTGGACGCGAACATGCAGCGCTCCGTGCCGAAGATCCCGATCGCCTCGAGCACCACGCGGCGGTTGCTCTCGTAGTCCCACGGCCCGTCCAGCAGGCATAGGCACGACAGCTTGCAATGGCAGTGCGGGCTCGCGGCGAGCGAGCGCATCCCGCGGCGCCACACCTCGAGGCCCGCATCGCTGCGATCCCAGGGAAAGCCCGTGTGGTTGAGCACCACGGCGATGCCCGGGTGCGCGCGCACCACGGCCGCGGCCTCCTCGAGCTCCCAGGTCTTCACGCGCAGGTCCCACGAGAGCTTGAGGCGCTCGAGGAGCGCGTAACCGGCAAGCCACGCCTTCTCCTGCATCATCCCGTCGCGGAACGGCTTGGAGCGAATGCCGCGCACCATCGGGAACGAGGCCTGGCGCTCGAGGATCGCTGCGGCGTCCGGCGTGTGGAACCAGGCGTGGGGGACGATCGCGTCCGGCATGCCGTGCTTCGCGTGCAGCGCGGTGAGCCACTCGGTCTCGGCCACCTGCTGCTCGCGCGAGCATTCCGCCTCGACGTGCACGGTCTTCACCACGTCGTGGCCGGCGGCGTCGCGCCGGTAATCCTCGGGCAGGTAGTCGCGCTTGAGGCGCGCGTAGTCGCCGAGGAAGAAATCGTGCGGCTCGGGGTCCTGCAGCCATGGGTAATGAACCGGCCCGCGCGCGAGGTCCCAGAGATGGTGGTGCGCGTCGACGATCGGCAGCGCGTCGCTCAGCGCGCCCCCGCCTTCTCCAGGATCGCCACCATCTCGCGGTAGCCGCGACCGCGCGCCAGCGCGAGCGGCGTGGTGCCGCTGCGGTCGCCGAGATTGACATTGGCCCCCGCCTCGACCAGCGCCTTGAGCGTCGCCACGTGGCGCGGCCCGCCATCACCTAGCACCATCGATTCGATGAGCGCAGTCCAGGCGAGGTTGTTCACATGGTCGAGCGGCGCGCCCGCTTTAATCAGCGCCCTCACCACCTCGTCGTGGCCGAGGTGTGCCGCGGCGATGAGCGCCGTGCCATCGTAGCGGCTGGTGACGTTTTTCGCACTCGCGCCGAGCTCGAGCGCGAGGCGCAGCACCGGCAGGTCGTCGGCCACTGCGGCGATGGTGACAATGTCGTAGCGGTCGGCTTCGAGCGCGTTCACATCGGCGCCGGCCTTGACCAGCGCGCGCATCGCTTCACGCTGCGAGCGGTAGGCGGCGACGTGCAGCGGCGTGCGGCGATAGCCATCGCGGCCGTTCCGTTCGGCGCCGGCGGCGGCGAGGCGCACGATTTCCGCCGCGTCGCCACGCGCGGCGGCAGCGTGCAGGCCGGTGTAGGCGGCGATTTCCGCCGTGGACGGCGCGACCTGAGCGTGGGCGCCGGTCACGAGCGTGAGCGCAATCCCGATGGCGACCAGGCGATTCATTGCCTCACTCCCTGAGCCGTACGATGAGGCTCTGCGTGGACCGCCCGACGAGACCCTGTTCGTCATAGATGCGCGCCTCGGCCAGGCCGCCTGACGCCGGCCCGAGCAGCGTGTGCGCTTCGATGCAGATCCATTCACCTGCGGGCGCGCGCAGCAGATTGACGGTCAGATCGGAATTCACGAACACGTAGCGCTTGAAATCGAGAATCGCGCTGATGCCGTTGCCGGAATCGGCAGCCACGGCGACGCGCTCGATCGGCAGCGGCGTGTCGCCCTCGACCAGCGGGTGGCGCAGCCGGAACCAGATGGCGCAGGGCCCGCGGAAGAACTCGCCCTCGGCGACGCGCGTTTCCACCAGGTCGGGATAACCGGTGACGCCGGTGGCGAACGGCGCCCGAGCCGCCGAGGACGCCTCCGGCGCCCGCGGCGCCCGCGGCAGCGGGTGCCCGGGCAGGCCCTCGGGCAGCGGCAGATTGCTTTCGCGCTGCACGAGCACCGTAAAGCGCGCCAGTTCCTTGCCGCCCGCGGACAGCACCGCCGAGAAGTGCGCGGCATTGCGCCCCGTGTAATCGGTGTGCACGGCCACGACGAGCTCGGCGATCGGGATCGGCCGCAGCAGGTTGGCGGTGAGGCGCGCGACGTGCGTCAGGCCGAGCGGCGCCGCGGCGCGCGCGATCGCGCCGGCGACGAGCGCGATCGG
>JAQBXT010000011.1 GCA_027624175.1 Pseudomonadota bacterium | reverse complement strand
GCTCGGTCGCGCGGCGGGCCCGTTGAAGGTCGGGGCGGATCTCGGCGCACTGGCCGCGGCGGACGTGTTGATCGACTTCACGCGCCCCGAAGGCACGCTGGCGCACCTGGACGCCTGCCTCAAGCAGGGCAAGGCCATGGTGATCGGCACCACCGGGTTCAGCGAAGCGCAGAAGGCGCGCATCGCCGCAGGCGCAAAGCGCATCCCGATCGTGCTGTCGCCCAATTTCGCGATCGGCGTCAACGTCGTGTTCCAGCTCGCGCAGACGGCCGCCAGGGCGCTCGGCGACGCCTATGACGTGGAGATCGTCGAGGCGCACCACCGGCACAAGGTGGATGCACCCTCGGGCACGGCGCTGAAACTGGGCGAGCTGGTGGCGGGCGCGCTGGGACGAAAGCTCGGGGAGGTCGCGACCCACGGCCGCGAAGGCGAGACCGGCGAGCGGCCGGCAAAGGCGATCGGCTTCCACGCCATTCGCGGCGGCGACATCGTTGGCGAGCACACGGTGATCTTCGCTGGCGCCGGCGAGCGGGTGGAGGTGGCGGTGCGCTCGCAGAGCCGATTGACCTACGCCGCGGGCGCGCTGCGCGCGGCCACGTGGCTCAAGGGGCGCGGCCCAGGTCTGTACGACATGTTCGACGTACTTGGCCTGAAGTAACCGGCGCAGTATAATTCTCTGCCCTAACGAGCGGGAGTGGCGCAAGCCTCTTCCGCTTTTTCACATCTAATCCGGGAGTTCGCCGTGCCTGCGCTCGATTCCGCCGTCCTCGTCCTCGCCGACGGGACGGTGTTTCGGGGCCGCGGCGTGGGCGCGCCCGGGCTCTCCGCCGGCGAAGTGGTGTTCAACACCGCCATCACCGGGTACCAGGAAATCCTTACCGATCCGTCCTATTGCGGGCAGATCGTCACGCTGACCCATCCGCATATCGGCAATACCGGCATCAACGCCGAGGACGACGAGGCGCGCAAGATCTACGCGGCCGGCCTGGTCGTCAGGGACGTGCCCGCACTGATGTCCAGCTGGCGCGCGCAGAAAACCCTGTCGCAGTACCTCGTCGAGGGCAACGTGGTGGCGATCGCCGACCTGGACACGCGAATGCTCACGCGCATGCTGCGCGAAAAGGGCGCGCAGAACGGCTGCCTGATGGCCGGCAAGATCGAGCTCGACAAGGCGCTGGCTGCCGCACGCGCCTTTCCCGGACTCGCCGGCATGGACCTCGCCAAAGTGGTGAGCACCGAGCAGGCGTACGAATGGCGCGAAGGATCCTGGGCGCTGGGCAAGGGCTATCGTGAGGTCGCCAGCACGCCGTTCCACGTCGTGGCCTACGACTACGGCATCAAACGCAATATCCTGCGGCTGCTCGCCGAGCGCGGTGCGCGCGTCAGCGTGGTGCCGGCGCAGACCCCGGCGCGCGAGGTGCTGCGCATGCAGCCCGACGGCGTGTTCCTGTCCAACGGCCCGGGCGACCCGCAGCCCTGCGACTACGCCATTGAATCCATCGGCGAGATCCTCGACACGACTCGCGTGCCGGTGTTTGGCATCTGCCTCGGGCACCAGTTGATGGGGCTTGCTTCCGGCGCCAAGACGGTGAAGATGAAGTTCGGGCACCATGGCGCCAATCACCCGGTCAAGGACCTCGACACCGGGCAGGTGTTGATCACCAGCCAGAACCACGGCTTTGCGGTGGACGCCAGCAGCTTGCCCTCGACGCTCAAGCCCACGCACATTTCCCTGTTCGACGGTTCCCTGCAGGGACTCGCGCGCACCGACCGGCCGGCATTCTGTTTCCAGGGGCACCCGGAAGCCAGTCCGGGGCCGCGCGATATGGCCTACCTGTTCGATCGCTTCACGAAAATGATGAGCGATGCCAAAGCGGGCTGACCTCAAGAGCATCCTGATCATCGGCGCAGGGCCGATCGTCATCGGCCAGGCCTGCGAATTCGACTACGCCGGCGCGCAGGCCTGCAAGGCACTGCGCGACGAGGGGTACCGGGTGGTGCTGGTGAATTCCAACCCGGCCACCATCATGACCGACCCGGCGATGGCCGACGCCACCTACATCGAGCCCATCACCTGGCAGATGGTGGCGCGCATCATCGAGAAGGAGCGTCCGGACGCGCTGCTGCCGACCATGGGCGGGCAGACCGCGCTCAATTGCGCGCTCGACCTGGCGCGCGAGGGCGTGCTGGAAAAGTTCGGTGTCGAGATGATCGGCGCCTCGCGCGAGGCCATCGACAATGCCGAGGACCGGGAGAAATTCAAGCAGGCGATGACACGCATCGGCCTCGCCTCGGCGCGCTCCTCGCTCGCCCATTCGATGGAGGAGGCGCTGCAGGTGCAGGCAAGCCTCGGCTTCCCGGCGGTGATCCGGCCTTCCTTCACGCTGGGCGGCACGGGCGGGGGCATCGCCTACAACCGCGAGGAGTTCGTCGCCATCTGCGAGCGTGGGCTGGAAGCCTCGCCCACCAACGAGCTGCTGATCGAGGAATCGGTGATCGGCTGGAAAGAGTTCGAGATGGAGGTGGTGCGCGATTGCAAGGACAACTGCATCATCATCTGCTCGATCGAGAACGTGGACGCGATGGGCGTGCACACCGGCGATTCGATCACGGTGGCGCCGGCACAGACGCTCACCGACAAGGAGTACCAGATCATGCGCGATGCCTCGATCGCCGTGCTGCGCGAGATCGGGGTGGATACGGGTGGCTCCAACGTGCAATTCGCCATCAACCCGGATGACGGGCGCATGCTGGTGATCGAGATGAACCCGCGCGTCAGCCGCTCCTCCGCGCTCGCCTCGAAGGCGACGGGTTTTCCCATCGCCAAGGTCGCGGCCAAGCTCGCCGTGGGCTTTACGCTGGATGAGCTCAGGAACGAGATCACCGGCGGCGCGACGCCGGCGTCGTTCGAGCCGAGCATCGACTACGTGGTCACCAAGGTGCCGCGCTTCGCGTTCGAGAAATTCCCGCAGGCCAACGACCGTCTCACCACGCAGATGAAGTCGGTGGGCGAGGTGATGGCGATCGGGCGCACGTTCCAGGAATCCTTGCAGAAGGCGCTGCGCGGCCTGGAAGTCGGCGTGGACGGGCTCAACCAGCGCACCACCGACCGCGAGACCATCGAACAGGAACTCGGCGAGCCCGGACCGGACCGCATCTGGTACGTGGGGGACGCTTTCGAGAACGGCTTCACGCTCGAGGAAGTGCACCGCCTCACGCACATCGATCCCTGGTTCCTGGCGCAGATCAAGGAAATCGTCGACCTGGAGATGAAGCTCGACGACCAGAAGCTGGCCGACGTCGACGCGGACACGTTGCGCATGCTGAAGCGCAAGGGATTCTCGGACCGGCGCCTGGCCTATCTGTTCAACACCGGAGAGATGGCGGTGCGCGACAAGCGCCACAAGCTCGGCATCCGGCCGGTGTACAAGCGCGTGGATACCTGCGCCGCGGAGTTCGCCACGCAGACCGCCTATCTGTACTCGACCTATGAAGAGGAGTGCGAGGCCGAGCCCACCGAGCGCAGGAAGGTCATGGTGCTGGGCGGCGGGCCGAACCGCATCGGCCAGGGCATCGAGTTCGACTATTGCTGCGTGCACGCCGCGCTGGCGCTGCGCGAGGCCGGCTTCGAGACCATCATGGTCAACTGCAACCCCGAGACCGTCTCCACGGACTACGACACCTCGGACCGGCTGTACTTCGAGCCGCTGACGCTGGAAGATGTGCTCGAAATCGTGGACAAGGAAAAACCCTGGGGCGTGATCGTGCAGTACGGCGGCCAGACGCCGCTCAAGCTGGCGCGAGATCTCGCCGCCGCGGGCGTGCCGATCATCGGCACCAGCGCCGACTCCATCGACGTCGCGGAGGACCGCGAGCGCTTCCAGAAGCTGCTGGACAAGCTGAAACTCCGCCAGCCACCGAACCGCACCGCGCGCTCGGTGCCCGAAGCGGTCAAGCACGCCGAGCAGATCGGCTACCCGGTGGTGGTGCGGCCGAGCTACGTGCTGGGCGGCCGCGCGATGGAGATCGTGCACCACCAGGCCGATCTCGAGCGCTACATGAAGAACGCGGTAAAAGTATCGAACGATTCCCCCGTACTGCTCGACCGGTACCTGTCGGATGCGATCGAGGTGGACGTGGATTGCATCTCGGACGGCAAGGAAGTGCTGATCGGCGGTGTGATGGAGCACGTCGAGCAGGCGGGCGTGCATTCGGGCGATTCGGCCTGCTGCCTGCCGCCGCATTCGCTCTCGCCCGACGTGGTGCAGGAGCTGCGCCGGCAGACCGAGATCATGGCGCGCGCGCTGCAGGTCTGTGGCCTGATGAACGTGCAGTTCGCCATTCAGAAGAATGATCAGGGCAGCACGGTGTACGTGCTGGAAGTCAACCCGCGCGCTTCGCGCACCGTGCCCTTCGTCTCCAAGGCCACCGGCCGGCCGCTCGCCAAGATCGCGGCGCTGTGCATGGCCGGGACGAGCCTCGCCGCGCAAAATGTGCGGGGCGACGTCACGCCGCCTTACTTCTCCGTCAAGGAAGCCGTGTTCCCTTTCGCCAAATTCCCCGGGGTGGACACCATCCTCGGGCCGGAGATGAAATCCACCGGCGAGGTGATGGGCATCGGCGAGACTTTCGGTGAGGCCTTCGTCAAGTCGCAACTGGCCGCGGGGGTGAAGCTGCCCAAGGCGGGGCGCGCCTTCATCAGCGTGCGCGACGGCGACAAGCTCGCGGCGGTGGGCGTCGGGCGAGACCTGGCGGGCCTGGGCTTCAAGCTCCTGGCGACGCGCGGCACCGCGGCGATCCTGGCCGAGCACGGCGTGGAGGTGGCGCCGGTCAACAAAGTGGCCGAAGGCCGCCCGCATATCGTGGACATGATCAAGAACGGCGAAGTGAGCTTCATCGTCAACACGGTGGAGGACACCCGCACCGCGATATCGGACTCGCGCGCCATCCGCGTGACTGCGCTGTCGCAGCGCGTGACCTATTACACGACGATCGCCGGCGCCAAGGCCGCCTGCGCCGGGATGCAGCACCTGGCGCAGCTCGAGCCCTACCGGCTGCAGGACCTGCATGCGAAACTGGGAGGTACCCCGATGACCCGCGCGATAGCATCCTCGTAATGGCCAAGACACCCATGACCCTGCGCGGCGCCGAGGCGTTGCGCGCGGAGTTGCACCGGCTCAAGGCGATCGAGCGCCCAGCCACGTCCAAGCTGATCGGCGAGGCGCGGGCGCACGGCGACCTCTCCGAGAACGCCGAGTACGACGCGGCGCGCGAGCGCCAGGGCTTCATCGAAGGGCGAATTTCCGAGATCGAGGCGAAGCTCGGCAATGCCAATTTGATCGATCCAAAGCTGCTCGATGCCGATGGACGCTGCGTGTTCGGCGCGACCGTGGACCTGGAGGAAAAGGGCGGCAAGCCGATTACCTACCAGATCGTCGGCGAGGATGAAGCCGACATCAAGGCGCACAGGATTTCGATCAGTTCGCCGATCGCGCGCGCCCTGATCGGCAAGGAAGCCGGCGACGAGGTCAGCGTGCAGACCCCGGGCGGCGTGAAGAAATACGAGATTCTGGACGTGCGTTACGAGTAGGGCTCAGCGCCGCGCGTCGCGAGGCCGCCGGCGCTGCGGGCGTTGCGGCCCCGCTGATTTCCTGCGGTGCGAAGGCTTGCGGATTGCCTTACGGTCGGGCCAACCCGAGGTGGCGCGCTTGGGAAGGCGAGGTTTGGGTCCCGAGGGCGCCTCTTGACGAGGCTTCTGCCGGAAAACCACCAGCATCTTGCCGATGTGCTGCACCGCGTGGGCACCCGTGCGTTCGCAGATGCTGGCCAGTGCCACCTCGCGCTCGTCGCGGTTGAGCGTGGCGGCGCGGATCTTGATCAGTTCGTGCGCACCGAGCGCGCGGTCGATTTCGGCGATCACGGCGTCGGTGAGGCCATTTTCGCCCAGCTGCAGAAGCGGATGGAGGGCATGGGCGCGGGCCTTGAGGGCCTTTTTCTGTGCGGCAGTCATGTCGTTCATGACGCGAGTATAAGATCAGCGGCGATGGCAAAGTCCAACAAAGCCTGGCTGCGCCGCCACGTCACCGACACCTACGTGCGGCAGGCGAAGGAGGCCGGGTACCGCTCGCGCGCCGCTTTCAAGCTGCTGGAGTTCATCGCCAAGGACAAGCTCATCAAGCCCGGGATGCTGATCCTTGACCTTGGTGCCGCCCCCGGCGGTTGGTCGCAGGTGGCAGCAGAGACGGTGAAGCCCAACGGAAAAGTGGTGGCGGTGGACGTGCTCGAGGTCGAGCCGATTCACGGCGTGACGGTCTTCAAAGGCGACTTCCGCGAAGCGGACCTCCACGGCGCCCTCGGCGGCAGGGCCGACGTGGTGCTGTCCGACATGATGCCCAATGTCACCGGGGTGCCGTTGGTGGACCAGGCGCGCGCCGAGGAGATCTCGCTGGCTGTCATCGACCTGTGCATGAAGTCGTTGAAGCCCGACGGGGCGTTGCTGTTGAAGGTGTTCCACGGCAGCGCGTTCGACGAGGTGCTGAAGGCGCTGAAGGTGGTGTTTCAAACAGTCGGGGTGAGGAAGCCTGCCGCCTCCCGGGGCGAGTCCCGCGAGAACTATTTGCTCGCACGGGGCTTGAAAAGGCATTGAACCTGGGAGTTGCGCCGCAATCTATTCAAAACGGCGTAAACTCGTTTTCTGCCGCGCCGCCCCCAAAAGGAGCAAGTCCTTGAACAACATGCTTAAAAACCTAGTCATCTGGCTCGTGATCGGCCTCGTGCTGATGACCGTGTTCAACCAGTTCAACGCGCGGCAGGTGGCGCAGCCGCCGCTGGAGTATTCCCAGTTCCTCGACGAAGTGAAATCCGGGAACATCTCCAAGGTGACGATCGAAGGGCGCACGCTCAAGGCGACCACGGCCGACGGCAAGCGCGTCACCAGCTACTCCCCGGGCGACATCTGGCTGGTGTCGGACCTGCTCAAGTACGGCGTCAAAGTCGAGGCGAAGCCTGAAGAGGAACCCTCCCTCCTGATGAACATCTTCGTGTCCTGGTTTCCGATGCTGCTGCTGATCGGCGTCTGGATTTTCTTCATGCGCCAGATGCAAGGCGGCGGACGCGGCGGCGCGTTCAGCTTTGGCAAGTCCAAGGCCCGGCTGCTGGATGAGTCCACCAACACGGTGACCTTCGCCGACGTCGCGGGCTGCGAGGAGGCGAAGGAGGAAGTGTCGGAGTTCGTCGATTTCCTGCGCGACCCGAGCAAATTCCAGAAGCTCGGCGGCAGGATCCCGCGCGGCGCGCTGATGGTGGGTTCGCCTGGCACCGGCAAGACGCTGCTCGCCCGCGCCATCGCCGGCGAGGCCAAGGTGCCGTTCTTTTCCATCTCCGGCTCCGACTTCGTCGAAATGTTCGTCGGTGTGGGCGCGGCCAGGGTGCGGGACATGTTCGAGCAGGCGAAGAAGCACGCCCCGTGCATTGTGTTCATCGACGAGATCGACGCAGTCGGCCGCCAGCGCGGCGCCGGCCTGGGCGGCGGCAACGACGAACGCGAGCAGACGCTGAACCAGCTTCTGGTCGAAATGGATGGCTTCGAAGCCAACACCGGCGTGATCGTGATCGCCGCCACCAACCGCCCCGACGTGCTCGACCCGGCGCTGCTGCGCCCGGGCAGGTTCGACCGGCAGGTGGTGGTGCCGCTGCCGGATATCCGCGGCCGCGAGGAAATCCTCAAGGTGCACATGCGCAAAGTTCCGCTCGCGCCCGACGTGGTTCCCGACATCATTGCGCGGGGCACCCCGGGATTCTCGGGCGCGGACCTCGCCAACCTGGTGAACGAGGCGGCGCTGTTTGCCGCGCGCAGCAACAAGCGCCTGGTGGACATGGAGGACTTCGAGCGCGCCAAGGACAAGATCATGATGGGCGTCGAGCGGCGCTCGATGGTGATGCCGGTCGAGGAGCGCAGGAACACCGCGTACCACGAGTCCGGCCACACGGTGGTGGCGAAGCTGCTGCCCAAGACCGACCCGGTGCACAAGGTGACCATCATCCCGCGCGGCCGCGCGCTGGGCGTTACCATGCAATTGCCGACGGAAGACCGCTACAGTCAGGACCGCGAACGCCTGCTCAATACGATCACCGTGCTGTTCGGCGGCCGCGTTGCGGAAGAATTGTTCATGCACCAGATGACCACCGGTGCTTCGAACGATTTCGAGCGCGCCACCGAGATCGCGCGCCGCATGGTCACGCATTGGGGCATGTCCGACGAGCTGGGCACCATGGTGTACGGCGAGAACGAGGGCGAGGTGTTCCTCGGCCGCTCGATCACCACGCACAAGAGCGTGTCGGAAGCCACGCTGCAGAAAGTGGACCAGGAAGTGCGCCGCATCATCGACACGCAATACAAGCTCGCGCGCAAACTGCTGGAGGAGAACCGCGACAAGGTCGAGGCGATGGCCAAGTCGCTGCTCGAATGGGAAACGCTGGACGCCGACCAGATCAGCGACGTGATGGCCGGCAAGCCGCCGCGCCCGCCGAAACCCAGCAGCTCCAGCGTGCCGAAGCCCGGCGATGGCGCGGCCAACGACGGCGCGCCGGGCGCCGCGGCACCCGCACCCACCGTTTGACCCTGCATTGCGGCCGCTTCGAGCTGAGCCTCGAGCGGCCGCTGGTCATGGGCGTGCTCAACGTCACGCCCGACTCCTTTGCCGACGGCGGCAGGTTTTTCGACGCGCAAAGCGCCATCGTGCAGGCGCGCCGCCTGTTCGATGAGGGCGCCGACCTGGTGGACGTGGGCGGCGAATCTACCCGCCCTGGCGCGGCCCCGATTTCCGAGGACGAGGAATTGCAGCGCGTTCTTCCCGTGCTGGAGGCGCTGCGCGATGTTCCCGTCTCCGTGGACACGCGCCGACCCAAGGTGATGCAGGCGGCGCTCGCCGCCGGCGCCTCGATGATCAACGACATCGAGGCGCTGCAGGCGCCGGGTGCGATGCAGGCAGTGGCGCAGAGCGGTTGCGGACTGTGCCTGATGCACATGCAGGGCGATCCCCGGACCATGCAGCAGGCCCCCAGCTATGTCGACGTGGTGCAGGAGGTCGGCGAGTTCCTCGCCGCGCGCGTTGCTGCCTGCGAGAACGCGGGCATCGCGCGCGGCCGCATCGTCGCCGACCCGGGTTTCGGCTTCGGCAAGACCCTGGAGCACAACCTCGCGCTCCTCAAGCGCCTGCCGGAGCTCGCCCACTTGGGCGTGCCGATCCTCGCCGGCTGGTCGCGCAAGTCCTCCCTGGGTCGCATCACCGGCCGCGAGGTCGGGGAGCGGCTGGCCGGGAGCCTGTCCGCGGCTTTGCTCGCGCTCCTCGGAGGGGCGAGAATACTGCGCGTGCACGACGTGAAAGAAACCCGCGACGCGGTTCTGATGTTCGAAGCCTGGCGCCAGGCATGACGCGCAGGTACTTCGGCACGGACGGTGTGCGCGGCACGGTGGGCGAAGTGCCGATGACGCCGGACTTCGTCCTGCGCCTGGGTTACGCCGCGGGAAAGGTGCTCGCCGGACAGGCGGAGCATCCCGCGGTGCTGATCGGCAAGGACACGCGCATTTCCGGCTACATGATCGAAGCGGCGCTCGAGGCCGGCTTTTCCGCCGCAGGCGTGGACGTGCTGCTGTGCGGCCCGCTGCCGACCCCGGGCGTCGCCTACCTGGCGCGGGTCCTGCACCTGTCGGCCGGGGTGGTGATCAGCGCGTCGCACAATCCCTACGCCGACAACGGCATCAAGTTCTTCTCCGGCGACGGCTTCAAGCTCCCGGACGCGGTGGAAGCCGGGATCGAGCGCGCGCTGGAATCCCCGATCGGCTGCAACGAGTCGGCCAAGCTTGGCAAGGCACGCGGCGTGGACGATGCGGCCGGCCGTTACGTGGAGTTCTGCAAGTCCTGCTTTCCGGCCGCGCTCGATCTGCGCGGCCTGCGGGTGGTGGTGGATTGCGCGCATGGTGCGGCTTACGGCGTTGCGCCGGATGTTTTCCATGAACTGGGTGCCGAGGTCGTGGCGATCGGCGTGTCGCCCGACGGCCTGAACATCAACGACATGTTCGGCGCCAACGCCCCGCAGCAGCTGCAGGGCGCGGTACGGTTGCACAAGGCGGACCTCGGCATCGCGCTCGACGGCGACGGCGACCGCCTGTTGATGGCGGATGCCGCGGGGACGCTGTACGACGGCGACCAGCTGCTCTATGCCATCGTCAAGCATCGCGCATCGAAGGAAAAAGTAGCCGGAGTTGCCGGGACCCTGATGACCAACTACGCGGTCGAGCAGGCCTTCGCCAAACTCGGTGTGCCCTTCGCGCGCGCCCGGGTCGGCGACCGCTATGTGCTGGAACTGCTGCGCGAGAAGGGCTGGCTGCTCGGTGGCGAGAACTCGGGGCACCTGCTGTGCCTGGACAAGCATACGACCGGCGATGGCATCATTTCCGCGCTGCAGGTGCTCGGCGCCATGCGCGCTAGCGGCAAGTCGCTCGCCGCGCTGACCGCCGACCTCGTCATGTTCCCGCAGGTGCTCGTCAACGTGCAGGTGCCGCGCGGCTTCGAATGGCAGAGGGACCGGGCAATTGCGGCGGCACAGGCCGAGGCCGAGAAGTCCCTCGACGGCAAGGGGCGGGTGTTGCTGCGACCCTCGGGCACGGAGCCGGTGCTGCGCGTGATGGTCGAGGGTGAGCCGAGGCAAGTGGTTGAAGCGGCGGCGAAATCTATTGCGGAAGCGGTGCGCCGCGCGGTGGGCTGACCGCTTCTTGCCATTTGGCTAACGTTTCCATATTATTGGAAACATGGAAACGAAGCAGGCCGTCCAGGCACTGAGCGCCCTCGCGCAGGACACGCGGCTGGGCATCTTCCGGCTCCTGGTCCAGGCGGGCCCGGAAGGCATGGCTGCCGGCCAGATCGGCGACAAGCTCGATCTCGCGCCGGCGACGCTGTCCTTCCACCTCGCCGGGCTGCACCGCGCCCGGCTGGCGCAGAGCCGCCAGGAAGGCCGCTTCGTGATCTATTCGGCCGACTTCCAGGCCATGAACGCGCTCGTCGGCTTCCTCAGCGAGAACTGCTGCGGCGGTGCGTCCTGCCAACCTTCAACCGGAGAAGAGAATGAAACGCCTACACGTACACGTCGCCGTGCATGACCTCGCGCAGAGCATCCGCTTCTACAAGGCGCTGTTCGACGCCGAGCCCACCGTGAAGAAGGACGACTACGCCAAGTGGCAGCTGGAGGATCCGCGCGTGAACTTCGCCATCTCGAAGCGCGGCGCGAAGAGCGGGCTCGACCACCTCGGCATCCAGGTCGACGACGACGCCGAGCTCGGGCAGCTGCGCACGCAGCTCGCGCAGGCCGACGTGGCGATCATGGACCAGAAGAACGCGACCTGCTGCTACGCGAAGAGCGACAAGCACTGGACGCTCGACCCGCAGGGCATCGCCTGGGAATCGTTCCACACCCTGGAGGCCGCGCCGCGCTACGGTGACGACACCCGCACCGAGGCGAGGGAAGCCAAGACAGCCTGCTGCGCGCCGACGCCCGCCTGAGATGAGCCTTTTCGAGCGCTGGCTCACGCTCTGGGTGATCCTGTGCATCGTCGCGGGCGTCGCCCTGGGGCAATCGCTGCCGGCGCCCTTCGAGGCGCTGGGGCGCATGGAGGTGGCGCAGGTCAACCTGCCGGTCGGGCTGCTCATCTGGGTGATGATCATCCCGATGCTCCTGCGCATCGACTTCGCGGCGATGGGGCAGGTGCGCCAGCACTGGCGCGGCATCGGCGTGACCCTCGCCGTCAACTGGCTGGTCAAGCCGTTTTCCATGGCACTGCTCGCCTGGTTCTTCCTGCGCGGCGTGTTCGCTCCGTGGCTGCCGGCGGAACAGATCGACAGCTACGTCGCCGGACTGATTCTCCTTGCCGCGGCGCCCTGCACGGCGATGGTTTTCGTCTGGAGCCGCCTCACGCAGGGCGATCCCTACTTCACGCTCAGCCAGGTGGCGCTCAACGACGCGATCATGATCGTCGCCTTCGCGCCGATCGTCGCGCTGCTCCTCGGCCTCTCGGCGATCGTGGTGCCCTGGGACACGCTGTTCATCTCGGTGCTGCTCTATATCGTCGTCCCGGTGGTCCTCGCGCAATTGTGGCGCGCGTCCCTGCTGATGGGGGGCGAGGTGCGCCTGCAGGCGATGCTCGCGCGCATCCATCCCTGGTCGGTCGCGGCGCTGCTCGCCACCATCGTGCTGCTGTTCGCCTTCCAGGGGCGCCAGATCCTCGCCCAGCCGCTCATCATCGCGATGCTCGCCGTGCCGATCCTGGTGCAGGTGTACTTCAACTCGGGTCTCGCCTATCTCCTCAACCGGCGCCTGCGCGTTGCGCACAGCGTGGCCGGCCCCTCGGCGCTGATCGGCGCGAGCAATTTTTTCGAGTTGGCGGTGGCTGCGGCGATCACGCTGTTCGGCTTCAACTCCGGCGCCGCCTTGGCGACCGTGGTCGGGGTGCTGGTCGAGGTGCCCGTGATGCTCTCGGTCGTGTGCATCGTCAATCGCTCCCGACGCTGGTACGAGGCCGCCGCCGCGTGAGCGATGCCCTCAACCGCGTGAGCCACGCCCCCGCCTTCAACGTCCTGTTCCTCTGCACCGGCAACTCGGCGCGCTCGATCATGGCCGAGGCCTACCTCAACGCCGCCGGCCGGGGACGCTTCGTCGCCTACAGCGCGGGCAGCCACCCGCCGGGCGCGCGACCCGCATTTGACTCAAGTCAAGTGCGCGTCCGCCAGGCGGCGCAGCATGGCGCAGCGTGGAAACCCTCGACACGGACGTGGCGATCATCGGCGCGGGCGGCGCGGGGCTTCGCGCCGCCATCGCCCTGGCGCAAGCCGATCCGAAGCTGCGCATCGCCCTGATCTCCAAGGTTTACCCGATGCGCAGCCACACCTGTGCGGCGGAAGGCGGCGCTGCGGGCGTGATCAAGCCCGACGACAGCCTGGAGCAGCATTTCGAGGACACGGTCGGCGGCGGCGACTGGCTCTCGGACCAGGACGCGGTCGATTTCTTCATCCGCGAGGCGCCCAAGGAGCTCATCCAGCTCGAGCATTGGGGCTGCCCCTGGAGCCGCGAGGCGGACGGCTCGGTGGCGGTGCGCCCGTTCGGCGGCATGAAGAAGCAGCGCACCTGGTTCGCCGCCGACAAGTCGGGTTTCCACATCCTGCACACGCTGTTCCAGACCTCGCTGCAGTTCGAATCGATCCAGCGCTTCGACGAGTACTACGCGACCGAGCTGCTGGTCGCCGAGGGCCGCTGCGCGGGCCTGGTGGCCATCGAGATGCGCAGCGGGCAAATGCGGTCATTCGAAGCGCGCGCGGTGATCGTTGCCGGCGGGGGCGCGGGGCGCATGTTCCCGTTCACCACCAACGGCGCCATCAAGACCGGCGACGGCATGGCGCTCGCCTATCGCGCCGGCGTGCCGCTGAAGGACATGGAGTTCGTGCAGTACCACCCGACCGGACTGCCGAGCATCGGCACCCTGCTCACCGAGGCCTGCCGCGGCGAAGGCGGCGTGCTGCTCAACAAGGACGGCCGGCGCTTCCTGCAGGACTACGGCATGGGCCCGGAGACGCCGCTGGGCAAGCCGGAGCTGAAGACAATGGAACTCGGCCCGCGCGACCGGGTCAGCCAGGCGTTCTGGCAGGAGCAGAAAAAGGGCCGCATGGTGCCGACGCAGTGGGGCGAGTGCATGCTGCTCGACATGCGCCACCTGGGCGAAAAGAAGATCGACGAGCGCCTGCCGCTGGTGCGCGACATGTCCATCAGCTACATGGGCGTCGACCCGGTGAAGGATCCGGTCCCGGTGCGCCCGGTCGTGCATTACATGATGGGCGGCATCCACACCGACATCAACGCCGCGACGCCCTTGCCGGGTCTGTACGCAGCAGGCGAATGCGCGTGCGTGAGCATCAACGGTGCGAACCGCCTGGGCTCGAACTCGCTCACCGAGCTGCTGGTGTTCGGCCGCCGGGCGGCGCAGAGCGCGATAGAGTATGTGGCCCAGGGGGGGCATCCGGCCAATGGCGGCGCGCTCGCCGACGCGGCGCAGGCGCTTCGACGTTCGCAGCCCGACTAAGGCTTCGCTTCGTCCTCCTCCTTGGCTGCGCGGCGGCCTGCTTTCTGGGCTTCGCGGCGCCCGCCGCGCGCGCCGAGCTCGACGCGTCTGCCTATGAGCCGAAGACCGGCCGCACGCTTTCCCCCGAAGAGCGCGCTCGCGACGCCAAGCGCTTCGAGGAGGACCGCCGTCGCGCCGAGGAGCGCGAGCGCGAAGAGCGCGAGCGCAAAGAAGCCGAGCGCGCCCGCCTGCAGGCGGAGCGCGACGCGCGGCCCCATGCCGTCAGGCTGACCGAGGCGCGCTGCACGCGCTGCCACGGCGCGGAGCATTATTCGGCGCAAGGCCACACCTGGGTTGGCTGGCAATGGGTGGTGCTGCGCATGCAATGGCTGAACGACGCCGCGCTCGAGCCCGGCGAACGCGCGCAGATCGTCGCGCACCTCGGCGAGACCTATCCCGCTGCAGGTGCACGAGCGTGGGCGGAGTGGGGCGCGGCAGCAGCGGTGGCGTTCCTCGCACTTGCCCTGCTCATGGTGCGTTTCCTGCGGCGGCGTCGCGGCGCGCGTTGACTCAGATCAAGGCTGGCGACGAACCGCGTGCCGCGTCGCACAATCCGGGTAATTGCGGTAACATTCAGCGGCTTAAGATAACCCCGGAAGATGTGCGCGCCCCTGGTTGTCGGTAACTGGAAAATGCACGGCAGCCTGGCGGCGAACCGGGCGCTGCTCGGTGCGCTCGTCGCGGGTGTGCAGGGCGTGGAAAGCGCGGTCTGCGTGCCGTTTCCATACCTCGCGCAGGCCGCGGAGCGGCTGAAGGGCACCGCGATCGCGTGGGGCGCGCAGAACGTGAGCGAGCACGCGCAGGGTGCCTACACCGGCGAGGTTTCGGCGGCGATGCTGACGGAGTTCGGCTGCCGCTACGTGTTGGTGGGGCACTCGGAGCGTCGCCAGATCTACGGCGAAACCGATGCCGTTGCGGCGGCGAAATTCGCCGCGGCGCAAGGCGCGGGGTTGCGGCCGATTTTCTGCATTGGTGAAACGCTCGCGGAGCGCGACGCGGGGCGCACCGAAGAAGTGGTGGCGCGGCAGCTCGACGCGGTGCTCGGGCGCTGCAAGTTTGGCGATGCGGTGCTTGCGTATGAGCCGGTGTGGGCGATCGGCACCGGCCGCACGGCAAGCCCGGAGCAGGTACAGGCAGTGCATGGATTTCTCAGAAAGCGCATGTCCGCTGCGACGCGCATCCTTTACGGTGGCAGCGTCAAGCCGGACAACGCGGCGGCGATCTTCGCCCTGCCGGACGTCGACGGGGGGCTGATCGGCGGGGCTGCGCTGGTCGCCAAGGATTTCATCGCCATCTGCGGGATGGCGCAACGCAAGGGATGAGACTATGGACTGGCAGCAGTGGACTGGTGTGATCATCGTGGCGCACGTGCTGGTGGCACTCAGCATCATCGGCCTCGTGCTGCTCCAGCACGGCAAGGGCGCGGACATGGGCTCGGGCTTCGGCGGCGGTTCCTCGGGCAGCCTGTTCGGCGCCACTGGCTCGGCGAACTTCCTGTCGCGTGCCACCGCGGCGCTGGCGACGATTTTTTTCGTCAGCAGCCTGGGGCTGGCCTATCTCGGCGGCAGCAAGCCGCGGGCCGAAGGCGGCACGGTGATGGACGCGGCGAAAAAGGTGCAGCCGGTCAAGCCGGCGACCAAGCTCCCACAGCCTGCGGCGGGGGAGCCCGCAGGTTCGCGCGCGCGCGACGTGCCGCAATGATTTATAGAGGATAATTCGCTCCATGCGACGCCCACGTGGTGAAATTGGTAGACACGCTAGCTTGAGGGGCTAGTGGCCTAATCAGCCGTAGCAGTTCGAGTCTGCTCGTGGGCACCAATTATGCTGGCTGAGTACTATCCCATCCTGCTGTTCATCCTCGTCGGCCTGGCGGTCGGTGTGGTGCCCATGGCGCTCGGCAAGCTGCTCGGCCCGAGCCGCCCGGATGCGCAGAAGCTGTCGCCTTACGAGTGCGGCTTCGAGGCCTTCGAGGACGCGCGCATGAAGTTCGACGTGCGCTACTATCTGGTGGCGATCCTGTTCATCCTGTTCGACCTGGAGATCGCCTTTCTGTTTCCCTGGGCGGTGGCGCTCAATGACATCGGCCTGCCGGGATTCCTGGCCATGATGGTGTTCCTCGGCATTCTGGTGGTCGGCTTCGCCTACGAGTGGAAGAAAGGCGCGCTGGAATGGGAGTGATGCATGGGCATTGAAGGCGTCCTGCAGCAGGGGTTCGTCACCACCACGGCCGACAAGCTGATCAACTGGACGCGCACCGGCTCGATGTGGCCGATGACCTTCGGGTTGGCATGCTGCGCCATCGAGATGATGCACGTGGGCGCGGCGCGCTACGACCTGGATCGCTTCGGCGTCGTGTTCCGCCCCAGCCCGCGGCAATCCGACGTCATGATCATCGCCGGGACCCTGTGCAACAAGATGGCGCCGGCGCTGCGCAAGGTCTACGACCAGATGGCCGAGCCGCGCTGGGTGATTTCGATGGGCTCCTGCGCCAACGGCGGCGGCTATTACCATTACTCCTACTCGGTGGTGCGCGGTGCCGACCGCATCGTGCCGGTGGACATCTACGTGCCCGGTTGCCCGCCGACCGCGGAGGCGCTGCTGTACGGCATTCTGCAGCTGCAGAACAAGATCAAGAGAACCAACACCATCGCGCGATGACGCTCAAGCTGCAAAAGCTGTCGGGCCTGTTGCAGCAAGCGGGTCTTGCGCCGCAGGAGCGCCTGGGCGAGTTGACGGTCGAGGTGCCGGCGGCCGAATACATGGCGACCTGCCTGAAACTGCGCGATGACGCGGACTTGCGCTTCGAGCAGCTGACGGACCTGTGCGGCGTGGACTATTCGACCTACGGCGAGGGCGCTCGGCCGGGCGGACGCTTCGCCGCGGTGGTGCACCTGTTGTCCATCACCCACAACTGGCGGTTGCGCGTGCGCTGCAGTTGCACCGACGACGAAATGCCGATGCTGCCGTCGCTGGTCGAAATCTGGCCGAGCGTGAACTGGTACGAGCGCGAGGCATTCGACCTGTTCGGCATGGTGTTCGACGGTCACCCGGACCTGCGCCGCATCCTCACCGACTATGGCTTCATCGGTCACCCGTTCCGCAAGGATTTTCCGATTTCGGGGTATGTCGAGATGCGCTACGACCCTGAGCAGAGGCGCGTGGTGTATCAACCGGTCAGTATCGAGCCGCGCGAGGTCACGCCGCGCATCGTGCGCTCGGAGCACTACGGCGAGGGCCGCGGTTAAACCGATGCCGGAGATCCGCAACTACACCCTCAATTTCGGGCCGCAGCACCCGGCGGCGCACGGCGTGCTGCGGCTGGTGCTCGAGCTCGACGGCGAGGTGATCCAGCGCGCCGACCCGCACATCGGCCTGCTGCACCGGGCCACGGAGAAGCTGGCGGAAACCCGTACCTACCTGCAAACGCTGCCCTACCTGGACCGGCTGGACTACGTATCCATGATGTGCAACGAGCACGCCTACGTGCTGGCGATCGAGAAGCTGCTGGGCATCGAGGTGCCGCTGCGCGCGCAATACATCCGCGTCATGTTCGACGAGATCACGCGCATCCTCAACCACCTGCTGTTCCTCGGCACCCAGGCCCTCGATCTCGGGGCGATGACGGTGTTCCTGTACTGTTTCCGCGAGCGCGAGGACCTGTTCGACTGCTACGAGGCGGTGTCCGGGGCGCGCATGCACGCGGCGTACTACCGTCCGGGCGGCGTGTACCGCGACCTGCCGGATTCCATGCCCCACTATGAGGCGCAGCACACGCGCAGCGCCGGCGCGCTTGCCGAGATGAACGCCAACCGCCAGGGCACGCTGCTCGACTTCATCGAGGATTTCAGCGCGCGCTTCCCGAAATGCGTCGACGACTACGAGACGCTGCTCACCGAGAACCGCATCTGGAAGCAGCGCACGGTGGGTATCGGCGTGGTCTCGCCCGAGCGCGCCATGGCGCTGGGCTTCTCCGGGGTGATGCTGCGGGGCTCGGGCGTCGAATGGGACCTGCGCAGGAAGCAGCCCTACGAAGTCTACGACCGCATGGAGTTCGACGTTCCGGTGGGCGTGAACGGCGACACCTACGATCGCTACCTGGTGCGCATCGAGGAGATGCGCCAGTCGAACCGCATCGTCAGGCAGTGCGTGAACTGGTTGCGCGCCAATCCGGGTGCGGTGATCACCGACAACCACAAGGTGGCACCGCCGTCGCGCGCAGCGATGAAAAGCGACATGGAGCAGCTGATCCACCACTTCAAGCTGTTCACCGAAGGCATGCATGTGCCCGAAGGGGAGGCCTACGCCGCGATCGAGCATCCGAAAGGCGAGTTCGGCGTGTACCTCATTTCCGACGGCGCCAACAAGCCCTACCGCATGAAGCTGCGTTCGCCGGCTTTCGTGCACCTGTCGGCGATGAGCGAGCTGTCGAAGGGCCACATGCTGGCCGACGCCGTCGCCATCATCGGCACGCTGGACATCGTGTTCGGGGATATAGACAGATGAACGATCGCGCGATGCTTTCGCCAGATTCACTTGCCAGGATCGACCGCGAGGTCGCCAAGTACCCCGCCGAGCAGAAGCAATCGGCGGTGATGAGCGCGCTCATCGTGGCGCAGGACGAGAAGGGCTGGCTGTCGACCGGGACCATGGATTACGTGGCGCAGGTCCTCGGCATGCCGCCGGTCGCGGTGTACGAGGTGGCGAGCTTCTACGGCATGTACAACCTCGCGCCCGGCGGCACGCACAAGCTCACCATCTGCACCTGCCTGCCCTGCGGGCTGCAGGGTTCGCTCGAGGCCGCCGACCACCTGAAAAGGAAACTGGGCATCGGCTTTGGCGAGACCACGCCCGACGGCTGGTTCACGCTGAAGGAAGGTGAATGCATGGGCGCGTGCGCCATGGCTCCCGTGGTGCTGGTGAACAACAAGCGCATGTGCGACTTCATGACCCACGACAAGCTCGACGCGCTGCTCGCCGAGCTGTCCAAGAAGGGCTGAGATGCTCGACTACGGACCCGATGCGATCCTGATGGCCGGCCTGGACGGCCGCAACTGGCGCCTCAAGGACTACGAGGCGCGCGACGGCTACCAGGCGCTGCGGCGCATCGTCGACGCGCACATCACCCCGGACGCGGTGATCGCGGAAGTGAAGAGATCAGCGCTGCGCGGGCGCGGCGGCGCCGGGTTTCCCGCCGGCCTCAAGTGGTCTTTCATGCCGCGGCAGTACGCCGGCGCCAAGTACCTGGTGTGCAATTCCGACGAGGGCGAGCCGGGCACCTGCAAGGACCGCGACCTCCTGCGCTACAACCCGCACGCGGTGATTGAAGGCATGATCATCGCCGGCTATGCCATGGGCGCGGGCGTCGGCTACAACTACATCCACGGCGAGATCTGGGCGGAGTACGAGCAGTTCGAGCAAGCGCTGCAGGAAGCATACGCCGCGGGCTACCTCGGCCGGAACATCCTCGGCTCCGGTTTCAGCTTCGAGTTGTATGCGCACGCCGGCTACGGTGCCTACATCTGCGGCGAGGAAACGGCGCTGCTCGAGTCGATGGAGGGCAAGAAGGGCCAGCCGCGCTTCAAGCCGCCGTTCCCGGCGAGCTACGGGCTGTACGGCAAGCCCACCACCATCAACAACACCGAGACCCTCGCCGCGGTGCCCTGGATCATGCGCCACGGCGCCGATGCCTTCCTCGCCATGGGCAAGCCGAACAACGGCGGTACGAAGATATTTTCTGTTACCGGGCACGTGGCCAGGCCCGGCAACTATGAAGTGAAGCTGGGCACGCCCTTCGCAAAGCTGCTCGAGATGGCCGGAGGAATGCGCGGCGGCAGGAAGCTCAAGGCGGTGATCCCGGGCGGGTCCAGCATGCCGGTGCTGCCGGCCGACATCATGATGACGACGGACATGGATTACGACGCGATTGCCAAGGCAGGCTCGATGCTCGGCTCCGGCGCGGTGATCGTGATGGACGAGACCACCTGCATGGTGCGCGCGCTGGAGCGGCTGTCCTACTTTTATTTCGAGGAATCCTGCGGCCAGTGCACGCCCTGCCGCGAGGGTACCGGGTGGCTGTACCGGGTGGTGAACCGCATCGAGAACGGCCAGGGCCGCACCGAAGACCTGGCGCTGCTCGACAACGTGGCCGACAACATCGCCGGGCGCACCATCTGCGCGCTGGGCGACGCGGCGGCACTGCCGGTGAAGAGCTTCCTGCAGCATTTCCGCCATGAGTTCGAGCATCACATCGAGCACCGGCGCTGCCTGGTGCAGGGCCCGGACACTGAGCCGAAGTGGGGCAGGTCCGGCGCGCACGCGATGCGCGCCGTGAAGGAAGCCGCGTAAATGATCAAGCTGGAAATTGACGGCAGGCAAGTGGAAGTCCAGCACGGCGCCACCGTAATGGATGCCGCCGGCAAACTCGGCATCTACGTGCCGCACTTTTGCTACCACAAGAAGCTCTCCATCGCGGCCAATTGCCGCATGTGCCTGGTGGAGGTGGAGAAGGCGCCCAAGCCCCTGCCGGCCTGCGCCACGCCGGTCGCCGAGGGCATGAAGGTGAGAACGCATTCGCCGGTGGCGAAGAACGCGCAAAACGGCGTGATGGAGTTCCTGCTCATCAACCATCCGCTCGACTGCCCGATCTGCGACCAGGGCGGCGAGTGCCAGTTGCAGGACCTGGCGGTGGGCTACGGCGGCTCCGCATCGCGCTATCAGGAACCAAAGCGCGTGGTGCTGCACAAGGACATCGGCCCGCTGGTGGCGGCGGAGGAGATGAGCCGCTGCATCCAGTGCACGCGCTGCGTGCGCTTCGGCCAGGAAGTGGCGGGGGTGATGGAACTGGGCATGATCGGCCGCGGCGAGCACGCCGAAATCGTCGCCTTTGTCGGCAAGTCCGTGGATTCGGAGCTCTCCGGCAACATGATCGACCTGTGCCCGGTCGGGGCGCTGACCTCGAAGCCCTTCCGCTACAGCGCGCGCACCTGGGAGCTGGCACGGCGCAAATCGGTGTCGCCGCACGACGGGCTGGGCTCGAACCTCGTGGTGCAGGTCAAGCAGGGCAGGGTGATGCGCGTTCTGCCGCTGGAAAACGAAGCGGTCAATGAATGCTGGCTTTCAGACAAGGAGCGCTTCTCGTACGAGGGCTTGAACGCGCCGGACCGACTGACGCGGCCGATGGTCAGGAACAACGGCCGGCTGGAGGAGGTGGACTGGGAAGTGGCGCTGGCGCGCGCCGCAGCCGGGTTGCGCGATGCCGGTGTCCTCGCCTCGCCGCACGCCACGCTGGAGGAGCTGTTTCTCGCCGGCAAGCTGGGCCGCGCCGAGTTCCGGCTGCGCCACAGCGACTTTTCCGCCGACGGCAAGCGCGCCGGCATTCCGTGGCTCGGCATGCCGATCGCGGAGTTGGGCAGCCTCGACTGCGTGCTGGTGATCGGCTCGTTCCTGCGCAAGGACCACCCGCTGATCGCGCAGCGCCTGCGCCAGGCCACCAAGCGCGGCGCGCAGATCCACGTGCTGCATTCGGTGGACGACGACTGGCTGATGCCGGTTGCGAGCAAAACCATCGTCGCGCCTGCGGCGATCCTGCAGGCGATTGCTGCGTTCAAGGGGAAACTCGCCGGCGCGAAGAACGCGGCGGTGCTGATCGGTAATTTCGCGCAGCAGCACCCGCAGGCGGCGCAGATCCACGCCGCGGCGCAAGCCCTGGGCGTCAAGCTGGGTTTCCTCGGCGAGGCCGCCAATTCCGTGGGTGGCTATGTCGCCGGCCTGCCGACCGGCGGTGGCCTGCCCGCAGCCCTGCAAAAGGAGGCGGTGCTGCTCCTCAACGTGGAACCGGAGCTCGATTGCGCCGACCCGCAGCTGCTGCGCAATGCAAAGTTCGTGGTCAACCTGACGGCCTGGAAATCGGGCCTGGGTGACGTTCTGCTGCCGGTCGCACCGTTCACCGAGACCGCGGGCAGCTTCGTCAGCACCGAAGGCCGCCTGCAAAGTTTCCACGCCGCCGTGCAGCCGCTGGGCGAGTCGCGCCCGGCCTGGAAAGTGCTGCGTGTGCTCGGCACGCTGCTCGGCAGGCCGGGATTCGAATTCGATACCCTCGAGGAAGTGCGGCAGGCCTGCCTGGGCGGCCGGGACGTCGCTGGGCTGTTGTCGAACGGTATCGAAGCAGTGGCCACGCCCGCCTGGAGCGTGTCCGGGCTGCAGCGCATCGCGGAGGTGCCGATCTATTTCGCCGATCCCCTGGTGCGCCGCTCGCCTCCGCTGCAGCAGACGCGCGACGCGCGCGCCCCCCGGGCCTGGATGAATGGCGCCCTGCTGCAAAAGCTCGGCGTCGCCGCCGGTCAGCCGGTGCTGGTGCGGCAGGGCGAGGGCAGTGCAAAACTCATCGCCGCGCTCGACGACCGGCTACCCGCGGATTGCGTGCGCGTCGCGGCGGCGCATGCCTCGACCGCCGGCCTGGGCGCGATGTTCGGCGGCCTCAGCGTGGAGAAGATTGTGGTGGAGAAAGTGGCCTAGATGAGCTGGCAGGCCGCTCTCGTCGACACCGCCTGGAACCTGGTCTACATCGTCGCCATCGTCGTGCCGTTGATGCTGTCGGTCGCCTATCTCACGCTGTGGGAGCGAAAACTCATCGGCTGGATGCAGATCCGCATCGGCCCCAACCGGGTCGGCCCGCTCGGGCTGCTGCAGCCGATTGCCGACGGCATCAAGCTGCTGTTCAAGGAAATCATCGTCCCGGCGAACGCCAGCAAGGGCCTGTTCATCCTGGCGCCGGTCCTGATGGTGATGCCGGCGCTCGCCGCCTGGGCGGTGATCCCGTTCGCGCCGGAGGTGGTGCTTGCGGACATCAACGCGGGGCTGCTGTACGTGATCGCGCTCACCTCGATGGGCGTGTACGGCGTGATCATCGCCGGCTGGGCGTCCAATTCGAAGTACGCGTTCCTGGGCGCCATGCGCTCCGCGGCGCAGATGGTGTCCTATGAGCTGGCGATGGGCTTTGCGTTGGTGGTGGTGCTGATGGTGTCGGGGAGCCTGAATCTCTCCGACATCGTGCAGCAGCAGGACCGGGGCATGTTCGCCGCCAAGGGCCTCAATTTCCTCTCCTGGAACTGGCTGCCGCTCGCGCCCATGCTGTTGGTGTACTTCATTTCCGGCATCGCCGAGACCAACCGCGCGCCCTTCGACGTGGTCGAGGGCGAATCGGAGATCGTCGCCGGCCACATGGTCGAATACTCGGGCATGACCTACGCGCTGTTCTTCATCGCCGAGTACATGAACATGATCCTCATCGCCACGCTCACCGCGGTGATGTTCTTCGGCGGCTGGCTGCCGCCGATCTCCAGTGCGCTCGCCGACGCGGTGCCGCCGTTCTTCTGGCTGCTGGCCAAGGTGTTCGTGCTGGTGTCGATGTTCGTGTGGATCCGCGCCACGTTCCCGCGCTACCGCTACGATCAGATCATGCGCCTGGGCTGGAAGGTGTTCATCCCGCTCACCCTGGTGTGGATCGCGGTGATCGGGCTGTGGATGCAAACGCCCTGGAGCCTGTGGAAATGATCGCGCGCGTGGTCGATTTCTTCCGCTCCTTCCTGCTGCTCGAGCTGTTGCGCGGCCTGATGCTCACCGGGCGCCACCTGTTCGCGCGCAAGATCACGGTGCAGTTCCCGGAGGAGAAAACGCCGCAGAGCCCGCGCTTCCGCGGCCTGCACGCGCTGCGCCGCTACCCGAATGGCGAAGAGCGCTGCATCGCCTGCAAGCTGTGCGAGGCGGTGTGCCCGGCGCTCGCCATCCACATCGAATCCGAGGCGCGCGCCGACGGCACGCGCCGCACCACACGCTACGACATCGACCTGGTGAAGTGCATCTTCTGCGGCTTTTGCGAGGAGGCCTGCCCGGTGGACGCGATCGTCGAAACGCGCGTCCTCGAGTACCACGGCGAGAAGCGCGGCGACCTGTACTACACCAAGCCGATGCTGCTGGCGGTGGGGGATCGCTACGAGGAGCAAATCGCGAAGGACCGGGAAGCCGACGCTGCCTACCGCTAAACGACAACAATAATTCTGGAAACCTGGATCTTCTTTGCTTTCGCGGCCGTGCTGCTGGTGGCCGCTCTGCGCGTAATCACGGCGCGCAACCCGGTGCACGCCGCGCTGTACCTGGTGCTCGCGTTCTTCAACGCCTCGGGCCTCTGGTTGCTGCTGCGCGCGGAATTCCTCGCCATCACGCTGGTGCTGGTGTACGTGGGCGCCGTGATGGTGCTGTTCCTGTTCGTGGTGATGATGCTCGACATCAACCTGGAGCAGTTGCGCGAGGGCTTCTGGCAGAACCTGCCGCTGGCAGTGGTGGTCGGCGGTGTGATGGCTTTCGAGATGGTGGCGGTGCTGGCGGGTCGGTACTTCGGCTCCGCCACCAGCACGCACGCGGTGCCCGCCGGCTACAGCAACACCCGGGCGCTCGGGCGCGTGCTGTACACGCAGTACGTGTACGCCTTCGAGATCGCCGCGGTGATCCTGCTGGTGGCGATCATCGCCGCCATCGCGCTCACCCTGCGCAGGCGCAAGGACACCAAGGGCCAGGATCCGGCGCGCCAGGTCGCGGTGCGGCGCGAGGACCGCGTGCGCATGGTCTCCATGCCCTCGGAGAAGGAATAGCCGTGGGCGCACTGACCCTGAACCACTTCCTGGTGCTGGGCGCGCTGCTGTTCGCCATCAGCGTGGTGGGCATCTTCCTCAACCGTCGCAACCTCATCGTGCTGCTGATGGCGATTGAGCTGATGCTGCTGGCGGTGAATCTGAACTTCATCGCCTTCTCGCATTTCATCGGCGACCTGGCGGGACAGGTGTTCGTGTTCTTCATCCTCACGGTGGCTGCCGCGGAGTCGGCGATCGGCCTGGCGATCCTGGTGGTGCTGTTCCGCAATCTCGCCACCATCAATGTCGAAGACCTGGACAGCCTGAAGGGATGAAGGCTGTCTATCTTCTGGCGCCGCTGGCTCCCCTGGCGGGCGCGATCCTCGCGGGCCTGTTCGGCCGCGCCCTGGGCCGCGCCGGCGCGCACACGGTCACCATCGTCGGCGTGCTGGCGTCGTTCGTCGCCTCCTGCTGGATTCTGGCCGACGTGCTGCAGGGCAACACCTTCAATGGCAGCGTCTACACCTGGCTGACGAGCAGCGGCGTGCGGCTGGAGATCGGCTTCCTCATCGACCGTCTCAGCGCACTGATGATGGTGGTGGTGACCTTCGTCTCGCTGATGGTGCACGTCTACACCATCGGCTACATGGCCGAGGACCCCGGCTACCAGAGGTTCTTCGCCTATATCTCGCTGTTCACCTTCTCCATGCTGATGCTGGTGATGGCGAACAATTTCCTGCAGCTGTTCTTCGGCTGGGAAGCGGTGGGGCTGGTGTCCTACCTGCTGATCGGCTTCTGGTACACGCGGCCCACCGCGATCCACGCCAACCTCAAGGCCTTCCTCGTCAACCGCGTGGGCGACTTCGGCTTCATCCTCGGCATCGGGCTGGTGCTGGCGCATTTCGGCAGCCTCGACTACACGCAGGTGTTCGGCCAGGCGCCGGCGCTCGCCGGGCGAACGATCGAGGTGCTGCCGGGCAGCGGCTGGCTGCTGCTGTCGGTGATCTGCATCTGCCTGTTTATCGGCGCCATGGGCAAGAGCGCGCAATTCCCGTTGCACGTCTGGCTGCCCGATTCGATGGAAGGCCCGACGCCGATCTCCGCGCTGATCCACGCGGCGACCATGGTGACGGCCGGCATCTTCATGGTGGCGCGCATGGCGCCGTTGTACGAGCTCTCGCCGACCGCGCGCTCGGTGGTGCTGGTGATCGGCGGCATCACCGCGCTGTCCATGGCACTGGTGGCGCTCACGCAATACGACATCAAGCGCGTGATCGCGTATTCGACCCTGTCGCAGCTGGGCTACATGACGGTGGCGCTGGGCGCCTCGGCCTACTCGGTGGCGATCTTCCACCTGATGACGCACGCATTCTTCAAGGCGCTGCTGTTCCTCGGCGCGGGCTCGGTGATCATCGCGCTGCACCACGAGCAGGACATGCGCCGCATGGGCGGCTTGAGCCGCACCATGCCGATCACCTACTGGACCGTGCTGATCGGCGCGATCTCCTCGGTCGGCATCCCGGGCTTCGCCGGTTTCTTCTCCAAGGACCTGATCATCGAGGCCGCCAGGCACGCCATGATCCCCGGTGCGGGCTTCGCCTACGTGAGCGTGCTGCTGTGCGTGTTCGTTACCGCCGCCTACACCTTCCGCATGGTGTTCATGGCCTTCCATGGCCTGCCGCGCTTCGATGCCGCGCACCCGCCGCACGAATCCCCGAAAGTGGTGACGGTGCCGCTGGTGCTGCTGGCGATCCCTTCGGTGTTTGCCGGCTGGCTGGTGGGCGACTTCGCCGACGTCGGCAGCCCCTGGACATTCGTCGCCCATGGCCTGGTGTCGCCGCCGTTCTGGCTCGCGCTGGCGGGCATCGTCGTCGCCTACGTCCTGTACCGCCTGCGCACCGACCTGCCCAAGCGCATCGCCATGCGCCTGGGGCCGCTGTACGCCGTGGTGGAGCGCAAGTACGGCTTCGATGAGCTCTACGCTTGGCTGTTCGGTGCCGGGGCGCGGATGCTGGGCACCGGCCTGTGGAAGGCGGGCGACCAGACCTTCATCGACGGGCTGGCGGTGAACGGTTCGGCGCGCGTGGTGGGCTGGTTCTCGGCGCTCGCTTCGCTGCTGCAGTCCGGAATGATTTACCGCTACGCCTCGGCGATGCTGCTCGGTGTGGTCCTCATGACCTACTGGTTCCTGGGGACCTGAGATGCCGCTGCTTTCGCTCGCCATCTGGGTCCCGGTCGCCGCCGCGCTGCTGGTGCTGGCCGCGGGCGGCGACCGCAACGCGCCGCTGCAGCGCGCCATCGCGCTGGCCGGCGCCGTGCTCGGGTTCGTGGTGACGATCCCGCTTTACGCCGGCTTCGAGACCGGTGTGGCAGGCATGCAGTTCGTCGAGCTGCGGCCCTGGATCGAGGCCTTCAACGTCAATTACCACCTTGGGGTGGACGGCATCTCGGTGCTGTTCCTGCTGCTCAATTCCTTCATCACCATCCTGGTGGTGATCGCGGGCTGGAGCGTGATCGAGAGCCGGGTGGGGCAGTACTACGCCTCGTTCCTGATGCTCTCGGGGGTGATGAACGGCGTGTTCTCGGCCCTCGACGGCGTGCTGTTCTACGTCTTCTTCGAGGCCACGCTGATCCCGATGTTCATCATCATCGGCGTCTGGGGCGGGCCGAATCGCGTCTATGCCGCCGTCAAGTTCTTCCTCTACACGCTGTTCGGGTCGCTGCTGATGCTGGTGGCGGTCCTGTACCTGTATGGCAAGTCCGGCGGCAGCTTCGCCGTCCTCGACTGGCACAAGCTGCCGCTCAGCCTCGCGGCGCAAAAATGGCTGTTCTTCGGCTTCCTGTTCGCCTTCGCGGTGAAAGTGCCGATGTGGCCGGTGCACACCTGGCTGCCCGACGCCCACGTCGAGGCGCCGACCGGCGGCTCGGTGGTGCTGGCGGCGATCATGCTCAAGCTGGGGGCCTACGGCTTCGTGCGCTTTTCGCTGCCGATCCTGCCGGATGCCTCGCGCGACCTGGCCTGGCTGATGATCGCGCTGTCGCTGGTGGCGGTGGTGTACATCGGCCTGGTGGCGCTGGTGCAGACCGACATGAAAAGGCTCATCGCCTATTCCTCGGTCTCGCACATGGGCTTCGTCACCCTGGGTTTCTTCGTCTTCAACACCTGGGGCGTGGAGGGGGCGCTGGTGCAGATGATCTCGCACGGCTTCGTCTCCGCCGCGCTGTTCCTGTGCGTGGGGGTGCTCTACGATCGCATGCACAGCCGCATGATCACCGACTACGGCGGCGTGGTGAACACCATGCCGAAGTTTGCCGCGCTGATGATGCTGTTCGCGATGGCCAATAGCGGCCTGCCGGCGACCAGCGGCTTCGTCGGCGAATTCATGGTGATCATGGGCGCCATGCAGAAGAACTTCTGGCTCGCCTTCGCCGCCGCCACCACCCTGGTGTTCGGCGCTGCCTACACGCTGTGGATGTACAAGCGCGTGATGTTCGGGGCCGTAGCCAACGCGCGGGTCGCGGCGCTCAAGGACCTCGAGCCGCGCGAAACCCTGGTGCTCGGCTTGCTGGCGGTGGCGGTGCTCTTCATGGGCGTGTACCCGCTGCCGTTCACCGAGGTGATGCACGCCTCGGTCGATGAGCTGCTGCGCCACGTGGCGCAGCCCAAGCTGTGAACATGCTCGTCTTGGTCAACCATCTCCCGGTGCTCCCCGAGGTGCTGCTGCTCCTCGGCGCCTGCGTGCTGATGATCTTCGACTTGTACGCGAAGGACGAAGGCCGCCGCGCGAGCTTCGCGCTGGCGCAGCTCATTCTGCTGGCCTGCGCTGCGGCCACGCTGTTCATCCTGTGGGTCAATGGCGGCAGGAGCCTGCTGCTGTTCGACCGCTCCTTCCTGTCCGACGCCATGTCGGGCGTGCTCAAGCTGGTGGCCTACGGCGCGGTGTCCGCGGCGCTGGCCTACTCGCGCCGCTATCTGCTCGATCGCGGCCTGCTGCGCGGGGAATTCCTCACGCTGCTCCTGTTCGCGCTGCTCGGCATGATGGTGATGATCAGCGCCAACAGTTTCCTTACCCTGTACCTGGGATTGGAGCTGCTGTCGCTGTGCCTGTACGCCCTGGTGGCGCTGAACCGGGATTCGGCGGCCTCCACCGAGGCGGCGATGAAGTACTTCGTGCTGGGCGCCCTGGCTTCCGGCCTGCTGCTGTACGGCATATCGATGATCTACGGTGCCACCGGCACGCTGGTGATCTCCGACATTGCGGCGCGCGCCACCAGCCTCGCGGCGGAATCCAGCAGCTCGCGCATGCTGCTGGTATTCGGGCTGGTGTTCCTGGTGTCGGGCCTCGCTTTCAAGCTCGGCCTGGTGCCGTTCCACATGTGGATCCCGGACGTCTATCAGGGCGCGAGCACTGCGGTGACGCTGGTCATCGGCACCGCGCCCAAGCTCGCCGCGTTCGCCATGGCGATGCGCCTGCTGGTCGGCGGCCTGCCCGCGCTCTCGGTCGACTGGCAGCAGATGCTGGCGATCCTCGCCGTGCTGTCGATGGCCATCGGCAACCTCACCGCCATCGCGCAGACCAACCTGAAGCGCATGCTGGCCTATTCGACCATCGCGCACATGGGGTTCATGCTGCTGGGCCTGATGTCCGGCGTGGTCGGGGGCAACCGCCTGAGCGCGGTCGACGCCTACGGCGCGGCAATGTTCTACACCATCGTCTACGTGTTGATGTCGCTGGGAGCATTCGGCGTACTGCTGCTCCTGTCGCGCGCCGGCTTCGAATGCGAGCGGCTGGAGGACGTGAAGGGGCTCAATCGCCGGGATCCCTGGCTGGCATTCCTCATGCTGGTGCTGATGTTCTCGATGGCGGGGGTACCGCCGACCGCGGGCTTCTACGCCAAGTTCGCCGTGCTGTCGGCCGCTGTGCAGGCGGGGCAGATCGCGATCGCGGTGACGGCGGTGGTGTTCTCGCTGATCGGCGCTTTCTACTACCTGCGCGTGGTCAAGCTGATGTATTTTGACGACCCGGCGCAAGGTGTGAGCGCGGTGGGCCAACGGGGAGGCGCGCGGCTGCTGCTTTCCGCCAACGGCCTGTCGCTTCTGCTCATCGGCATCCTGCCGCAGACGCTGATGTACGTCTGCCTGCAAGCCATCCAGTACTCCTACGCCCGGTAGTGCGCGAGGACCTGAGCGAGACGTTCCTGGAAGGCGAAGAGGTGTTCACCGGGCGCCTGCTCAAGGTGCGCCGCGACCGCGTGCGCCTGCCCGACGGCAGCGAGGCGGTGCGCGAGTACATCCGTCATCCCGGCGCGGTGGTGATCCTGGCACTGCACGACGACGGCCGGGTGGTGCTGGAGCGTCAGTTCCGCTATCCGCATGCGCGGGACTTCATCGAGCTTCCGGCGGGCAAGCGCGATGCGGGCGAATCGCCCGAGGCGACCGGCCGGCGCGAATTGCTGGAAGAAACCGGTTACGTTGCCGCCGAGTGGCGGCGGCTCGGCCTGATCCACAACGCCATCGCCTACAGCGACGAGGGCATCGAACTGTGGCTGGCACGCGGGCTCGAGCAGCGCGCGCAGAAGCTCGAACAAGGGGAGTTCCTTGAAGTGTTCACCCTGCCGCTCGCCGAAGCCCAGGACATGGTGCACGACGGGCGCATCACCGACGCCAAGAGCGTCGCCGCATTGCTCTGGCTCAGGTCCTTCCCCGACTAGCCGCAGATCCCGGTAAAACCGCAGGCGGTGCACCAGTCGCAGCCGTCCTTGCGGATCAGCGCGCGGCTGCCGCACTCCGGGCACTTTGCGCCCTGCATCACCCGCACGCGTCCCGCGCCCGGCGCTTCAAGAACGCCCATGCGCTGCTGCGGCACGCCGTCCTCGTCGAGGATGCCGAGCATGGCGTAGCGGTGCAGCACCAGGCGCGCCATGTAGGACACGGTGGACGGCCAGGTCTGCTGTTTCTTCGCGCCGGGCACAAAGGCCATGAAGTCGCCCAGCGGCTCGGCGAAGTCGAGCAGTTTTTTCAGCTTCATGCCGATCCAGGCCGGGTCGACGACGCGCATGTCGAGGGACAGCAGCTTGCACAGGCCGTCCAATTCGCGCGGGTACTCGCCCGAGAGCCACAGGGAGTACGGCCGTGTGGTGCGATCCGGCAGCGCGATTTCCTTGAGCCCGAGGACGAAATCATCGCCGGTGCGGGCGTTGAGAACGTCCACCGTCCACGACATCGTGCCGTCGGTGCCGGTCTTGGGCTCCTTCAGGCTGAACATCGCGTCCATCACCGGCGTGACGCTGGCGAATGCATCGACCTGGCTCTCCCCAGCCAGGTCACCCAGCTGTTCCACGCGCCAGCGCACCAGCTGCGCCAATGCAGAGACCACTGACGGCATGCGGCGCTTCTCGCCGTGCGGCGGAAACGCCATGTCGAAGGCATCGTCTCCGGTCGCGCGGGCCAGCGTATCGAGCTTGAGGCGCAGCCAGCCCGGGTCATTGGCGCGCATGTCCATGGAGAGCGTCTTGGCCACCGCGCCCAGGCCGCGCGGCTGCTCGCTGCCATTGACCCACACCTCGAAGGCGTGCGGACTGCCGTTCCCGGACTCGCCGACGAACACCGCGAAATGGTGGCGCGGGTGTTCGATCATGTAGGTCCAGGACAGGTTGCCGGAGGAGAATTCCGGCCGACCCGGCCAGCGCAGGCTGGCGAGCACCGGCTCGGGCAGCGAATTGATGCGCAGGCGGCGATTGACGTCGCCTTCGACGAAATCCTGCGGCGCCTCCACGGACAGCACCGAGCCGAGCACCTTGTTGGGGCGGTAGGTGGCGAGCCCTTTGAGCCCCGACTTCCAGGCGGCGAGGTACAGGTCCTTGAAATCGCCGTAGGGATAGTCCTCGGGCACGTTCACCGTCTTGGAAATGCTGGTGTCGATGAACGGCGCCACCGCGGCCACCATGCGCTCGTGCGCCTGCGCGCTCAGTTCGAGCGCAGTCACGAAGTAGGCCGGGAGCTGCTGCACGTCCCCGCCCGCCGCCTTGTAGCGCCGCCAGGCGTGATCCTCGACCGGGAACTCCTGCAGGTTGCCGTCGGCCATGCGCTTCTTGCGCGTATAGGTCCAGGAGAACGGCGGCTCGATGCCGTTCGAGGCGTTGTCGGCAAATGCCAGGCTGATGGTGCCGGTCGGAGCGATGGACAGCAGATGGCTGTTGCGGATGCCGTGCGCGCGCACCTGCGCCTTGATGTCATCGGGCAGGCGCGCGGCGAGGCTGGTGCCCGAAAGGTACAGGTCCGCATTGAACAGGGGAAATGCGCCGCGCTCCTGCGCCAGCTCGGCCGAGGCGCGATAGGCGCGGTCGCGCATCGCTGCGGAGATGCGGGCCGCCATGGCGCGCGCGGCATCGCTGTCGTAATGCAGGCGCAGCATGATGAGCGCATCGCCCAGGCCGGTGAAACCCAGGCCGACGCGGCGCTTGGCCATCGCCTCGCGGCGTTGCGCTTCGAGCGGCCAGGCGGTGACCTCGAGCACGTTGTCCAGCATGCGCACCGCCACATCGACCACCTTGCCGAAGCCCTCGAAATCGAACGCCGCGTTCGCGCCGAAGGCGTCGCGCACGAAGCGCGTCAGGTCGATCGATCCGAGGCAGCAGCAGCCGTAGGGCGGCAGCGGCTGCTCGGCGCAGGGGTTGGTGGCCTCGATGGTCTCGCAGTAGTTCAGGTTGTTGTCGCGATTCATGCGGTCGAGGAACAGGATTCCAGGCTCGGCATGGTCGTAGGTCGAGCGCATGATCTGGTCCCACAGCGAGCGCGCCGCGATTCTGCGGTACACCCAGAGTCCGTCCGCACGCTGGTGCACGCCCGCGCCCGGCCAGGGCTTCGCCTTGTGCAGCAGTTCGACTTCGAGGTCGCCCTCCACGGCCTGCATGAAGGCATCGGTGACGCCCACCGAAACGTTGAAATTCGCGAGGTCGCCCCGGTCCTTGGCGTGGATGAATTCCTCCACATCGGGATGGTCGCAGCGCAGCACGCCCATTTGCGCGCCGCGGCGCGCCCCGGCCGACTCGACGGTTTCGCACGAGCGGTCGAACACGCGCATGTAGGACACCGGGCCGCTGGCGCGCGAGCGCGTGCCTTTCACTTCTGCGCCCTTGGGGCGAATCGAGGAGAAATCGTAGCCTACGCCGCCGCCGCGGCGCATGGTCTCGGCGGCCTCCAGCAGCGCGGTGTAGATGCCCGGCTTGCCGTCCACGGTCTCCGAGATCGAGTCGCCCACCGGCTGCACGAAACAGTTGATCAGCGTCGCCTGCAATTGCACGCCGGCGGCCGAATTGATGCGGCCGGCGGGAATGAAACCGTCCTCCTGCGCCTGCAGGAAGCGCCGCTCCCAGTGGGCACGGCGCGCCTCGGGCTCGGCCTGGGCGAGGGCGCGCGCGACGCGGCGGCGCACTTCGCCCATGGAGGCTTCGGAGCCCTTGGCGTACTTCTCCAGCAGGGCGTCGCGGCAGATGGCTTGCGGCGCGATGGACGGTGCTAGGGCGGACATGGGGATGAGGAGGGTGGAACTGCAACAAACTGCTTATTTATACAGTATTGTGGCGCCAAAGCCCCGGGGCTGCAAGCGCCGCTCAGGCACCGGCTTGGGCGACCGCAGGGGCCGGTGCGGGCGCCTCGCGCTGCTGGCGCGCGCGCTTCAGGTTGTCGGCGATCTCGTTGTGGCCCATGCGCAGCGCCAGTTCCACCGCAGTGTCGCCGTCGCGCGTGGATTGCGCGGGGTCGGCGCCGTTGCGCAGGAACATGTCCACCATCTGCGGGTTGCCCTTCAGCGCGGCATAGGCGAGCGGCGTATAACCATTGTCGTGGTGCAGGTTCGGGTCGAAGTTCATCGACAGCACCTTTTGCGCGTACACCACGTTGTTCTTTTCGATGGCATAGAACAGGGCGCGCACGCCTTCCGGGCTTTTTTCCTTGGGCTTGGGCTCCAATCCCGTGGGCAGCAGCTTGACCACGGTGTTGATGAGCGACACGCCGACCATCGCCACCAGGGCGAGAATCAGGGGGATCTTGGAGATGCCGAAGCGCTCCGCGATCTGGTCGGGCAGGTTGGCGCCAAGGATCAGCAGCACCATGGCGACGAAGAAGAAGAACCTCAGGTACAGCAGCAGGCCGATCACCACGGAACTGCCCAGCGCGGCGATCAGGTAGTCGTGGTTGATGCCCAGCTCCGCGATCGCCTCCGCGGGCAGGTTTGCCATCACCGCGGTGAGCGCGATCAGTCCGAACAACGCCACCTCCTTGATCCGCATGCGGGTCAGCAGATCGTCTTTGTCGACTGAACTCTGGAATAACGCCACGGCCATCCCCTGGAATGCTTCTACGCAGGGCGGAATTCTCGGCGCTCCGCCGGAGGCTGGCAAGGGGCGCGCGGGTAGAATTCCTCCCCATGTCGAAAGCGTTCGTCAAGGAGAACGAATCCGAGGAGACGCCGGCGCCCGACGCGCCAACGCCGCCGAGGAATTACATCACCCCTGCCGGCTACGCGCGCTTGAAGTCCGAGTTGAAGGCGCTGGTGGAACTCGAGCGGCCCGAGGTGGTGCGTACCGTCGCCTGGGCCGCGTCCAACGGCGACCGCTCCGAAAACGGCGATTACCTGTACGGCAAGAAGCGGCTGCGCGAGATCGACCGGCGCGTGCGCTTCCTGATCAGGCGCCTGGAGAATGCGGCGGTGGTGGACAACGCGGGCCGCGACAGCGAGCAGGTGTTTTTCGGCGCTCGTGCCCGCGTGCGCGGCAAGTCGGGCGAAGAGCGGGAAGTCACCATCGTCGGCGCCGACGAGGTCGATACGGCGCGCGGTCGCGTCTCCTGGCTGGCGCCGGTCGCCAAGGCGCTGCTCAAGGCGCGCACCGGCGACGTGGTGCGCCTGGACACCCCGGGCGGCGAGGAGGAACTCGAGATTCTGGACGTGCAGTATTTGCCGATCGACTGACCACTGGCTGCGCGAGGAAATCCGCGACCTGCTGAAGAAGGGCTAGCGCCCTATTTGAAGTCGCCGGCGATGGTCACCGAAAGCCGCGCGGTGTCCAGGTGCCGGCGCAGCGCATCGCGCAGCTGCTGGGGCGTGAGTGCGGCGATGCGCCGCTCCAGTTCGACGTCCCACGCAAAAGTGCGCCCGACGAACAGGTAACTGGCCAGGCGCGCGTTGAGCGACTCGTCGCGCGTACGCGCCAGGCGCCGCGCCTCCAGCAATCCGCGTTTTCCCGCCTCCACTTCGGCGGCATCGAATCCGTCACGCAGTGCGCGGGCGAACTCCTCGCGCATCGCTTGTTCGACGCGCGCCTTGTTCTGCGGCGCGAAGATGGCCGAGACCCAGAAATTCGCCGACTGGTCCAGCGGGCTGGCGCTGAACCAGGTGTAGGTGCTGTAGGACAGGCCTTCCTTTTCGCGGATGCGCCCGGGCAGGCGCGCGGTGGAGGAACCGCCCAGCAGGTGGTTGGCGAGCACCAGGGCCGGAAAGTCCGGGTGGTCGTCGCGCATGCGCAGGTTGAGCCCCGCGCGCAGCACCGCGTTCGCCTTGTCGGGCGTGCGCAATTCGCGCTCGAGCGCCGGGCGCTCGAAGAAGCGGCTCGGGATGCGCGCGTAGGGGGCGGGATTGTTCCACTGGCCGAACAACTCCTCCAGCAGCGCGCCGAGCGCCGCGGGATCGAAATCTCCCACCGCCGCGAAGTCCGCGCCGCTCGCGCCGATCAGTTCGGCGTGGCAGCGCCGGGCGTCTTCGAGCGTCGCCGACTGCAACGCCGCGATGCGCTCTTCCAGGGACAACGTGTACAGCCAGTGGCCCTTGGGGTAGGGCTGCAGGTGGCGCTGCAGTTCCTCCTCGGCGCGTGCCGCCGGGTCGCTGCGCCGCGCTTCGGCGCTGGTGAGCGCGCTCCTTTTCAGCTCCTCGAATTCGGTCGCCGGGAACGACGGTTCGCGCAGTACCTCCGCCACCAGGCGCAGGGTTTGCGCGAGGTGTTCGCGCCGCATTTGCAGCGTGGCCCCGGTGGCGCTCACCGAGACGGTGGCCTGGAGCCGGTCGAAGGCGTCGCGCAGTTCAGCGCGCGAATGCTTTTTCGTGCCGCGCATCAGCATCTCGCCGGCGAGCGAGCAGGCGGTGCTGCGCCCCGCGGTGCTGACCTCGTCGCCCCAATGCAGATTGAGCCTGGCCACCACTGTCGCGCCGCGCGTGCGCTTGGCGAGCAGCGCCGTGCGCAGGCCGTTGGCGAGTTCGCGCCGCTGCAGGCGGAATTCAATGTTCTGTGGCGAAGGGTCGAACACCTCGCCGGCCGCCACTGTTTCGCTGCTCTTGTAGTCCTGCAGCGCCGCCTGCAGGTCCGGTGTTTCCGGGATTTGCGCCCGTTCGGGTTGCGCCGTGGGGATGAACTGCCCCAGCACGCGGTTGGCGGGCCGCAGGAAAGCTTCGGCGACGCGCTGCACGTCCGCAAGGGTGACGGCGCGCAGGCGGTCGCGATACAGGAAGAACAGGCGCCAGTCGCCTACCGCCTGATACTCGGCCAGCGCGTTGACCAGCTCTCGCCCGTCGAGGCGCGCCTTTTCCATCTCGTTGAGCAGGGTGGTGCGCGCCCCGTCGACCTCGTCCTGCCGCAGCGGCTCGCGGCGCAGTCCGTCGAGCGTCGCGAGCAGGGCATCGCGCGCCGCGTCGAGGGAGCCCTCCTTGGGTACGCCGGCGCCGAAATACACGTACCCCGGGTCGCGCAAGGCGCGCTCGCCGCCCCAGATCCAGCTCGCCAGGCCTTTTTGCACCAGCGCCTGGTGCAGGCGCCCCTGCGGCGCCCGGCGCAGGGCTTCCACCAATACGTCGACGGCCGCGTAGTCCGGGTGCCCGGCCGCGGGCACGCGATACAGCGTGGCCACGATCGGCGTATCGCCCACGCGGCGCAGGGTGACCGACCGCTCGCCGTCCTGGGCCGGCTCGACCGTGTACAGGGCGGGCAGGGGGCGCGACGGACGCGGCAGCGGCCCGAAATGCTTGCCCACCAGTGCGAGCGCGCGCTGCTCGTCGAAGCGCCCGCCGACGGTCAGCAGCGCGTTGTCGGGCTGGTACCAGGTACGGTAGAACGCCTGCAGGCGCTCGATCGGCACCGACTCGATGTCCGAGCGCGCGCCGATGATGGCGTTGCCGTAGTTGTGCCAGGCGTAGGCCAGCCGCTGCATGCGCTGGAACAGCACGCTGGCGGCACTGTTCTCGCCCATCTCGAATTCGTTGCGCACCACCGTCATCTCGCTGTCCAGGTCCGCCTTGCGGATGAACGAGCGCAGCATGCGGTCGGCCTCCATCCCCAGCGCCCATTCGAGGTTTTCCTCGGTGCCCGGCAGGGTCTCGAAGTAATTGGTGCGGTCGTGCGACGTGGTGCCGTTCCAGCGCGCGCCGCGGCGGGTGAATTCCTGCTTCACGTCCGGGTGGTTTTTCGAGCCCTTGAACAGCATGTGCTCGAGCAGGTGCGCCATGCCCTTCTCGCCGTAGCCCTCGTGGCGCGAGCCGACCAGGTAGGTGATGTGCACGGTCACCGTGTCGGCGCTGGCATCGGGCACCAGCAGCACGCGCAAGCCGTTGTCCAGCCGGTATTCGGAGACGCCTTCGACCTCGGCCACTTTTTGCGGCAGCCCGGCGCCGAGTGCGGGCAGCGCGAACAACAGCAGGAGGGAAGCAAAGAGTTTTTTCATCGGCATCGGCGCGGGCTACCGGCGTTGGAGCCGCGCGCGGCGCAAAGGTTCAGCGCGGGCTAGGATTTGGGCTCGGGACCGAGCTTCTTGTATTCCTCGCGCATGCAATCGCGCAGCACCGTGCCCTGCTTGCCCTTGCAGGCCTCGAGCACGATATCGCGGCGCTCGGCGTTGACGAAGTAGCGCTCCTCGCAGTTCGCGGGGTCGCGGTTGTTCTTGCACAGCTCGCGCGCCATGCAGGCGCGCTGCTCGGCGTGGGGCACGTAGCGGCAGATGCGCGAGGCCTCGCGGAATTGCGCGCGGCCGGCCTCGGTGCGCGACTGCGCCGGCAGGCTCGTGCTGACGCCGGCGAGCAGGAGGAAGAAAAGCGCGCGCCCCATCAACCGAGCTGCTTGAGCAGTGTTTCCGCGTCGCTGACTTCGAGCTTTCCCGGGGCTTCGACGTTGAGCTGCTTCACGACGCCGTTCTCGACCAGCATCGAGCAGCGCCGCATGCGCAGGCCCATGCCGCCCGCGCTGGCATCCACCTCCAGCCCCAGCGCCTTGGTCCACTGGCCATTGCCGTCGCCCAGCATGCGGATCTTGCCGTCGGTCTTCTGGTCGCGGCCCCACGCGGCCATGACATAGCCGTCATTGACCGAAACGCACCAGATCTCGTCGACTTTGTGTTGCTTGAACTTGTCGTAGCCGGCCAGATAGCCCGGCAGGTGCTTGCCGGAGCACGTCATGGTGAAGGCGCCCGGGAGGCCGAAGATCGCGACGCGCTTGCCCTTCAGCAGTTCAGCAATCTTTACCTGCCCGGGACGCGCCGGGCAGTGGTTCTCGTCGCTGTAGCCGACGGACTCGAACAGCACGCCGTCCGGCACTTGGTCGCCAATTTTGATGGTCATGGGGTGTCTCCCGGCTGATCAGTATTTCGAGGACGGGAATGATAACTCACGCGCTGTGCAGCGCCGCACGCCGCCCGCGCTCCACGTCGATGCCGGGAAGGAGCGCGAGCCCGATCACGAAATACGCGCCCACGGCGAGAATGCCGAGGCGGTGGTCGCCTTCGAAGATCCAGGTCACCGCGCCGTAGGTGAGCGGGCCGAAAATGGAGGCCGCCTTCACCGCCAGCCCCCACAGGCCGAAGAATTCCGCCTCGCGCGTGCGCGGCGCAAGGTAGCCGACGATGGCGCGCCCCGCGGCCTGCGACGAACCCATGCACAGCCCGGCGAGATTGGCGGCGACCCAGAAGGTGGGCGCGTCCTCGGCGACGTAGGCGGTGGCGATCATGACGATCCAGCCCGCGAGGATCAGCGCCATGGCGCGCACGTGGCCGATCGCGTCCTGCAGGTAGCCGAAGCCAAAGGCGCCGATCGCGGCCGTGACGTTGACCACGAGGATCAGCACGATGGTCTGCGTCTGCGTGAACTTCATCTCCTCCTGCGCGTAGATGGCGGCGAGCGCGATCACCGCCATGATGCCCGCCTGGTAGAACAGGATGCAGACCAGGAACCGGCGCAGGTCGCGGTACTGCTGGGCGCGGTGCAAGGTGTGGAGGACCCGCGTCCACGCTTTGCCCTCGCGCGTCTGCGGCTGGGCGCGTTCCTGCAGGAACAGGAAGGTCGGCGTGGCGCACAGCGCGAACACCACTGCGGTGATCAGCATCGTCACGGGCACGAACTGGGCGCCGGTCTGGCCCTCGCCCTGCGCCCAGGTGATGTAGAGGAGCGATACGCCGAGGGAGACGAGGCCGCCCAGGTAGCCGAACGCCCAGCCCCAGCCCGAAACGCGCCCCATGGCCTTCGAGTCGGCGAGCTCGGGCAGGAACGCCGCGATCAGGTTCTCGCCGGTGGCGAAAAAGAAGTTGGAGAGCACGACCAGGACGACGGCGAGCGCCACGGCGCCGGAGCCGGTGAAATAGAGCGCCGCGGTGAAGCCCACGCAGCCGACCGTGGCGTAGAGCAGCAGGCGCTTTTTCGCCGCGTGCGCGTCGGCCCAGGCGCCCAGGAGCGGCGCCGACAGCAGCACAGCGAGGTAGGACACCGACAGCGCGGCAGTCCACGCGAAGGTTGCCCAGGGCGCCTTGCCGGCCACCACGCCGACGAAGTAGGCGCTGAACACCGCGGTGATCACCACCGTGGTGTAGCCCGAGTTGGCAAAGTCGTACATGCTCCAGGCCCACACTTCACGCAGTTTGACCTCGGGGGCGAGGGCGCTGGCTTTCTGCATGCCGCATTCTAGCGTTATAGTGTTCGCGCCCTTGGCCCAGGCCGCCGCCAAGTCCGCCGCCGAGCGCCGGCTGACGCTCACTGAGCTCCTCGACTGGCTGGTCGAGGACGGGGTGGCCGCGCGCGGGCCGGCGGAAGACCTGAAGAAGGAGCGCCGCTACTGGCGCGGCACGCAGCATCCGCTCACGCTGGTGGCGGAGGCAGTCTGGAAGGATCTGCGCGCGCCGCACCGGCCGCTGACACTGGAGGCGCTGGCCGAGTGGCTGGCGCAGCGCGAGATCCGGCGCGTGATCGCCAACCCGGTGGAGATCGAGCGCTGCCAGGTCGAGTTCTACAGCCTGGCGAAATCGATCAAGGGCGCCAACCGCGACGCCGGCGGAACTTCGGGGCTGTCGAACCTCGAGCAGCTGGTGGAGCTGGGCAGCGCCAACAAGTCGCTCGACGCCAACGACGCGCACGTGGTGAAGGTCGTGGACTGGCTCTGGCAGTACGCCTTCGAGCAGCGCGCGAGCGACATCCACATCGAGCCGCGGCGCGAGGTGGGACTGGTGCGCTTTCGCATCGACGGCGTGCTGCACCAGGTGTACCAGATCCCCGCGTCGGTGCTGGCGGCGATGACCAGCCGCATCAAGATCCTCGGCCGTATGGACGTGGTGGAGAAGCGCCGGCCGCAGGACGGGCGCATCAAGACGCGCATGGCGAACGGCGACGAGGTCGAGCTGCGCCTCTCGACCCTGCCCACCGCCTTCGGCGAGAAGCTGGTGATGCGCATCTTCGATCCCGAGGTGCTGGTGCGCGATTTCCGCGAGCTGGGCTTTTCGGAGGACGACCACAAGCGCTGGAACGAGATGACGGCGCGGCCCAACGGCATCGTGCTGGTGACCGGGCCCACCGGGTCGGGCAAGACCACCACGCTCTACTCGACGCTCAAGAGCCTCGCCACGCCCGAAGTGAACGTGTGCACCATCGAGGATCCGATCGAGATGGTCGAGCCCTCGTTCAACCAGATGCAGGTGCACCAGGGGATCGACCTCGGCTTCGCCGAGGGCGTGCGCGCGCTGATGCGCCAGGATCCCGACATCATCATGATCGGCGAGATCCGCGATCTGGAAACGGCCGAGATGGCGGTGCAGTCGGCCCTGACGGGCCACCTCGTGCTCTCCACCCTGCACACCAACGACGCGCCCAGCGCAGTGACGCGCCTGCTGGAGCTGGGCATTGCGCCTTACCTGCTCAACGCCACCTTCAATGGCGTGATGGGCCAGCGGCTGCTGCGCACCCTGTGCCCGCACTGCAAGCAGGCCACGGAACTGAACCGCGCCGAGGACCAGGCCGCCTGGGACGCGCTGGTGGCGCCGTTCAAGTCGACGCGCCCGGCCAGCGTGTACAAGCCGGTGGGCTGCCTCGAGTGCCGCATGACCGGCTTCATGGGGCGCGTGGGGATCTACGAGACGCTGCTGCACACGCCGGCGATCAAGCAGATGATCACCGCCGGCGCCGATCTGGCCAGGGTGCGCGAACAGGCGATGAAGGAAGGCATGAAGCCGCTGCGCGTGAGCGGCGCGATGAAGTTGGCCGCCGGCGTCACCACCATCGACGAGGTGCTCAAGGTGGCGCCGCCGGTGCGCGACGGCACGAGCTAGGCGCGAGCGCCATGGACTGGACGCTGCTGACCGAAGCGCTGCTGCTGATCGCAGCGGCCGGCATCGTGGCCGCCGCGTGGCTGCAGGCGCGGCTGCGCGACCGGCGCGCCACGCGCACGCTGCGCGTCAGCGAGGAGCGGTTCCGCAATCTCACCGCCTTGTCGGCAGACTGGTTCTGGGAGTGCGACACCGAGCATCGCATCACCTGGCTGACCGGCGGGCCGACCGTGCTCGGCTTCTTCGGCCCGGGCCTGGCATTCGGCAAGCGGCTGTGGGAGCTGCCCGGCGTGGAGCTGGACGGCCGTGCGTTCACTGCGCACCTGGAGCAATTGCGCCGGCGCCTGCCGTTCCACGAGCTGGAGCTGGCGCGGGCCGACGCCGGGGGGCTGCGCCACGCGCATCTGGTGTCGGGGCAGCCGCGCCACGACGCCGCAGGGAATTTCCTCGGCTACCGCGGCGTGGGGCGCGACGTCACCGAGCGGCGGCGCGGCGAGCGCGAGCTGGCTTCCGCCAAGGAGCGGCTGGAGTTGGCGCTGGACGGCTCCGGCACGGCTCTGTGGGACACCGACCTGCAAAGCGGCAACGTGTACCTCAGCGAGGGCTGGGCGGAGTTCCTCGGCCTGCCGCGCGCGCCCACAGTGACCACGGTCAAGGAATTGACGCAGCGCGTGCACGCCGATGACCTGCCGCGCCTGGTCAGGGTGTCGATGGAAGCCGTGAAAGGCGAGCGCACCGATTACGTCGAGGAGCACCGCTACCGCAGCGTGGACCGCGACTGGAAGTGGCTGCTGTCGCGCGGCAAGGTGACTGAGCGCGACGCATCAGGGCGCGCGCTGCGCATGACCGGCATCAACCTCGATATCACCGCACGCAAGCGCGCCGAGCTGGCGCTGCGCGACGTCGAGGCACGCTACCGCGATGTGGTCGAGGCTTCGGGCGAGTATGTCTGGGAAACCGACGCGCAGTGGCGCTACACGTACCTGTCGGCGCGCGTGGAGTCGGTGCTGGGCCACCTGCGCGCCGACCTGCTGGGACGCACGCCGCGCGAGTTCATGCCCCTGGGCGAGGGGCGCGCGATGAACGAATGGTTCGAGCGCCATGCGCGCGAGGGGCAGCCGTTCCGCGATCTGCTGCATCGCTCGATCACCAAGTCCGGCAAGGTGATCTGGCAGCAGGTGAGCGGCATGCCGGTGCGCGACGCGCGCGGGATCCTGGTCGGCTACCGCGGCACCGGCGCCGACGTCAGCGCGCGCAAGCAGGCCGAGGAACGCATCCAGTACCTCGCCACTCGCGACGCGCTGACCGGATTGCCCAACCGCGCGCTGCTCGCCGACCGTGCCGGGCAGTCGATCCTCGCCGCGGCGCGCAGCCGGGGCATGCTGGCGGTGCTGCTGTTCGACCTTGACCACTTCAAACTGGTGAACGATTCGCTCGGCCACCGGGCGGGCGATGCGCTGCTGCGCGCGGTGGCCGAACGCCTGCAAAGCACCCTGCGACGCGAGGACACGCTGGCGCGCCTTGGCGGCGACGAGTTCGTGCTGCTGTGGGACGGCCTGAAGAACGCGCAGGAGGCGGCGCTGGTGGCACAGCGCATCCAGAACTTGCTGCAGCGCCCGTTCGTGAATCAGCTCCTGGTACACCGGCGTGTAGTCGTGTTCGCCGTACTTGTCGGTGCCGTAGAGGACGGCGAGGAGGTTGAGGTCGCAGCGCAGCCACCCGGCGAGGCGTGCGAAGCGCCGCAGCATGCGCTCCAGGCGCGAACTGCGCGAGGGATCGGGCGGCAGGTTGCGCCGCAGGTTCAATACCAGCTGGCTGAGGCGCGTGCCCATGTTACTTCGACAGCACGCGCATCGCGCGCTCCAGGCCCGCGAGCGTAGTCGGGTACATGCGCCCGTTCATCAGCTCCTTCATCACCTGGATGGACTGGCGGTAGCCCCAGATCTCCTCGGGCTCCGGATTGAGCCAGACGCATTTCGAGTACACCTCGGCCACGCGCTTCACCCACACCGCGCCGGGCTCCTCGTTGAAATACTCGATCGAACCCCCGGGCTGCAGGATCTCGTAGGGACTCATGGTGGCGTCGCCGACGAAGATCACCTTGTAGTCGTGCCCGTACTTGTGCAGCAGGTCCCAGGTGCGCGTGCGCTCGGCATGCCGGCGCCGGTTGTCTTTCCACACGAAGTCGTACAGGCAATTGTGGAAATAGAAGAACTCCAGGTGCTTGAATTCGGTCTTGGCGGCGGAAAACAGCTCCTCGGCGAGCTTCACGTGGTCGTCCATCGTGCCGCCGATGTCCATCAGCATCAGCACCTTGACCGTGTTGTGGCGCTCCGGCCGCATGTGGATGTCGAGGTAGGCCTTGCGTGCGGTCTGGTTGATTGTGGTGTCCAGGTCGAACTCTTCCGGCGCGCCGTCGCGGGCGAAGCGCCGCAGCCTGCGCAGCGCGACCTTGATGTTGCGGGTGCCGAGTTCGACCGAGTCGTCCAGGTTCTGGTATTCGCGCTGGTCCCAGACCTTCACCGCGCTGCGGTTGCGGCCCTTGTCCTGGCCGATGCGAATGCCCTCGGGGTTATAGCCGTAGGCGCCAAAGGGCGAGGTGCCGCCGGTGCCGATCCACTTCGAGCCGCCCTGGTGGCGGCCTTTCTGCTCCTCCAGGCGCTGTTTCAGCGTCTCCATCAGCTTGTCCCAGCCGCCGAGCGCCTGGATCTGCTTCTTTTCCTCCTCGCTCAGCGTCAGCTCGACCTGCTTGAGCAGCCACTCCAGCGGCACCTGCGCCTCGATGCCCGGAATGGTTTCGACGCCCTGCCAGAACTCGGAGAAGGCGCGGTCGAATTTGTCGAAATTTGCTTCGTCCTTCACCAGCGCGATGCGCGAGAGGTAATAAAACTCGTCCACCGACGGGCCGATCAAACCCTTGCCCATGGCCTCCAGCAGCGTCAGATACTCCTTGATGGAGACCGGCAGCTTGTGCGACTTCAGTTTGAGGAAGAAGTCGATCAGCAAGGGGTCAACCTCCCTTGGCGCGCGTCATGAACACCAGCCGCTCGAACAGGTGCACGTCCTGTTCGTTCTTGAGCAGCGCCCCGTGCAGCGGCGGGATAATGGTCTTGCGGTCATTGGAGCGCAGCGCCTCCGGCGAGATGTCCTCCGCCAACAGCAGCTTGAGCCAGTCCAGCAGTTCCGACGTAGAGGGTTTTTTCTTCAGGCCCGGCACTTCGCGCACCTCGAAGAACACCTCCATCGCCTCGCGCAGCAGCGCCTTCTTCAGCTTGGGGAAGTGCACGGCGACGATTTTTTCCATCGTCTCCTTGTCGGGGAAGCGGATGTAGTGGAAAAAGCACCGGCGCAGGAAGGCGTCGGGCAGCTCCTTCTCGTTGTTGGAGGTGATGAACACGATCGGCCGCTGCTTGGCCTGCACCAGCTCGCGCGTCTCGTAGACGTAGAACTCCATGCGGTCGAGCTCGCGCAGCAGGTCGTTGGGGAACTCGATGTCCGCCTTGTCCACCTCGTCGATCAGCAGCACGCAGGGCTCGTCCCGCGAGAAGGCCTGCCACAGCATGCCCTTGACGATGTAGTTGTGGATGTCGTGCACGCGCTGGTCGCCCAGCTGCGAGTCGCGCAGCCGACTCACCGCGTCGTACTCGTAGAGCCCCTGCTGCGCCTTGGTGGTGGACTTGATGTGCCACTCGAGCAGCGGCACGCCGAGCGCTTTTGCCACCTGCACGGCAAGCATGGTCTTGCCGGTGCCGGGCTCGCCTTTCACCAGCAGCGGGCGCTGCAGCGTGATCGCCGCGTTGACCGCGAGCGTGAGGTCCTCGGTGGAGACGTAGTCGGCGGAACCTGAGAAACGCATTCGAAGTCCTTGGCGAAAATCGCATTATAATCGCGCGGTCTTTTTCACCTGATGACCCCACGCATGCCCGCCCGCACCATTCTCGCCGTCGCGCTGCTCGCCCCGGGTGGCGCCGCGCAGGCACAGCAGCCCGCCGCCGGGCACCTGCAGAACAACTTGTCCGTGTGCAGTGGCTGCCACGGCATCCCCGGCTACAAGACCGCCTATCCGGAGGTCTACCACGTGCCGAAACTCGGCGGGCAGAGCCCGGCCTACATCGTCAACGCGCTCAGGGCCTACCGCTCCGGCGAACGCCTGCACCCCTCGATGCGCGGCATCGCGGCGAGCTTGAGCGACAAGGAGATGGAAGAGCTCGCGGCCTATTACGGGGGGAACGGCAAATGACCCGCGTCCTTATTGTCGCCATGGCGCTGGCGTTTTCCGGGACCGCGCAGGCGGCGGGCAATGCCGCGGCCGGCAAGACCAAGGCGGCGCAGATGTGCGCGGCCTGCCACGGTCCGGAGGGCAACAAGCCCACGGCACCCGAGAACCCGATCCTCGCCGGGCAGCACCAGGACTACCTGGTGAAGGCGCTGAAGGACTACAAGGCGGGCAAGCGCAATAACGCGATCATGAAGGGTTTCAGCGCCACGCTGTCCGTCCAGGACATGGAAGACCTCGCCGCCTGGTTTGCGAGCCAGAAGTCCAGCCTGCACTTCCAGCGCTAGCGCGTTTTGCCCCGGAAGTCGCACAAGTCGCGGATGCCGCACTCCGGGCAGCGCGGCGTGCGTGCCAGGCACACATAGCGTCCGTGCAGGATCAGCCAGTGGTGCGCGTGCTGGCGGAATTCTTCGGGCGTGAACTTGAGCAGCTTCGCCTCCACCTCCGCAGGATTCTTGCCGGGCGCGAGGCCGGTGCGGTTGGCGACGCGGAAAATGTGCGTGTCCACGGCGATGGTCGGCTCGCCGAAGGCGATGTTCAGCACCACGTTGGCGGTCTTGCGGCCCACGCCCGGCAGTGCCTCCAGCGCCTCGCGCCGCGCGGGCACCTCGCCACCGTGGCGCTCCAGCAGCAGCCTGGACAGCGCGATCACGTTTTTCGCCTTGGTGCGGAATAACCCGATGGTGCGGATGGTGTCGGTCAGGCGCGCTTCGCCCAGCGCCGCGATGCCCTGCGGCGTGTTGGCGACCGGGAACAGTTTCGCCGTGGCGAGATTTACAGACTTGTCCGTCGCCTGCGCCGAAAGCACCACCGCGACCAGCAGCTCGAAGGGCGTGCGGTAGTCGAGCTCGCTGCGCGGCTGCGGGTTGGCCGCGCGCAGGCGGGCGTAGATCTCGCGCCGCCGCTCCGGGTTCATCGGCGCCGTGCGCGGGCCAGCGCCGCGGCGAGCAC
>JAQBXT010000010.1 GCA_027624175.1 Pseudomonadota bacterium | reverse complement strand
CGCGTCGAGCTGCGGCTCGGCCAGCGATGCCAGCGCATAGCGCATGCGCGTGCGGATCGGCGTGGCGGACACCACCATGCCGTCGTTGGTGTAGCGCGCGCGCGGCGGCAGGCTGGCCGCGCTTTCCAGCGCGAACAGCCAGGTGCGGTTGTGCGGTTCCAGCGTTACGACGTAGTCGTAGCGCCCGGCGCCCTGCGGCGGCTCGAATGGCGCGATCCAGCCCGGGCCCATGCGCCAGGTGCGGCCGTCGAAGTCCCACAGCACCGGCCCGCGCCAGGCGTACAGCGTGAGTACCAGCAGCGTCAGCCACCACGGCATGCGCAAGGCGTGCGGCGCTGCGACCAGCAGCAGCGCAAGCAGCAGCCAGCCCAGATCTCGGGGAGCGACGGCGCGCTGCTCGGGTGCCAGCGGGTGCGCGGCGCTCATGCGCCCTCGTGCAGGGCAAGCGCCTGCAGGCAGGCGCCGCGGTGGGCGTCGCCCCGATCAGGCGCGAACTCGGCTCCCGGCAGGCGCAGCCTGTAGCGCAGGCCCGCCTGCTCGGCGTCCAGCACCCAGGCGGCGAGGCGCGACAGGCGCCGCTCCACGTCGAGCGTCGGCAACTGGGCCCAATCCAGCCAGAGTTCGGCGCCCGCCGCGCCGCTGAATTGCTTGGTCAGCATCTCGTCAGTACGCGCCACCGCCTTCCATGCCACGTGGCGTGGGGGGTCCTGCGGCTGGTAGGCGCGCAGGCCCGAGAAGTCGTCGTTGCCCTGCGTGTGCGTGCGCGCCAAGCCGGCTGCAGTATCAGGTGCCGGCGCAGGCAGCGGCGCTCGCTCCGGAGCTGGGTAGACGAGGCAGCGAGCGTCGGGCGCTACGTAGCTCCAGGCGCGGAACAGGCCCAGGGGGAAGCGCGTTTCGAACATTACGCGCGTCAGCGCGAACCAGCCACGCCGCGAGGTGGGCACCGCCAACACCGCTTCGCCGATGCGGCCGGCCGGCAGATCGAGAACCAGCTGGGCGCCGCTGCGCTGGTGGCGTACGAGCAGCGCGGGACGGTCGTAGCGCGCCTGATTGTCAAGGTACAGCCGGAACTGCGCCGCCTCTCCCGCAAATACCGGCTCGGCGCGGCCTGTGCTTACCGACAGGCGCGCCAGGTTGCGCGTGGTGTGCACCATCGCGACCAGCCCCAGACCGGCCAGCAGGAAGGTGAGGGCAAAGCCCAGCTGCAAGGCGTAGTTGATCGAGCCCACGAGCAGGATGCCGAGCGTTGCGGCGTAGAACCAGCCGAGGCGCGTCGGCAGGATGTACACGCGGCGATGCCCCAGCACGACGCTGCCGCGTTCCGGCGCGGCGTCGCCGTAGAACCAGTTGCGCAATCGCGGACCGGCGAGCAGCGCGCGCATCATGTCAGCTCGTGGCCCCTTTGTGGCCCCAGCGCACTTTCCACGCGACCAGTACGGCGCGCGGGTAGTCCGGCTTTCCCAGGCTGCCGTTGTAGCGCCCGAGCGCGCGGAAGTAGTCCCCCTTCTCCAGGTCGAGGTAGTGCCGCAGGATCACGCAGCCGAAACGCAGGTTGGTCCGCAGATGGAACAGGTTGTGGTGGCGTGCGCCGATCAGCTTGGTCCAGAACGGCATGACCTGCATGTAGCCGCGGGCCCCTGCCCTGGAGACCGCGTACTTGCGAAAATTGCTTTCCACCTCGATCACGCCCAGCACCAGCTGCGGATCGAGGCCCGCGCGCTGCGCTTCGAAATGAATCGTGCGCAGCAATTCGAGGCGCTGCTTGCGATCGGCAATGCGCTTTTCCAGGCGCCGCGACATCTCGAAGATCCACTTGTGCCCGTCCTCGCGCTGGCGAAACTGCAGCTCGGGCACCGACTTGTCCGCGATGGCGGCCGACAGCCGGCCGCGCAGGCTCTCGGCGAGCGGTTCGTAGGTCTGCGCGCCCGCGTGAGCAACGCTCGGGGCGAACAGGGCGGTGGCGAAGACGGCGGCCAGGGCACTGGCGCGCATCATGCGGCGGCGAGGCGATCCTTGAGAAAGCCGACCGCCTGCGCCAGCGGCACGGCCTGCGGCTGCGCGGCGCGCCGCGACTTGTACTCCGCCTCCCCGGCGGCGAGGCCGCGCTCGGAGAGCACGATGCGGTGCGGGATCCCGATCAGGTCCATGTCCGCGAACAGCACGCCCGGGCGAGCGTCGCGGTCGTCCATCAGCACTTCGATGCCCGCGGCCTGCAGGTCGGCGTAGAGCTGGTCGGCGGCGGCGCGCACCTGATCGCTCTTGGCGTAGGCGATTGGCACCAGGCAGGTGGAGAACGGGGCCAGCGCCACCGGCAGCACGATGCCGCGCTCGTCGTTCCCCTGCTCGATGGCCGCCGCCACGACGCGCGTCACGCCGATGCCGTAACAGCCCATTTCCATAGGTCGCGACGCGCCATGTTCATCGAGTACGTTGGCTTTCAGCGCCTCGGAGTACTTGGTGCGCAGCTGGAAGATTTGCCCCACCTCGATCCCGCGCTGGATCCCGAGTGTGCCCTTGCCGTCGGGGCTGCGATCGCCGTCCATGACGTTTCTGATGTCGGCGACCAGCGATGGTTCCGGCAGGTCCCGGCCCCAGTTCACGCCCGCGAGGTGAAAGCCCTCTTCGTTCGCCCCGCAAACGAAGTCGCCCATGGCGGCGACCGTCCGGTCGGCGACGATACGTACCTGCGTCCCGGCGCCGACGGGGCCGATGTATCCCGGCGCAACGTCCAGGGTGCGCCGGATCTCGCCTTCACTGGCGAAGCGGAACTGGCCGATGCTCTTTTGCGCCTTGATCTCGTTCAGGTTGTGGTCGCCGCGCAGCAGCAGGAGCAGGAACTCGTCGTCGTGCATCAGCGCGATGGCTTTGACCGTGCGCGCGAGCGGCAGCTTGAGCAACACGGCCACGTCCTCACATCGCGTCTTGCCCGGAGTCGGCACCTTGCGCATGGACTCGCCGGCCGCGGCACGCGGCGCGTCCGGGGCCAGCGCCTCGGCCAGTTCGACGTTGGCGGCGTAATCGGAGTCGGAACAGTAGGCGATCGAGTCCTCGCCCGACTCGGCCAGCACCTGGAATTCGTGCGACCCGGTGCCGCCGATCGGGCCGGTGTCCGCGGCGACGGCGCGGAACTTCAGGCCCAGGCGCGTGAAGATGCGCGTATAGGTGTCGTACATGCTGCGGTACTCGCGCTCCAGGCCGGCGAGGTCGACGTGGAATGAATAGCCATCCTTCATCACGAACTCGCGCCCGCGCATCACGCCGAAGCGCGGCCGGCGCTCGTCGCGGAACTTGGTCTGGATCTGGTAGAAGTGCACCGGCAGCTGGCGATAGCTCTTCAGTTCGCTGCGCGCCAGGTCGGTGATCACCTCCTCGGAGGTCGGCTGGATCACGAAATCGCGTTCGTGCCGGTCCTTGAAGCGCAGTAATTCCGGCCCGTAGGTCTGCCAACGGCCCGATTCCCGCCACAGTTCCGCCGGCTGCACCGCCGGCATCACCAGTTCGATGGCGCCCGCGCAGTTCATCTCCTCGCGCACCACCGCTTCGACCTTGCGCAGCACGCGCAAGCCCAGGGGCAGCCAGGTGTAGATGCCGGCGGCCAGGCGCCGTATATAGCCCGCGCGGATCATCAGCCGGTGGCTGACGAGCTCCGCGTCGGCGGGCGCCTCCTTGATCGTGCCGAGGTGGAATCTGGATGTGCGCATGAGCCGGGCGCCGCGTTGTGTTTGCCGTGCGCCTGTGAAAAAATGCGAACGAATTCTAACTTAGGTGGTGTGGCCATGCTCGACCGAGACGGCTTTCGTCCGAATGTCGGCATCATCCTCGCCAACGGCCGTAACGACGTGTTCTGGGGCAAGCGGGTCAACCAGCACGCCTGGCAGTTCCCCCAGGGCGGCATCAAGCACGGCGAGGCGCCGGAGCAGGCGATGTACCGCGAACTCGAGGAGGAAATCGGCCTCAAGGCGGCCCACGTGCGCATCCTCGGCCGCACGCGGCAGTGGCTGCGCTACGAGGTGCCGGAGAAATGGGTGCGCCGCGACTGGCGCGGCAGCTACCGCGGCCAGAAGCAGATCTGGTACCTGTTGCGCATGGTCGGCCGCGACTGCGACCTGAAGCTGCGCACCAGCGAAAAGCCCGAGTTCGACGCCTGGCGCTGGCACGACTACTGGGTGCCGCTCGAGGCGGTGATCGAGTTCAAGCGCGAGGTGTACCGCGAGGCGCTCGCCGAACTGCACCGTTTTCTCGGCGCCGATCGCGCAACGCGCTCGGAGGCGACGACGCGCTGAGGGCGGCCGGTGTTGGATAGCGGTCGTCAATAGATCTAATTGCCAAAATCGATTTGATTTATCGGTGCCGCGGGCGTAACTTGGCTGCGCCAAGTCGATTCGTCGGGCAAGCCAACGCAGGACACAAGGAGACAGTGATGAAAGCACTCAAAGACACCAAGACCCACGACAACCTGAAGGCCGCGTTCGCCGGCGAATCGCAGGCGAACCGCCGTTATCTGTACTTCGCCGCCAAGGCCGATGTGGAAGGCCAGAACGACGTCTCGGCGCTGTTTCGCTCCACCGCAGAGGGCGAGACCGGCCATGCGCACGGACACCTGGAGTACCTGGAGCAGGTGGGGGACCCGGCGACGAACCTGCCGATCGGGCGCACGCGCGACAACCTGAAGGCAGCGGTGGCGGGCGAGACTCACGAGTACACCGACATGTACCCGGGCATGGCGAAGCAAGCACGCAGCGAAGGCTTTACCGAGATCGCGGACTGGTTCGAGACGCTGGCCAAGGCCGAGCGTTCGCACGCCAACCGCTTCCAGAAGGCCCTCGACGCCCTGGTGGACTGAGTATGCCAAGAGTTGAGCGCGGCAGCCTGCTGTCGCTCGAGGCCTACGCGCGCGAACGGCAGGCGTTTCGCGCGCGGGTCATCGAGCACAAGCAGCGGCGCGCGGTACCCGTGGGCGAGCATGTCACTTTGCAGTTCGAGGACGAGCTCACGATTCGCTACCAAATCCAGGAAATGCTGCGCATCGAGCGCATTTTCGAGGAGACCGGCATTCGCGGCGAACTCGACGCCTACAATCCGCTGGTGCCAGACGGCGGCAACCTGAAGGCAACGATGATGATCGAGTACCCCGACGTCGTTGAGCGCCAGCGCAGCCTGGCGCGGCTCAAAGGCATCGAGGACCGGGTGTGGGTGCAGGCGGACGGCTGCGCGCGCGTCTACGCAATTGCCGACGAGGATCTGGAACGCGAGAACGACGAGAAGACCTCGGCGGTGCATTTTCTGCGCTTCGAGCTGGACCAGGAAATGCGCCAGGCCCTGCGCGACGGCGTCGGACTGGCGATGGGCGTCGATCACCAGAACTACAGGGCAAGCGTCGAGGTGGCGCCGGAGAACCGCGCCGCCCTCGTCGCCGATCTCGCCTGAACTGCGGCGCGCGGCGTCTGGCCGCGATGCTGCTGCTGGTCGCCGCGGCGGGGGCGTCGGCACAGGACAAGTCGGATTGGGAAAGGGCGCAGGAGAAGCGCAACTGGCGCGAGGTCGAAGTTTCGCCGCCTGCCTATCCGCGCGCGCGGGACCTGCTGCCGTTCTTCGTCAGCGCGGCCAGCCGCTTTGAGTTCTTCGTCGACGCGGCGTCACTATCCGTAGGCGAGGATGGCGTAGTGCGGTACACGCTGGTGGCGCGTAGCGCGCAAGGCGCCGAGAGCGTCAGCTACGAGGGCATACGCTGCAGCACGCGCGAGGTCCGCATCTATGCCACCGGGCGCGTAGCGGACCACGCCTGGTCGCGCCGCGCCGGCCCCTGGCGTCGCATCGAAGCGCGCAGCGTTCAGCGTTGGCACAATGCGCTGGCGGCCGAGTTCTTCTGTGCCGGGGGAGTCGCGCTCCTCAGTGCGGAGGAGGGCGTGGCCGCGCTGCGCCGCGGCGGGCACCCGCGTGCGGACCACGGCGCAGGCGGCTAGAGCAGGACCAGGTTGTCGCGGTGAATCAGCTCCGGCTCGTCGATATAACCCAGGAGCTTCTCGATCTCGCTCGAGGGCCGGCGCATGATGCGACGTGTTTCCTCGGCCGAGTAGTTCACCAGGCCGCGCGCGACTTCGCGTCCATCCGGCGCCAGGCAGCCCACCACCGCGCCGCGCTCGAATTCTCCCCGCACCGCGCTGACGCCGATCGGTAGCAGGCTCTTGCCGTCGCGCTGCAGCGCGTTCACGGCGCCCGCGTCCAGCGTCAGCATGCCGGCGACGGTGAGGTGATCGGCGAGCCACTGCTTGCGCGCCGCGAGCGGGGTGGTTTGTGCCAGCAGCAGGGTGCCGATGCGCTCGCCCTGCGCCAGACGCACCAGCACCTCAGGCTCGCTTCCTGCCGCGATTACGGTATGCGCGCCGCTGCGCGCCGCGCGCCTGGCGGCCAGCACCTTGGTGATCATTCCCCCGCGCGCCATGCTCGAGCCGACGCCACCGGCCATGGCCTCGAGGCGCGGCTCGCCCGCGACGGCCTCCTCGATCAGCTTGGCGGCGGGCACGCGTCTCGGATCGGCGTCATACAGGCCAGCCTGGTCGGTGAGGATCACGAGGGCATCCGCCTCCACCAGGTTGGTGACCAGTGCGGCGAGCGTGTCGTTGTCGCCGACCTTGATCTCGTCCGTGACCACGGTGTCGTTTTCGTTGATCACCGGAATCACGCCCATGGCCAGCAGTGTCATCAACGTTGAACGCGCGTTGAGGTAGCGCTGCCGGTCCGCCATGTCCGCGTGCGTCAGCAAGACCTGCGCCGTGGCGAGACCGTGCTTGCGAAAGCAGGTCTCGTAGCACTGCACCAGCCCCATCTGCCCCACGGCGGCCGCAGCCTGGAGCTCGTGCAGCGCGTGCGGGCGCCGCGTCCAGCCCAGGCGCTGCAGGCCTTCGGCGATGGCGCCCGAAGACACCAGGACGCAACGCCGGCCGAGCGTGCGCAGCTGCGCGATCTGGGCCGCCCAGCGCGCGATCGCCGCCACGTCCAGGCCGCGCCCCTCGTTGGTGACGAGCGAGCTGCCGACCTTGACCACCAGTGTCTTGGCGCGCGAGATCTGGTTGTGCATCGGCGTCAGGCGGCGCGCTTGGCGCGCTTTCCCGGGGCATCGGCGGCCAGAAGGCGGTAGGCCGCATTGCAAAGCTCATCGCAGCCTTTGCCGCTGATGGCACTGATCTTGAACCAGGGCCCCTTGTAACGCAGCGCGCGCAGGATGCGCGCAATACCCGCGTCCGCGTCCTGTGCCAGGTCGATCTTGTTGAACACCAGCCAGCGCGGCTTGCGGTACAGCGCCTCGTCGTACTTTTTCAGTTCCTGCGCCAAGGCGCGCGCGTCGCGAGCCGGGTCGGCGTTCTCGTCGAGCGGCGCGACGTCCACCAGGTGCAGCAGCAGGCGGGTACGCGATAGATGGCGCAGGAACTGGTGACCCAGTCCGGCGCCCTCGGCCGCGCCTTCGATCAGCCCGGGAATGTCGGCGATGACGAAACTCGCCTCCGAGGCCACGCGGACCACGCCGAGCGAGGGATCGAGCGTCGTGAAGGGATAGTCCGCCACCTTGGGCCGCGCGCTGGATACCGCGCGCACCAGCGTGGACTTGCCGGCGTTCGGCAGCCCGAGCAGGCCGACGTCGGCGAGCACGCGCAGCTCAAGATCGAGCTGGCGGCTTTCCCCCGGCAGCCCGCGCGTGAACTGGCGCGGCGCCCGGTTGGTGCTGGACTTGAAATGCAGATTGCCGATGCCGCCTTGCCCGCCCTTGGCCAGCAGGGCGCGCTCTCCATCGCGCGCCAGGTCGGCGATCGGCTCGCCGTTCTGCGCGTCGCGCACGATGGTGCCGACCGGCACGCGCAGTTCCACGTCGCGCCCGCCGCGACCATACTTGTCCGAGCCGCGCCCGCTGTCGCCGTTCTCGGCGCGATGGATGCGCGCGTAGCGGTAGTCGATGAGCGTATTGATGTTGCGGTTCGCCACCGCCCAGATACTGCCGCCGCGGCCGCCGTCCCCGCCGCTGGGTCCGCCGCGCGGCACGTACTTCTCGCGCCGGAACGCAGCGCTGCCGTCGCCGCCCTTGCCGGCGTGCACCTCGATCTTCGCTTCGTCGATGAATTTCATGGCGCGGAAACTAAAAAGCCCTACCGCGAACGATAGGGCTCGTCACGGTGTCGGGCCTGGAGGTCAGGCCGGCACGATGCTCACGGTCTGCTTGCTGCCCGCACCCCTGACCGCGAACTGCACCTTGCCGGTCGCCTTCGCGTACAAGGTGTGGTCGCGCCCGATACCGACATTGCTGCCGGGATGCACGCGCGTGCCGCGCTGACGGACCAGGATCTGGCCCGCATTCACCTGCTCGCCGCCGTAGGCCTTGACCCCCAGCCGCTTGGACTGCGAGTCGCGGCCGTTGCGCGAACTGCTGCCTGCTTTCTTGTGTGCCATGTTTGCGCTCCCTGCTCAGGCGCCGGCGACGATGTCGTCGATCCGGACCTCGGTGTAGTTTTGGCGATGCCCCTGCGATTTCTGGTAGTGCTTGCGCCGGCGCAGCTTGAAGATCCTGACCTTGTCGCCGCGACCGTGCGCCACGACCGTGGCCGTGACCTTGGCGCCCGCGACCAGCGGCGCGCCGACGCGCGCGTCGGCGCCCGCGCCGACCATCAGCACCTGGTCGAAAGAGACTGCGGCGCCGACTTCGGCGACCAGCGTTTCGACGCGCAATTGCTCGCCGGATTGGACCCGGTACTGCTTGCCGCCGGACTTGATGATTGCGTACATGGGGAATTGGCTGCCAGAGTTTCGCAAAGACTTGGAATTATAGAAGAATCCGGCTCCCGCCGTCAAAGCCTTGTATGCTACGTTTCGCGTCCCGCCGCCCCGCCATGCACGCGAAAACCGCCAGCACGCTCCTGTCCCCTGTCGCCGACGACATGCGGCAGCTGGACGACCTGATCCGGGCGCGGCTGGATTCCGACGTCGCCCTGGTGCGGCAGGTGGCCGAGTACATCGTTGCGGGCGGCGGCAAGCGGCTGCGTCCGGCGCTGCTGCTGCTTGCCGCGGGTGCCGTCGGATTCCGCGGCGCGGCGCGCCTTGAGCTCGCCGCGGTCGTGGAGTTCATCCACACCGCGACGCTGCTGCACGACGACGTGGTGGACGAATCGCAGCTGCGGCGCGGGCGGCGCACCGCCAATGCCGCGTTCGGCAATGCGGCTTCGGTGCTGGTGGGCGACTTTCTTTACTCCCGGGCGTTCCAGATGATGGTGGGGCTGGAGAACATGCGCGTGATGCGCGTGCTGGCCGATGCCACCAATACCATCGCCGAGGGGGAAGTGCTGCAGCTGATGAACTGCCATGACGCCGACGTCGACGAGCAGCGCTACCTCGACGTCGTGCGGCGCAAGACGGCGATGCTGTTCGAGGCGGCGGCCCGCCTCGGCGCCATGCTGGGCGCGGCGGCGCCGGCGCTGGAACAGGGCCTGGCGACGTACGGCATGCACCTGGGAACCGCTTTCCAGGTGACCGACGACGTGCTGGACTATTCGGGCGCCGCGCTGGAGATCGGCAAGAGCCTGGGCGACGATCTCGCCGAAGGCAAGCCGACGCTGCCCCTGATCCGGGCCATGCAGTCCGGGAATCCCGCTGAGCGGGCGCTGGTGCGCCGCGCGATCGTCGAGGGGGGGCGCGCGGATTTCGCGCCGGTGCTGGCGGCCATCAAGTCGACGGGCGCGCTCGACTATGCGCGCGCGGCCGCGGCGCGCGAGGCCGCGACGGCGGCGCGCTCGATCGACGGCCTGCCGCCCTCTGCCTACAAGGATTCTTTGCTAGAATTGACGTCCTTTTCGGTCACGCGCCGCAGGTAGTTGTTCGCGTTTCGGGGTGTAGCTCAGCTTGGTAGAGTACTGCGTTCGGGACGCAGGTGTCGCTGGTTCGAATCCAGTCACCCCGACCATCCCCAGTTTCCTAGAATAGCGCCATGGGACGCCTGATCCTGCTCGCCCTCGCGGTGCTGATCCTGGTGTGGCTGGTGCGGCGCGCGCTGCACAGCCGGCAGGGGGGCGCGGCACGCCCGCCGGGCACGCCGGGCGAACTGGTCAGTTGCGCCCATTGCGGCGTGCACCTGCCGCGCGCCGAGGCGCGCGCCGCCGACACCGGCCTGTACTGCAGCGAGGAGCACGCGCGGCTCGGACCGCGCCGCCCCTGATGGCGACTCTGGCGTACGCACCGCTGTTCGCGCGCGAGGACCGGCGCCCGGACTCATTCTGGATCTCGCTGCAGTACTTCAACCTGTACCCCATCGTGGTGGCGCTGTTGTTTCTTGGCTCCACCTACTTCGCCTACGAACCGATCAACTTCGGCGCCCACGACCTGCGGCTGTTCCGCGCGGTCTGCGTCGGCTACCTGGCGATCGGCATCGCGCTGCAGGTCGTGGTGCGGTCCGTGCAGGAGCGCTTCAACCTGCAGTTGTCGGCGCATGCGCTGCTCGACGTGATCACCATCCCGCTGCTGATGTACGCCAGCGGCGGCATGCGCAGCAGCCTGGGCGTGATGCTGTTCATCTCGCTCACCGGCGTGGGCCTGGTGGCGCCACTGCGGCTGAACTTCCTCTACGCCGCGCTCGCCACCATCGCGGTGCTGCTCGAGGAAGGTTACTGGGTGCTGGCGCTTAACTTGCCCGCGGCGAACTTCGTGCCGCCGGCGCTGCTGTCGATGGGCTATTTCGCGACCGCCGGCGCCACGGGCTGGCTGGCGCAGCGCCTGGCGGCCAACGAGCGCCTGGCGCGCGAGCGCGGCCGCGCGCTCGCCAATCAGACGCGCGTCAACCAGCTGGTGATCGAGGACATGCAGGATGGCGTGCTGGTCCTCGACCGGCAGTCCGCCACGGCGGTGGCGCGCCTGTCGCCCGCGGCGCTCGGGGAACTGGTGCTCTACGACTTCCCGGGAAATATCCGCGAGCTTGAAAACATACTGGAGCGCGCCACGGCACTGTCCGCGGGCGGTGAAATCGGACCGGACGACCTGCGGCTGCGGCCCGCGGCGGCCGAGGCGGCCGGTGCGCGCGCGGTGGAGGGCGCGCTCGACGCGCCCCTGCCCGAGTATCTGGACCGAGTCGAGCGTGAAGCGATCCTGCAAGCACTGGCGCGCACCAATTTCAACCGCACCGCGGCCGCCAAACTGCTCGGCGTCACGTTCCGCACCCTGCGTTACCGCATGTAGCGCCTCGGCGTCACGGATGAGAATCGGCACTGACGGACGGGTGGCGGGGGCCCGCTACCTGCCGTCGCCCAATTGCGACCTGCGCCCGCAAGGCAGCGTCGCGTCGCTTCTGGTGCTGCACTCGATCAGCCTGCCGCCGGGAAGGTTCGGCGGCGATGCCATCGAGCGCCTGTTCACCAACCGCCTCGAGGCGGGCGCGCACCCCTATTTTCGTGACTTAGTTCATATGCGGGTATCGGCGCACTTCCTCGTGCGACGCAATGGCGCATTGCAGCAGTTCGTGCCCGTGCACCTGCGCGCCTGGCATGCGGGGCTCTCGCGCTGGCGCGCCGCCGAACGCTGCAACGACTACTCCGTCGGCGTGGAGCTCGAGGGGCGCGATGACGCGCGCTTCGCCGACGCCCAATACCAGTGCGCGATCGCGCTGGCGCGCTGCCTCGCCGCGCGATTCCCGCTGCGTGCCTGCGTGGCGCACAGCGACGTGGCGCCCGGCCGCAAGCGCGATCCGGGCGCGCACTTCAATTGGGCGCGATTTCTCGCCGGCCTGGCACGGCGCTAGATTTTGTGGTTCCGGGGCGCTGCTGCCCCATCCCTAGTAGGTTCGCTGCACTGCGCAATTCGCGTGCGCTGGCACCGGTCACGCCACGACGCTTGCAAATAAAAATTGCCGTGGTACATTGCGACCACTAGAAGTAGTTAGCAATCAGTGGCTCAGCACTAGGTATTGTGGTTTTGTCTAGAGTGGGTCTAGTCATCGCAGGGGCAGGGGAGGCAGGATCATGCAGATCGCGCAGGAGAGTGCAGCAACGAACCCCGTGGTGGGCGAGAGCGTTGCCGACTCCAGTGCCGCGCTGCGATCGGCGTATCCGGACTGCAAGATCATCCGCCGCAACGGTGCCGTGGTGGGCTTCGAACCGGCCAAGATTTCAGTCGCGATGACCAAGGCCTATCTGGCGGTGAACGGCAGCCAGGGCGCGGCTTCGGCACGCATCCGCGAACTCGTGGCGCAGCTCACCGAGCAAGTGGTGGGTGCCCTGCAGCGCCGGCAGCCGCAGGGCGGCACCTTCCATATCGAGGACATCCAGGACCAGGTGGAGCTCGCCCTGATGCGCTCGGGCGAGCACGATGTCGCCCGCGCCTACGTGCTGTACCGCGAGGAGCGCGCCAGAGCGCGCGCCCTGGAGAAGGCGGCGCGCGACCGCCAGTCGGCGGACGCCGTGCTGCACGTGGTCGACAACAGATCGCGCAGGCCGCTGGACCTGGGCGCCCTGCAGCGCCTTTTGGAGTCCGCCTGTGAAGGGCTGGAAGGCGCGGCCGGCTCGGCGTCGATCCTGGAAGCGACGCTGCGCGACCTGTACGACGGGGTGCCGATGGAGGAGGTGCGCAAGTCCGCGATCCTCGCGGCACGCGCGCTGATCGAAAAGGACCCGGCCTACAGGTACGTGACGGCGCGCCTGCTGCTGAACACGATCCGGCTGGAAGTGCTGGGCGAGGAAGTCAGCCAGGCGGCGATGGGGAAGCGCTACGCCACGTGCTTGCCCGAGTTCATCCAGCGCGGCGTGGAGGCCGAACTCCTGGACCCGGAGCTGGCCAAGTTCGACCTGGCGCGCATTGGCCGCGCGCTGAAGGCGGAACGCGACCTCAAGTTCGGCTACCTTGGCCTGCAGACCCTGTACGACCGCTACTTCCTGCACGTGCGTGGCCGCAGGATCGAGCTGCCGCAGGTCTTCTTCATGCGCGTGGCGATGGGCCTGGCGCTGAACGAGAAGGACCGCGAGGCGCGCGCCATCGAGTTCTACGACGTGCTGTCGACCTTCGACTTCATGAGCTCGACACCGACGCTGTTCAATTCCGGCACGCAGCGCTCGCAGCTCTCGTCGTGCTACCTGACGACGGTGGCCGATGACCTGACCGGCATCTACGACGCCATCAAGGAAAACGCGCTGCTCGCCAAGTATGCCGGCGGCCTGGGCAATGACTGGACCCCGGTGCGCGCCCTGGGCTCGCACATCAAGGGCACCAACGGCAAATCGCAGGGCGTGGTGCCGTTCCTCAAGGTGGTGAACGACACGGCGGTGGCGGTGAATCAGGGCGGCAAGAGGAAGGGGGCGGTGTGCTCCTATCTTGAGACCTGGCACCTGGACATCGAGGAATTCCTCGAACTGCGCAAGAACACCGGCGACGACCGGCGCCGCACGCACGACATGAACACCGCGAACTGGATCCCCGACCTGTTCATGAAGCGGGTGATGCAGGGCGCGGACTGGACGCTGTTCAGCCCCTCGGATGCGCCAGAGCTGCACGATCGCACCGGCAAGGCCTTCGAGGAGTCCTACCTGCGCTACGAGGACAAGGCGGCGCGCGGCGAACTGCAATTGCACAAGAAGATCCCCGCGCTGCAGCTGTGGCGCAAGATGCTGTCGATGTTGTTCGAGACCGGGCATCCCTGGATCACGTTCAAGGATCCCTGCAACCTGCGCAGCCCGCAGGAGCACGTCGGGGTGGTGCACAGCTCGAATCTGTGCACCGAGATCACCCTGAACACCTCGGCCGACGAAATCGCCGTGTGCAACCTCGGCTCGGTGAACCTGGTCGCGCACATGAGCGCCGACGGGCTCGATTTCGACAAGATCAAGCGCACGGTGCGCACCGCGATGCGCATGCTCGACAACGTGATCGACATCAACTACTACGCGGTGGACAAGGCGCGCAATTCGAACCTGCGCCACCGCCCGGTGGGCCTGGGCATCATGGGCTTCCAGGATTGCCTGCACCTGCTGCGCGTGCCCTATGCCTCGGCCGACGCCGTGCAGTTCGCGGACCGCTCGATGGAGATGGTGGCCTACAGCGCCTATTGGGCCTCCACCGAACTGGCCGAGGAGCGCGGGCGCTATTCGACGTTCCAGGGCTCGCTGTGGGACCGCGGCGTGCTGCCGCAGGACTCGCTCGATCTGCTGGCCGCGGAGCGCGGCGGCTACGTCGAGGTGGATCGCTCCTCGAGCCTCGACTGGGAGCCGCTGCGCGCGCGCATCCGCCAGTACGGCATGCGCAACTCGAATTGCGTCGCCATCGCGCCCACGGCGACCATCGCCAACATCGTCGGCGTGTCGGCCTCGATCGAGCCGACCTACCAGAACCTGTACGTGAAATCGAATCTGTCGGGCGAATTCACCGTCACCAACGAATACCTGGTGTCCGACCTGAAACAGGCGGGCCTGTGGGACGAGGTGATGATTTCGGACCTCAAGTACTTCGACGGCAATCTGGCGCGCGTCGATCGCGCGCCCGCCGAACTGCGCCGGCTGTACGCCACGGCGTTCGAGGTCGAGCCGAGGTGGCTGGTGGAAGCCGGCGCGCGCCGCCAGAAGTGGATCGACCAGTCGCAGTCGCTCAATATCTACATGGCGGGGGCTTCGGGCAAGAAGCTCGACGAAACCTACAAGCTGGCCTGGATCCGCGGCCTGAAGACCACCTACTACCTGCGCTCGCTGGGTGCGACGCACGCCGAGAAGTCCACCTCCAAGGCGGGGCAACTCAACGCAGTGTCTTCCGACGGTGGTATGGCGCAGGCGGCGGGCGCGGACGAGGCAACGTTCTGCGCCGTCGACAATCCCGATTGCGAGGCCTGCCAGTAATGCTCAGCTTCGAGGATGAAGGCAAGATGAACGGCATCGCCGGCCTGGCGCTGCAGCCCAAGAGCGCCTTCGTGCCCGCCGCCGGCCCCGCGCAGGAGCGCTTCGTCGCGGGCAACGCCTTTCGCCGCATCAGGGTGGAAGACAAGCGCATCATCAATTCCAAGGCCGACGTCAATCAGTTGGTGCCGTTCAAGTACAAGTGGGCCTGGGACAAGTACCTGTCCGCCTGCGCCAACCACTGGATGCCGCAGGAAGTCAACATGAGCCGCGACATCGCGCTGTGGAAGGACCCGAACGGCCTCACCGCCGACGAGCGGCGCCTGGTGACGCGCAATCTGGGGTTCTTCGTCACCGCGGACTCCCTGGCGGCCAACAACATCGTCCTCGGCACCTACCGCCACATCACGGCGCCCGAGTGCCGCCAGTACCTGCTGCGCCAGGCGTTCGAGGAGGCGATCCACACCCACGCCTACCAGTACATCGTCGAGAGCCTGGACCTCGACGAGGGCGAAGTGTTCAACGCCTACAACGAGATCACCTCGATCCGCGACAAGGACGAGTTCCTGATACCGTTCATCGACACCCTCACCGACCCCGGGTTCAGGACCGGCACGCCGGAGAGCGACCAGGCGCTGCTCAAGAGCCTGATCGTGTTCTCCTGCCTGATGGAGGGCCTGTTCTTCTACGTCGGCTTCGTGCAGATCCTGGCGCTCGGCCGCCAGAACAAGATGACCGGCGCCGCCGAGCAGTACATGTACATCCTGCGCGACGAGTCCATGCACTGCAATTTCGGCATCGACCTCGTCAACCAGATCAAGCTGGAGAATCCCCACCTGTGGACGCCGCAGTTCCGCGAGGAACTGCACGAACTGTTCCGCCGCGCCGTCGACCTCGAATACCGCTACGCGGAAGACACCATGCCGCGCGGCGTGCTGGGCCTCAACGCGCCCATGTTCAAGGAGTACCTGCGCTTCATCTCCAACCGCCGCTGCCAGCAGATCGGCCTGGACACGCTGTACCCGGGGGCGAGCAACCCTTTCCCCTGGATGAGCGAGATGATCGACCTGAAGAAGGAGCGCAATTTCTTTGAGACGCGGGTCATCGAGTACCAGACCGGCGGCGCGCTGAACTGGGATTGAAGGGAGCATCATGCACCGAGTGACCGCATGCAAGGTGGAAGAAGACTACAAGCTGTGGTTGAGGTTTGACGACGGGCTGGAGGGCAGCGTGTTTCTGGGCAACCTGCTCGAAATCGGCGCGTTCAAGCTCTGGCGCGACGTGCGCGAGTTCGAGAAGGTGAGCGTCGATCCCGAGACTGCCACCGTCACCTGGGAGGGAGGCATCCGGCTGGACCCGGACATCCTGTACCAGGACCTGGCGGCGCGGGGCGCCCGCTGATGGGCTGTTGCAATGAATTCAGTCCGCGTCCGGGAAGAGATTCCCGGGCGCGGTTGAATAGTTCGGTCAGAGATGGCCGGGCTTCTTTTGTTCAACTACCAGTAAGGAGTTAGTCATGGCTAAGAAAAAAGCGAAAAAAGGCGGCAAGAAAAAGAAGAAGAAGAAGAAGAAATCACCAAAGAAGAAGAAAGTAGCTAAGAAATCTTCCAAGAAGAAGGCAGCGGGCAGGAAGAAAAAATCCGCCAAGAAAAAAAAGGCGAAGCCCGTTAAACCTAAGGCCGGCTCTGCGGGAATGACGATGACGGCTTCAGCAGTACCGTCGTCGCCCGCCGCGACTGCAAGCGCGAGAACCGCGCTGAATCCGGCGGCCGCTTGGCCGTTTCCAACCGGCTCCCGGCCGTAACCGGGCGCTGATCGGGAATATGGCGGGCGGCGAAACCCCCCCGCCAGGCCCTCGAAGCTCTGCGGACCGCCTCCGTCGTTGGGGCATCACTCAAAGGCTGAGGTCGGTCCGCGCGCTTCCTTTAGATCCAGGCCCCCATGGGGCCGGGATCGACGTCGAGCCCGCATTCTACCGGGCCAAGGAACTGGCGACAAAACAGGTTCATCAGTAGCACTCCGGCCTTGGTGCGTCGCAGTAACCGTAATTCATGGAAATTCAGAAGTCATTGACAACATTAGGTAATTTTAGCTATCATGCCAGATATTGCACCGCAGCACTGAGGCTTTCTGCTTGGCCGGCGGGAAAGGTCAGGCCGGGTAGTCAGGCGGTGCGCGGTGCCCAGAACATGGGGGTGGACGATGCTTTCATTCGAGAATCTTGGTCGGCTGTTTTCCGTGGTGCGCGGCACCCTGACCCTGGTGGGCTTTGCCGCGGTGCTGGCGGTAGCGCTGCCGCAACAACGGGCGGCGCTGATGAAGCAGGTGGCCGCTGTTGGGCAGGTCGAGGAGGTCGCTGCCGGGCCGGTCTCGACCGCCAGGCCGATCCTGGCCGTGGCCGGAGAACTGGCGCAGGAACGCGAACAGCGCGCGGTGGCCGAGTTCATCGCCCGGCGCTACCGGGTAGCCGAGGCAGCGAGCGCGGCCTTCGTGTCCACGGCGTATCGTGCGGGCCGCGAATTCGCCGTCGACCCGCTGCTGATCCTCGCGGTGATGGCGATCGAATCGCGCTACAACCCGGTGGCGGAAAGTTCGATGGGCGCCAAGGGGCTGATGCAGATCATCCCCAAGTACCACCAGGACAAGCTGCTGGAGCACGGCGGCGAGTACGCGCTGCTCGACCCCGAGGTCAACATCCAGGTCGGGGCGCAGATCCTGCGTGAGTACATGCGCCGGTTTGCCGAGACCGAGACCGCGCTGCAGATGTACGGCGGCGCCATGGACGAGCCGACCGCCCTGTACGCGGGCAAGGTACTGGCGGAAAAGACGCGCCTGAAGCAGTTCGTCGCGCGGGTGCTCCGCCAGGCCTGAGAGCCTGATACAGTGGGCTTCCACGCGGAGGCCCGATTGAGCCCGCATCCCATGCGCCGGCAGTTGCAGCCCCTGTTGGGGGCTGCCCTGCTCATGCTCGCTTTTGGCGTGGCAGCGCAAGGCCTGGCGCGCGACGAGGTCGGCGCGATGCAGCGCGTGATCGATGCCCAGCTCGAAGCGTTCGCAAGCGGCGACGAGCAGCAGGCGTTTTCCCTGGCCTCGCCGGGGATTCAGGAGCGTTTTGGCACCGCCGCCACATTCGTGCGCATGGTGCGCGAACAGTACGCGGTCGTGTACCGACCGGCGTCGCGCGCATTCCTGCGTCCCGTGGTCGAGGACGGGACCGTGATTTTCCCGGTGCAGATGAGCGATCGCGCGGGCCGCGTCTGGGTGGCGCTCTACACGATGCGGCTGGTTGCCGGCGCCTGGAAAGTCGCCGGCTGCCAGCTGGTGCCTGGCGCTTCCACCACCACCTAGCGGCGCTCGGCGCAGAAACGCGCGATGCGCGCTACCGCGTCCTCGAGGTCGGCGCGGCTGCGCGTATAGGCGAAGCGCAGGCTGCGTAGCGTGCCGTGGGAGCCGAAGTCCAACCCCGGGGTCGCCGCCACCCCGGCCTCCTCCAGCAGGGCCAGGGCGAAATCGGTCGCCTCCAACCCGAATTTCGCGCAATCGGCGTAGACATAGAACGCGCCCGAGGGCCGCGCGGGCACGGCGAGCCCGGCGCGTTCCAGCGCCGGCACCAGGAAATCGCGCCGCCGCTCGAACTCGCGGCGCCGCTCCTCGAGCACGCTGAGCGTCTCCGGCGCGAACGCCGCCAGCGCCGCGTGCTGGGCGGCGCTGGGCGCGCAGATGAAGAAGTGCTGGGCCAGCTTCTCGAAATCGCGCACGCGCGCACTCGGCAGCACCACCCAGCCCAGGCGCCAGCCGGTCATGCAGAAGTATTTCGAGAAGCTGTTCACCAGCACCACCTCCCCGGGCAGGCCGAGCGCAGTGGCGGGCGGCGCGCCGTAGACCAGACCCTGGTAGATCTCGTCGGCGATCAGCATGCCGCCGCGCTCGGCGACGAACTGCGCAATGCGCTGCAGCTTCGCGGGGTCGACCACCGTCCCGGTTGGATTGGACGGCGAGCCGAGCAGCAGTCCCCTGGTACGCGCGGTCCAGGCGGCGCGCACCATGTCGAGCGTGGGCTGGTAGCCCGACTGCGCGGACAGCGCGAGCGGCCGCGGCACGCCCTCGAACGCGCGCACGAAATGCCGGTAGCCCGGGTAGCCGGGGTCGGGCACCAGGATTTCGTCGCCGGGATTCACGATCATCGCCAGCGTCAGCAGCAGGCCGCCCGAGGCGCCGGCGGTGAGCGCGACCCGCGCCGGGTCGAGCTGCAGCCCGAACAGCCGCGCATAGTGCGCCGCGATCGCCTCGCGCAGCGCGGGCAGGCCGAGGGCCGCGGTATAGGCCGTGCGACCATCGCGCAGCGCGCGCACGCCCGCTTCGACCACCGCGTCAGGCGCCGTGAAGTCGGGTTCGCCGATCTCCATGTGCACCACGCGGCGACCCGCGGCCTCGAGCGCATGCGCGCGCGCAAGCACGTCCATTACCCGAAAAGGTTCGATCTCGGCGGCGCGCCGCGCCGCCCGCATGCGGGAAGGGTTCATGGAGTGCGAGCCGGAGCGGCCGATTATACGGACAGGTTGCTATAATTTTTCCCTGCGTCGAGGAGGCAATGGTGGACGAGCAGCTCAAGCAGGACGCACTCGAGTATCACCGCCTGCCGCGCCCCGGGAAGATTTCGATCCTCCCGATCAAGCAGCTCACCAGCCAGCGCGACCTGGGGCTGGCCTATTCGCCCGGCGTGGCGGCGGCCTGCGAGGAGATCCTGCGCGATCCGGCGCAGGCGATGGAGCTGACCTCGCGCGCCAACCTGATCGCGGTGATCACCAACGGCACCGCGGTGCTCGGCCTGGGCGCGATCGGGCCGCTGGCCGCGAAGCCGGTGATGGAGGGCAAGGCGGTGCTGTTCAAGAAATTCGCCGGCATCGATTGCTTCGACCTCGAGATCAACGAGCGCGACCCGGAGCGGCTGGTCGAGATCATCGCCAGCCTCGAGCCGACCTTCGGCGGCATCAACCTCGAGGATATCAAGGCGCCGGAATGCTTCATCGTCGAGCGCAAGCTGCGCGAACGAATGAGCATTCCCGTGTTCCATGATGACCAGCACGGCACCGCCATCACCGTCGGTGCCGCGGTGCTGAACGGCCTGAAGGTGGTGGGCAAGGATCTCACGCGGGTGAAGCTGGTGGCCTCGGGTGCGGGCGCCGCGGCGCTCGCCTGCCTCGACCTGCTGGTGAAAATGGGCATGCCGCTCGACAACATCACGGTCACCGACATCAAGGGCGTCGTGTACCGGGGCCGCAAGGAGGAAATGGACCCCGACAAGGCGCGCTACGCCAGGGACACCAAGGCGCGCAAGCTGGATGACGTGATCGCCGGGGCGGACGTGTTCCTCGGCCTGTCCGCGGGCGGCGTGCTCAAGCCCGAGATGGTGAAGAAGATGGGCGCACGGCCGCTGATCCTCGCGCTCGCCAATCCGGAACCCGAGATCCGGCCGGAGCTGGCCAAGGCGGCGCGGCCCGACTGCGTCATCGCCACCGGACGCTCGGACTATCCGAATCAGGTGAACAACGTGCTGTGCTTCCCGTTCATCTTTCGCGGCGCGCTGGATGTCGGCGCCACCACCATCACCACGGAAATGGAACTTGCCGCGGTGCGCGCCATCGCGGAACTGGCGCAGGCCGAGACCTCCGAGCAGGTGGCGCTGGCCTACGGCATCGAGACCATCAGCTTCGGGCCCGAGTACCTGATTCCCCGGCCGTTCGACCCGCGCCTCATCGCGCGCGTCGCACCGGCAGTCGCGCAGGCGGCGATGGAATCGGGCGTCGCCACGCGGCCGATCGCCGACCTGGGCGCCTATCGCGAGTCGCTGGCGCAGTTCGTGTACCACTCGGGCCTGATCATGAAGCCGCTGTTTGCCGCGGCGAAGGCCCGGCCCAAGCGCGTGGTGTACGCGGAGGGCGAGGACGAGCGCGTGTTGCGCGGAGTGCAGATCGTGGTGGACGAGGGCATGGCGCAGCCGGTACTGATCGGCCGCCCGCCGGTGGTCGAGCAGCGCATCGAGCGGCTCGGCCTGCGCATCAAGGCGGGCCGCGACTTCGACCTGGTCAATCCGGAGGCTGACCCGCGCTACCGCGACTACTGGAGCAGTTACCACCAGCTGGTGGAAAGGAAAGGCGTCTCGCCGGAGTACGCCAAAGTGGAAATGCGCCGCCGCAATACGCTGATCGGCGCGATGCTCATGGTCAAGGGCGAGGCCGACGGCATGCTGTGCGGCACCTTCGGCACGCATGCGCTGCACCTGCACTACATCGACCAGGTGATCGGGCTGCAGCCTGGCGTGCGCCATTACGCCGCCATGAATGCGCTTGTGATGCCCAACCGCACGGTGTTCATCTGCGATACCTACGTCACGCCGGATCCGGACGCCGAGCACGTGGCCGAGATGACCATCCTCGCCGCCGAGGCAGTGCGCCGCTTTGGCCAGGTGCCGAAGGTGGCGCTGCTCTCGGCCTCGAATTTCGGCTCGCTCGACCTGGCGTCCGCGCGCAAGATGCAGAGCGCGCTCGCCGTCCTGCAGGAGCGTGCCCCGGACCTGGAGGTCGAAGGGGAGATGCACGGCGACGCCGCGCTGTCGGAGGAAATCCGGCTCAAGGTATTTCCGAACTCGCGCCTCAGGGGCCCGGCCAACCTGCTCATCATGCCGACGCTCGATGCCGCCAACATCGCCTTCAACCTGCTCAAGACCGCGGCGGGCGACGGCGTCACCATCGGCCCGATCCTGCTCGGCGCGGCGCGCGCGGCGCACATCCTCACGCCGTCGGCAACGGTGCGGCGTGTCGTCAACATGACCGCGCTTACGGTGGTGGACGCAAACGCGCCGCGCGCCGGCGTGGAGCCGAGCCTGTTCTAGAGGCCATGGCGAGCAGCGCGGGCGCGAGCGAAGTGACGGCCCTGCCGCAGGCTCGCGCCAAGCCGCGCGCCGGCCTGGTGCTGACCGGCGGCGGCGCGCGCGCCGCGTACCAGGTGGGCGTGGTGAAGGCGGTGCGCGACATCCTCGGCAATCCGGTGCGCAACCCGTTCCCGATCCTGTGCGGCACCTCGGCAGGGGCGATCAATGCGGCAACGCTGGCGGTGTATGCCGACGACTTCCCGCGCGCGGTGGCCAACCTGCTCGAAGTGTGGGAGCACATGCGCTGCGAGCACGTGTACCGCACCGATGCGCCGAGCATCATGCGCAGCGGTGCGCGCTGGTTTGCCGCGATGATATGGCTGTCGCGCAGCAACCCGGCCTCGCTGCTGGACAACTCGCCCCTGCGCGACATGCTGGCGCACAGCCTGCCGTTCGAGCGCATCCAGGAAAACATCGACGCGGGTGCGCTGTACGCGGTGTGCGTCACTGCCTCGGGCTACACCTCCGGCCAGAGCGTGTCCTTTTTCCAGGGGGGCTCGGGACTGGAAGGCTGGGAACGCAACCAGCGCATCGGCGCCGCGGTGGTGCTGAAACAGGAGTACCTGCTTGCCTCCGCCTCGCTGCCATTCATCTTTCCCGCGGTGAAGCTGCACCGCGAGTACTTCGGCGACGGCTCGATGCGCCAGATCGCCCCGGTGAGCCCGGCGCTGCACCTCGGCGCCGACCGCGTGCTCATCGTCGGCACCGGACGCCAGAGCCGCGACCAGGTGCGCGCACGCTCAAATATCTACCCATCGCTCGCGCAGATCGCGGGCCATGCGCTCAATTCCATCTTTCTCGACAGCCTGGCGGTGGATATCGAGCGCCTGGAGCGCATCAACCGCACTGTCGGGCTGATCCCGAAGGAAAAGCTCGAAGGCTCCAACCTCATGCTGCGTCCGGTGAAGGTCCTGTTCATCACCCCGTCGCAGCCGATCGAGCGCATCGCCACGCGCTTCATCCACGACCTGCCGCGCAGCGTACGCTTCATCCTGCGCCCGACCGGCGCGCTGTCGCGCGCGGGTTCCAACCTGGCGAGCTACCTCCTGTTCGAGGAGTCTTTCTGCCGGGCGCTGATCGACCTGGGCTACCAGGACACCCTGGCGCGCGAGTCCGAGGTGCAGGAATTCTTCAAATGACCGACGGAGCGAACATGGCTGAGCAGACACCGCCCCAGGATCCGTTCGAGATCTTCCGCCGCCTCTGGGGGCCGCTCGGCCTGCCGGTGCCGGGCATGGCGATGCCCACCTTCGACCCGAAAGAGGTGGAAAAGCGCGTCGCCGACCTCAAATCCGTGGAGGCATGGCTGTCGATGAACCTCAACATGGTACGGTTCGCTATCCAGGGGCTCGAAGTGCAGCGCGCCGCCCTGGTGGCGATGCGCGCCGGCGGCAGCGAGGCCGCGCTGGCGGATTTCGCCGCGGCGGGCGCCAATACCGCAGCCGGCAACCTGCTGTGGCCGTGGGCCGCGATGCAGCAGGCGATGGCGGGCAACGTGCCGCCGCCGGACGAACCGGTCGCGCCAGGCAAGCGTGGTAAACCGAAAAAGACCAAGGACTGAATCCAATTTCAACGAGGAGTGCATCACGATGACCAAGGCAGTGAGATTCCACAAGACCGGCGGACCCGAAGTGCTGCAGTACGAGGATGTCGAGGTGGGCGCACCGGGGCAGGGACAGGTGCGCATCCGCCACACGGCGATCGGTGTCAATTTCGTCGATACCTACCAGCGCTCCGGGCTGTATCCGATGCAGTTGCCGCAGACTGCTGGCAACGAGGGCACGGGCCTCGTGGAAGCGGTGGGGGCGGGCGTGACGGATCTGAAAGCGGGCGACCGCATCACCTACACCGGCCTGTTGGGGTCCTACTGCGAGCAGCGCGTGGTGCCGGCCGATCGCATGGTGAAACTGCCGCAGGGCATCACCGACGAGCAGGCGGCCTCGATGCTGCTGAAGGGCCTTACCGTCCACTACCTCATTTTCAGCACCTACTCGGTGAAAAAGGGCGACACGGTGCTGTGGCACGCTGCCGCCGGCGGCGTCGGCCTGATCGCCTGCCAATGGCTGAAGGCGCTTGGCGTTACCACCATCGCCACGGCCGGCTCCGCGGAGAAGATGGCGCTCGCCAAGGCGCACGGCGCCGATCACGTGATCAACTACACCACGGAAAATTTCGTCGAGAAGGTGAAGGCGATCACCGGCGGCAAGGGCGTGCCGGTGGTTTACGACGGTGTCGGCAAGGCGACCTGGGAAGGCTCGCTGGATTGCCTGCAGCCGCGCGGCCTGATGGTGACCTTCGGTAACGCCTCTGGCCCGGTGGCGCCGATGAACCTGGGAGTACTATCGGCCAAGGGCTCGCTCTATGTCACGCGCCCGACGCTCGGGACCTACATCGCGAGCCGCAGAGACCTGGTCGAGCGCTCCAAGGCGTTGTTCGACATCGTGCAGTCCGGCAAGGTGAAAATCGAGACCACGGCGCGCTACAAGCTCACCGACGCGGCGCAGGCGCACCGCGACCTGGAGGGGCGCAAGACCACCGGTTCGGTGATTCTGCTGCCGTAGGGTGGGCCGGGGCCCACCCTACGCATCTGAAAGAAAACGCCGCCCGTGGGCGGCGTTTTCATTTGCTCTCTGCCGGACGCTACTTGACGTTCAGGATCTTCATCGCCTTGGCCAGCGTGTCCACCGAGTCCTGGTGCTTGCCGCCCTTGTGGAATGCCTCGCCCTCGGCGCGATACTTCTGCACCTCGCTCATCTCCTGGGCGGAGAGTGCCGGCTTCTTCGCCAGGGCGGCGTCGATCTTTTTCATGTCGGCGGGGCAGTGAAAGGCGAAGGCCGCGGTGCTGGCAAAGGCCAGCGCGGCGAACATGGCAAGTTTCTTCATTGCGTACTCCTTAGTCGGGTTGGTGGGCCTGGACGCATTATCATCCGGGCTGGATAGCTAACAGGTGCCGACGGGACAACATTCCACATGCGGGCGACGCTGATCGACGACAATCCGATCGAGCTGGACGCGTCCTGGCTGCGCCGCCACTTCTCCAGTGCGGGCACCCCGGGGGAAACGCTGTATGGCGACCAGGGGACCGGCGCCGGGCGCGCAGGGGCGGCGCGCAAACCCGCGTCGGTCCTGGTGCCGATCGTGGCGCGGCCGGAGGCGCTGACGGTGCTGCTGACGCGCCGCACCGCGCACCTGCGGGAGCACTCGGGCCAGATCAGCTTCCCCGGCGGGCGCGTGGAGCCGGGCGACGGCAACGCCGAGGCCACCGCGCTGCGCGAGACGCGCGAGGAGATCGGCCTCGACGCGCAGCGCATCGAGCTGCTGGGCAAGCTGTCCGATTACCACACGCGCACCGGTTTTCGCATCACGCCGGTGGTGGCGCTGGTGTCGCCGCCGTTCGAGCTGCGCCTGGACGCGCACGAGGTCGACGCGGCCTTCGAGGTACCCCTGTCCTTCCTGCTCGACCCTGCCAACCACCAGCGGCACGCGCGCGAGTTCCAGGGCCGCACCGTGCACTATTTCGCCATCCCGTACGGCGAGCACTACATCTGGGGCGCCACTGCCGGGATGCTGGTCAACCTGTACCGCCACCTGCTGCAGTCGGCGGGCGTGCGATGAGCCTGCTCGCCATCGTTGCGGCGCTGGCGCTGGAGCAATGGCGTCCGCTGGGCGATCGCAAGGCGTACTTCGCGCTGCTGGCGCGCTGGGCCAACTGGCCGGAGCGTTCTTTCAACGCCGGCGCCTCGCGCCAGGGCACCATCGCCTGGCTGGTGGCGGTCCTGCCGGCGCTCGCGGCTTCGCTCGCCTTGTACTACGCGCTGCTCTGGGTCAGCCCGCTGCTCGCGCTCGCCTTCAACGTCGTCGCGCTGTACCTGACGCTCGGCTTCCGCCAGTTCAGCCACTACTTCACCGACCTGCAGATGGCGATCCGCGCCGGGGACGTGGACCGTGCGCGCGAGCTGATTGGCGCCTGGCGCGGCGAGCCGGCACAGCACCGCAGCCGCGAGGAGGTGATCCGCCTCGCGCTGGAGGAGGCGCTGGTCGCTTCGCACCAGCACGTGTTTGGCGTGCTGTTCTGGTTCGTCCTGCTGCCCGGCCCGAGCGGCGCCATCCTGTACCGCCTGGCGCTCTTCCTGCGCCGGCGCTGGCGCGGCCTGGGCGCGTTCGGCGACAGCGCCGAGCGCGTCTACCGCGCGCTGGAGTGGCCCGCGGCGCGCCTCACCGCGGCGTCGTTCGCCGTGGTCGGGGATTTCGAGGACGCGATCTACTGCTGGCGTACACAGGCGCCGGGCTGGCCCGATCCCGACGCCGGCGTGGTGCTCGCCGCGGCCGCGGGCGCGATGGGCGTACGCCTGGGCATGCCGCTTACGGCGATCGATGGGGTGGAGGTGCGGCCCGAGCTGGGCGTGGGCGACACGGCCGACGGCCCGTTCCTGGACAGCCTGGTCGGGCTGGTATGGCGCGCCCTGGTGGTGTGGATATTCCTGATCCTGCTGCTCGGCCTCGCGCGCATCTTCTAGCGGCGCAGCGCGCCGCAATGCCAGCACTGGGTGAATTGCGGCTCCAGGCGCTCGCTGCAGCCGCCGCAGATCCAGGGCGCGCCGCGCACCGGCACGCCTTCGCGCAGCAGGCGCTCGGCGCGTTCGGCATCCGCCCCGTCGATGACCCATACCTCCACCTGGCACTCGGCCGGCGGCAGCTCGCCCATGGCGGAGCCCAGGCGCTCGTTGCGCACTTCGGCCGGGATGCCCTCGGCCTCCAGCAGGTTGCGCGCATGGTGCGCGGCGGACAGGTCGTATGAGCTGAAGACGCGCAGGGCTAGAGCTCGAACAGCGCGTCGCATTTCGCCGCGCAGATGAAATCGTTTTCCGACAGCCCGCCGACGGCGTGCGTCCAGTAGGTGACGCGGCACTGGTTGTAGCCCACGGCGAGGTCGGGATGGTGATCCTCGCGGTGCGAGATCCAGGCCAGCGCGTTCACGAACGCCATGGTGTGGTGGTAATTGCCGAACGGGTAGAGCTTCACCAGCTTGCCGTCCTCGAGGATCCAGCCTTTGAGTTGTTTCAGCAGGTCGCCCGCCTGCTGCGCGCTGTAGGCGGGCGCGCCGCCCTCGCAGGGCCTGCACTTGCGTTTGGCAAGCGTTTCCATGGCCCCCTCCTAGGAACTGGCCTGCAGCCGCGCGATGCGCGTGGCGGCGGGCGGATGCGAGTCGTAGAACGCCGAATGCAGCGGGTCCGGCGTGAGCGTGGCCGCGTTGTCCCGGTACAGCTTCACCAGCGCCTTGACCAGCTCGGCGGCGCTGGCATGCGCAGCTGCGTACGCGTCGGCTTCGAACTCGTGCTTGCGCGAATACAGGCTGGTGAAGGGCTGCAGGAAGAAGGTGAACACCGGCAGCACCAGCACGAACAGCAGCAGTCCGGTCGCCGCGCCGGGCGCGCCCGCATTCAGGCCGTCGTAGAACCAGGGCTCGCCGATCAGGCGCCCGAGCACCCACAACAGGGCGAGCGACAGGGCGAACAGCAGCGTGATGCGCTTCCAGACATGGTGGCGACGGAAGTGGCCCAGCTCGTGCGCCAGCACTGCCTCCACTTCCGCGGGCGCGAGGCGCGAGAGCAGCGTGTCGAAGAACACGATGCGCTTGGCCGCGCCGAAGCCGGTGAAATAGGCATTGCCGTGCGCCGAGCGCCGCGAACCGTCCATCACGTACAGGCCCTTCGACCTGAAGCCGCAGCGCGCGAGCAACGCGTCGATGCGCCCGGCGAGCGCGGGATCCTCGAGCGGCGCGAACTTGTTGAACAGCGGCGCGATGAACGTCGGGTAGATCAGCAGGATCAGCAGGTTGAATCCCATCCAGGCGAGCCAGACGGTGAGCCACCACCATTCGCCCATGCGCTGCATCAGCCACAACACCAGCATCAGCAGCGGCAGGCCGAGCGCCGCGCCGAGCAGCGTGTGCTTCGCCAGGTCGGCGAGGAACAGCGCCGGGGTCATGCGGTTGAAGCCGAAGCGCGCTTCCACCACGAACGTGCGCGCGACGGACAGCGGCAGCTCCAGCGCGGACAGCAGCAGCGCGACGCTCGCCACCAGCGCCACGCCGTGCCACAGGCCGCCCGCCTCGAACACGCCGGCCCATTGCCCGGACAGCCAGCGCAGCACGCCGCCCAGCGTCAGCGCGAGCAGCGCCGCGACGCCGATCATAAGGTCCGCCACGCCCAGGCGCACCTTGGCCACCGTGTAGTCGGCCGCGTTCTGGTGCGCCGGCAGCCCGATGGACTCGGCGAAGGTGGGCGGCACCGCGCCGCGATGCGCGCGCACGTGCGCCACCTGGCGCCGCGCCAGCCACAGGCGCGTCAGCGTCGCGGCCGCGAGTGCCGCAAGGAAGGTCCAGGTAAAAGCATTGGTCACGCCGTGAGAGAATACGTCATGCTGGCGGACCAGAACAACCTGATCTGGATCGACATGGAGATGACGGGCCTCACGCCCGACTCCGACCGCATCATCGAAATCGCGCTGCTGGTCACCGACGCGCAGCTCGAAGTGATCGCCGAGGGCCCGGTGCTGGTGCTGCGCCAGCCCGACGAGGTGCTGGCGGCGATGGATTCATGGAACAAGGGCGTGCACGGCAAGTCCAGGCTCATCGACAAGGTGAAGGCCTCGACCCTGGACGAGGCGACGGTGGAAGCGCGCATGCTGGAATTCCTCGCGCCGCACGTGGGGGCGGGGGTTTCGCCCATGTGCGGCAACTCGATCTGCCAGGACCGCCGCTTCCTAGCGCGCTGGATGCCGCGGCTGGAAACCTACTTCCACTACCGCAACCTGGACGTGTCGACGCTGAAGGAGCTGGTGAAGCGCTGGAAGCCCGAAATCGCCAAGGGCCTGACGAAGGAAGGCAAGCACGAAGCGCTCGCCGACATCCTCGATTCGATCGAGGAGCTGAAGTACTACCGCAAGACCATCATGACCATTTAAATGGGGACAGACCTCATTATTCTCATTTGCAAATGAGAATAATGAGGTCTGTCCCTATTTATCCGCGCTCACTGTAACGGGACGACCTTGCCGGGGTTGAGCAGGTTTTCCGGATCGAACACGCGTTTCAGGTCGCGCATCAGGTCCACCGCCTCGCCCAGCTCTTCCACCAGGTAGGCCTGCTTGCCGATGCCGATGCCGTGCTCGCCGGTGCAGGTGCCTTCCATGGCGAGCGCGCGCTTCACCACGCGCTGGTTGATCGTCTTGGCTTCCTCCATGTCCTTCTTGCTCGCCGGGTCGATCAGGATCACGAGGTGGAAGTTGCCGTCGCCGACGTGCCCGAACAGCGGAATCGGCATCGAGGCCTTCTCGATGTCCTTGGTGGTCTCCACGATACACTCGGCGAGGCGCGAAATCGGCACGCAAACGTCCGTCGAAATGGCGCGCGAGCCGGCTTTGAGCTGCAGGCAGGCGAAGTAGGCGTTGTGGCGCGCCTCCCACAGTTTGGTGCGCTCCTCGGGTTTGGTCGCCCACTGGAAGTCCAGGCCGCCGTTTTCCCTGGCGATCTCCTGCACCATCTCGGCTTGCTCGATGACGCCCGCTTCGGTGCCGTGGAACTCGAGCAGCAGCGTCGGCATTTCGCGGTGGCTGGTCTTGTTGTGGCGGTTGAGCGCCGCCATGGTGGTCGCGCACAGTAATTCGCTGCGCGCGATTGGAACACCCGATTGCAGCGTCTGGATCACGGTATCGGCCGCGCCTTTCACGCTCGAAAAGGCGCACACCGCCGCCGACATCGCGGCCTGCACCGGGTGCAGTTTCACCGTCACCTCGGTGATGATGCCCAAGGTCCCTTCCGAGCCGACGAACAGCCGCGTCAGGTCGTAGCCCGCCGAAGACTTCTTCGCGCGGCGCGCGGTCTGGATGATGCGGCCGTCGGCCAGCACCACCTTCAGCGACAGCACGTTCTCGCGCATGGTGCCGTAGCGCACCGCGTTGGTGCCCGAGGCGCGCGTGGCGGTCATGCCGCCCAGGGTCGCGTCGGCGCCCGGGTCGATGGCGAAGAACAGGCCCGTGTGCTTGATGTACTCGTTCAGCTGCTTTCTCGTCACGCCGGCCTGCACCACCGCGTCCATGTCCTCCTCGTGCACCGCCAGCACCTGGTTCATGCGGCCCATGTCGACGCACACGCCGCCGTGGATGGCGAGAATGTGGCCCTCGAGCGAGGTGCCCACCCCGTAAGGGATCATCGGCACGTGGTGCCGCCGGCAGATGTTGACGATGTCGCGCACTTCCTCGGTGGATAGCGGAAACACCACCGCGTCTGGCGGCGCATAAGGGAAGTAGGACTCGTCCTTGCCGTGGTGCTCGCGGATGCCCGCCGAGGTGGTCACCCGGTCCCCGAGCAGCGCCTGCAGCTCGGCGAGCACGGTGTGGTCGAATTCGCGCGGCTTGTTCATCGGGGCCTCCAGCGCATCGCAGGGCGCATCGCGTCCATGCCGATGCGCGCAGTTATTTTAGCTTTATTTCACCCTCGAACGGCACCTTCACGCCCACTGCCGGGATCTCGAGCGTCACGCGCGCGGCAAGCGTCTCGTCGCCCTTGAGTTTGGCCGCGGCGAGCGCCTGCTGCACCGCCTGCTCGATTTCGCGCTGCGAATTCACGCCCACCATTTTCAGGAACTTGCGGATGCTGAGGTTGAAGGTTTCCTGGTCCATGCGTCACGTCCTCCTGTTGAGTATTTCGTCGGCGAGGTGCTTGCCCAGCTCGACGCCCCATTGGTCGTAGCTGTTGATGTTCCAGAGTACGCCTTGCGTGAACACCTTGTGCTCGTAGGCGGCGAGCAGACGCCCGAGGTGGCGCGCATCCAGCTTCTCCAGGCGCAGCGTGCTCGAGGGGCGGTTGCCGGGATAGCGCTTGTGCGGGGGCAGGGCCGGGTCGGCGGTGCCGAAGGCCAGGGCGCGCGACTGCGCCAGGGCGTTGGCGTCGAGCTCGGCGCTCGCACCGGCGACGATGAAGTCCGCCGGCACCACCTGCGTGCCCTGATGCAGGAGTTGGTGGAAGGAATGCTGACCCACCGTGCCTTCGCCGCCCCAGAGCACCGGCGCGGTGGCGTAGCCGAGCGTACGCCCTTCGCGGTCGACGCGCTTGCCGTTGGATTCCATCTCCAGCTGCTGCAGGTAGGCGGGCACCAGGCGCAGCGCGTGCGCGTAGGGCAGCACGCAGTGCGTGGGCGCGTGCAGGAAATTCACGTTCCACACGCCGAGCAGGCCGAGCAGCGCGGGCAGGTTCTGCTCGAGCGGCGTGTCGTAGAAATGCCGGTCCATGTCGTTGGCGCCGGCGAGGAACTCGTCGAACGCCCCGGCGCCGAGCGCGGCAAGCGCGCTGAAACTCGCCGCCGACCACACCGAATAGCGCCCGCCGACCCAGTCCCACATCGGCAGCACCTCGGCGGCGCCGAAGGCGCGCGCCGCGGCCTCGTTGGCGGTCACCGCGATCATGCGGCCGCGCCCGCCGAGCCAGGTTTTCGCGGCGCAGGCATTGGCGAGGGTCTCGGCGGTGTTGAAGCTCTTGGACACCGCGACCACCAGCGTGCTCGCGGGCTCCGCGCCGCGCAGCGCGCGCTCCAGATCCAGCGGGTCGATGTTGGCGGCAAAGCGCACTTCCAGCGCAGCTTTGTCACCCAGCGCATCCATCAGCAGCCGCGGCCCGAGGTCGGAGCCGCCGGTGCCCAAATGCACGATGCGGCGCACGCCCTTCAGGCCCTGCGCCAGCTCGCGCATGTGCGCCAGAGTTTTCTTCACCTCCACGGGCGCGGCGTCGCGCGCGCGCAGCGCCGTGTGCCAGGCGGGGCGTGCTTCGGTGGAGTTGACGGGCTCGCCCGCGTACAGCGCGCGCCGCCAGTCCGCGAGGCCGCGCTCGCCGGCGAGTTGCGTCAACAAGCGCAGCGTCAGCGCGCCGATGCGCTGATGCGCATAGTCCAGTTCCAGTCCCGGTGCCCGCGCGACGAATTGCACGCCGCGGCCCGCGTCGCCGGCGAACAGGTCGGCGAGCCGCGCGTCCTTCCAGCTCCCGGCGTGGGCGGCGAGCTTTGCCCAGGCCGGGCAGTCGGTGGGCGGGACAGTGGAGGGGGTGTTCATGGCGTATCGAGACTATACAGGCGGTAGCGTTCGGACTTGTCGCCGGGGCGGCCGACATCGGCGAGCTTGGACCAGGCCGCGTTCGACCCGTCGCGCTCATCGCCCGGGCGGCCCTGCACCAGCAGCAAGCGGCAGTCGGCCGCGCCCGCCCGCTGCGCGGGCTCGGTGCGCAGGCCGACGTGGTAGCTGAGTGCCGCGCGCTGCGCGGGGCCGAGATTCTGGCCGGCGATGCAGCCGGCGTTCGCCGGGACCTTGCTGCTCAGTTGCAGCGCTACCGTGCGGTAAGTCTTCTGGTAGTCCGCCCAGGGCAGCCACAGCGTGGCGAAGCAGCCCCACAGCACGACCACGCCGGCCGCCCAGCGCGTCACCCCGCGAAACGGGGACGGCGCGGTGAACAAGGCCACGTACAGCCAGCCCAGCGTCAGGGCCAGCGCGAGGAGAAGGGGCAGCGCCTCGAACCGCGGGATGAATCCGGGCGCGATCTTGGCGAAGTTGTGGGCGATCTTGGGCGGCACGCCGGCCATCATGGCGAGGTAGCCGAGCCACACCAGGCCCGCGAAAAAGGTGAAGCACATGACGCCGAACCAGTCCAGCGCCGCCGCCGCGCCGCGCCGCAGCAGCCCGACCGCCTCGGCGCCGAGCAGCGCGAGCGGTACCAGGAGCACGATGACGTTGACGTCCTGCGCCGGCCCGGTGGCCACCAGCGCGGCGAAGCTGAGCACGAACGCCACCGCCGGCACGAACAGGCGCGGCTCGCGCCATTCGCGGCGCTTGGCCCACAGCACCCAGGCGGCGAGCGGCCACGCCGGCCAGGCGAACCAGCCGCTCGCGACGGCGAAGTAGCGCAGGTTCTCGAGCACGCCGCCGCGCGGTTGCGTGGCGAGCGACCACCAGGCGTCGAGCAATTCGGGCGCACGCTGCGCCAGCGCGAACGGCCAGCTCGCCGCCAGCAGCGCGCCGGCGAGCAGCGCCGAGAGCAGAAAGGGCAGCGCGCGCGCCGTGCGCCAGCGCTCGCACACCGCGTGCGCGGCAAGTACTGCCAGCGCGAGCGCCGCGGGCACCATGGGACCGAGGGCGAGGAAAGCGAGGCCGAGCGCCGCGCCGAACGCCGCGCCCATCATCACCGGGCGCTCGTGGGCGCGCGGCAGCACTGCGTACGCGGCGCATACGGCGGCGAGCGCGGCCAGTTCGGGCAGTGCTTCGTGCGCGTGCGTCATCAGGCCGATGGAGCCCAGGAGCAGCAGGGGCGCGGCGGCGCCGGCGGTGCGGTACAACAGCCACAGCGCGGCGAGCACGCACAGCCCGCTCGCCAGGCGCGCGGCGCCATGAAACGGAATCGCCCAGCCCAGCAGCTTGCCGAAGGCCATCGCGATCCAGTGGTACAGCGGCGGATCCTCGAGCCAGGGTTCGCCGGCGACGCGCGGCACCACCCAGTCGCCCGAGAGGTGCATCTGGTGCGCGATCTCGATGCCGATCACGTCGAAGGTCTTCCAGGGATCGTGGCCGACGAGGCCCGGAAGCACGAAGGCCAGCGCCATCAGCGCCAGCACCGCGGGCACGGGCGGCAGCGCAAGACGGGGGATCATGCGCGCATTCTAGGGCCGGAAAGCAAAAAGGCAGCCGTAGCTGCCTCGGGTGCGGATCGACGAAAGCCGGCTCAGGCGGGCTTTTTCGCCTTGGTGTAGCGGCGCTTGAATTTCTCCACGCGTCCGGCGGTGTCGACGATCTTCTGCTTGCCGGTGTAGTAGGAGTGCGACTCCGAGGACACCTCGACCTTGACCACCGGGTAGCTGAGGCCGTCGGTCCATTTCATCGTCTCGCGGCCCTTGGTGTCGATGGAGGAGCGCGAAAGAAAGCTGTGGTTCGAGCTGGTGTCGAGAAAGATCACCGGCTGGTATTCGGGATGGCCCGTGGGTTTCATGGCGTGGGTGGCTTCGGAAAAGGCGCGAACTATACAGAAATCATGAACTTAGGTCAATGCGCGGCGGCTCAGCCGCGGCGCATCGAGTCGAAGAACTCGGCATTGTTCTTGGTGGCTTTGAGCTTGTCGATGAGGAATTCGGCCGCTTCGAGCTCGTCCATGGGGAACAGGAGCTTCCTCAGCACCCAGATCTTCTGCAGCAGCTCCTTGGGGATCAGCAGTTCCTCGCGGCGCGTGCCGGAGCGGTTGACGTTGATCGCCGGGAAGATGCGCTTCTCGTGCATGCGCCGGTCGAGATGGATTTCCATGTTGCCGGTGCCCTTGAACTCTTCGTAGATCACGTCGTCCATGCGGCTGCCGGTGTCGATCAGCGCGGTGGCGATGATGGTGAGCGAGCCGCCTTCCTCGACGTGGCGCGCGGCGCCGAAGAAGCGCTTGGGCTTTTGCAGCGCATTGGCGTCAACGCCGCCGGTGAGCACCTTGCCCGAGGCCGGCACGACGGTGTTGTAGGCGCGCGCCAGGCGCGTGATCGAATCGAGCAGGATCACCACGTCCTTCTTGTGCTCGACCAGGCGCTTGGCCTTCTCGATCACCATCTCGGCGACCTGCACGTGGCGCGAGGCCGGCTCGTCGAAAGTCGAGGCGACCACTTCGCCGCGCACCGAGCGGCTCATTTCGGTCACTTCCTCCGGGCGCTCGTCGATCAGCAGCACGATGAGCGAGACCTCGGGATGATTGGCGATGATGGCGTGGGCGATGTGCTGCAGCATCACCGTCTTGCCGGCCTTGGGCGGGCTGACGATCAGGCCGCGCTGGCCCTTGCCGATCGGCGCGACGATGTCGATCACGCGCCCGGTGGTGTTCTCCTCGGCCTTGATCTCCCGCTCCAGCTTGAACACCTCGTCCGGATGCAGGGGCGTGAGGTTCTCGAACAGGATCTTGTTCTTGGCCGCCTCGGGCGCCTCGCCGTTGACCTTGTCCACCTTGACCAGGGCGAAGTAGCGCTCGCCGTCCTTGGGGGTGCGGATCTCGCCCTCGATGGTGTCGCCGGTGTGCAGGTTGAAGCGGCGGATCTGCGAGGGGCTGACGTAGATGTCGTCCGTGCTCGCGAGGTACGAGGTCTCGGGCGAGCGCAGGAAGCCGAAGCCGTCGGGCAGCACTTCCAGCGTGCCGTCGCCGAAAATGGATTCGCCCTTCTTCGCCTGGTTTTTCAGCAGCGCGAAGATCAGGTCCTGCTTACGCATGCGGTTCGCGTTGTCGATCTGGTTCTCGACCGCGGTTTCCACCAACTGCGTGACGTGCTGACTCTTGAGTTCTGAGAGGTGCATGGGCCGATCGAAATGAAGCCTCGGGACGTGCCGACTTCTTTAGGGGAAGTGCGCCTGACCCGGCGCAGGGAACCTGCTACTGCTTGCTACCGGTGCTGCTCTTGTGTCGCGCCGCCCCGGTTGTTGCCGGGGCGGATTTGCCGCGCAGACTAAGGGGTTTAGATATTGCTGTCAAGAAACGCGGTGAGCTGGGACTTGGACAGCGCGCCCACGCGCGTGGCTTCGAGGTTGCCGTTCTTGAACAGCATCAGGGTGGGAATGCCGCGGATGCCGAACTTGGCCGGCACCTGCTGGTTCTCATCCACGTTGAGTTTGGCGATCTTCAGGCGCCCGTCGTATTCCTGGGCCACCTGGTCGAGGATCGGGGCGATCGACTTGCAGGGGCCGCACCACTCGGCCCAGTAGTCCACCAGGACCGGGACCTCGGATTTGAGGACCTCCGGCTCGAAACTGTCGTCCGTCACATGCTGGATGTGCTTGCTGCTGCTCATAACTCCTCTGGGCCTTGCGGGGGGAGCCCGTATTATGGGGGCGACGGCCCGGGAATCCAAATCTCTATGCTAAACTACTGACTCCATTAACCTTTTTGCCTTCGCAGGCTTTGCCGCCCCGATGACTTACGTGGTCACCGAAAGCTGCATCAAGTGCAAGTACACCGACTGCGTGGACGTGTGCCCGGTCGACTGCTTCCGCGAGGGGCCGAACATGCTGGTGATCGACCCGGACGAGTGCATCGACTGCACCCTGTGCGTGCCCGAATGCCCGGTCGAGGCGATTTTCGCCGAGGACGACGTGCCCGACGCCCAGCAGGCGTGGATCGCGCGCAACAAGGAGCTCGCCGCGGGCTGGAAGCCGATCATCGAGCGCAAGCCCGCCCCGGCCGACGCCGACGAATGGGCGAAGGTGAAGGAGAAAAACCACCTGCTGGAGAAATAGGGACAGACCTCATTTTTAAAAAAATGAGGTCTGTCCCTATTTAATGTCCGTACAGTCCTGCTTTCGCCTTGCCGCGGAACACGCGGTAGGCGAATACGGTGTAGCCGACGAGGAAGGGTAGGACCACCAGCGCGCCGGCGAGCACGACCTTGAGTGCCGAGGGATGCGCCGCGGCTTCCCAGATGGTGAGCCAGCCCAGCACCACGTAGGGGAACACGCTGTAGGCGAGCCCGGCGAAGGTGAGGACATAGATCGCCACCGCGCCGGCGAAGGGCTTCCACTCCGAGCTCGCCACTGACCTCCAGATCCACAGCCAGGCCGCGAGCGAGGCGAGCGGCAACAGCATCAGCCACAGCGTGCGCGGGAAATCGAACCAGCGCGCGTACACCAGCTGGCTGGCGAGCGGCGTGGCGAGGCTCACCAGCGCGACGCCGAGCGCCACCCAGGCGAGGCCCCACTTGGTCCAGGCACGCGCTTTTCGCTGCAGTTCGCCCTCGGTGCGCAGGATCAGCCAGGTGGCGCCGAGCAGCACGTAGCCGCCGCACAGCGCCGCGCCCACCAGCAGCGAGAACAACGCGTAGCCCCAGCCCGGCTGGAAGGCGGTGAGGTAGCGCCCGAGCATGTAGCCCTGCGCGAAGGAAGCGAGAAAGGAGCCGAACCAGAACAGCCAGTTCCACAGCTCGGCGTGCCAGCCCAGCGCTTTCACGCGCAACTCGAACGCCACCCCGCGCAACATCAGGCCGGTGAGCATCGCGGCCACCGGCAGGTAGAGCGCACCCAGGATGTAGCCATGCGCGGCGGGAAAGGCGATGAGCAGAATCCCCACGCCGAGCACCAGCCAGGTTTCGTTCGCGTCCCAGAACGGGCCGATCGAGGCCACCATCACGTCCTGCTCCGCATCGGTGGCGGCCGGCATCAGCATGCCCACGCCGAGGTCGTACCCGTCCAGCACGACGTACGCCAGCATGGCGGCGCCCATGAGGATGGCGAAAATCAGCGGCAGGTCGAGCGTCATGGCTGCGCGCCTTCTCGCGCGAGGTGCGTAAGCACCACCACGTAGGCGACGAGCATTACGCCGTAGACCAGCAGGTAGCCGGCGAAGCTCGCACCGAGCGCCGCGTCCGGCACGCGCCCGACGGCGTCCTCAGTGCGCAGGATGCCCGTCACCAGCCAGGGCTGGCGCCCGATCTCGGTCACCAGCCAGCCCGAGAGCGTCGCGATCCAGCCCGAGAAGGTCATGCCGGCGAAGGCCCACAGCAGCCAGCCGGGCGGCGTGCGCTTGCGCAGCCACCAGGCGCCGAACCAGGCGAGCGCGAGCATCAGCATGCCCACGCCGACCATCAGGCGGAAGGCGAAGAACACCGGCGCCACCGGCGGGTGGTCGGGGGCGAAGGCGTCCAGGCCCTGCAGCTCAGCGTCGAGGTCGTGCTTGAGCACGAAGCTCGCGAGCTTCGGCACCTCGATGGCGTAGTCGTTGCGCTTCGTTTCCTCGTTCGGGATGGCGAACAGCACCAGCGGCACGCCTTTCTGCGTGTTCCAGATCGCCTCCACCGCGGCGATCTTCGCCGGCTGGTGCTCGAGCGTGTTCAAGCCGTGCAGGTCGCCGACGAACACCTGCAGCGGCGCGAGGACCGCCGCCACCAGCACGCCGGTGCGCAGCGTCTTCAGCGCGCCCGGATCCTGCGGCGCCTTGAGCAGCCGCCAGGCCGAGAGCCCGGCGACCAGGAACGAGGCCGTGAGCCCGGAGGCGAGCATCATGTGCGTGAAGCGGTAGGGAAACGAGGGGTTGAAGATCACCTGCGCCCAGTCGCCGGCGATGAGCACGTCGCCGTCCATGACGTGGCCCTGCGGCGTGTGCATCCAGGAGTTCAGCGCCAGGATCCAGAACGCCGAGAGCGTGGTGCCCGCCGCCACCATCACCGAGGAGAAGATGTGCACGCGCGAACTGACGCGCTCCATGCCGAACAGCATCACGCCGAGGAACGTCGCCTCGAGGAAAAACGCGGTGAGCACCTCGTAGCCCAGCAGCGGCCCGGCAATATTGCCCACTTTGAGCATGTAGCCCGGCCAGTTGGTGCCGAACTGGAAGCTCATGGTGATGCCCGAGACCACCCCCATGGCGAAGGTCAGGGCGAAGATCTTCACCCACAGCCGGTAGGTGCCGAGCCATTGCGGGTCCTGCGTGCGTGCATATTTCACGCGAAAGCCGATCAGGTACCAGGCGAGGGCGATGCTGATGGTCGGAAACAGGATGTGGAACGCGATATTCAGCCCGAACTGCCCTCGGGCGAGGAGGAGGGCGTCCCCGGCGTCCATCGGTAATTATAGGCAGTGCCGGGCCGTTTCTCCCTCTGATAGCGCGTATGCTGGGGGTACTTGGAGAGTTCAATGGTGTATGTCTGGTTCGTAGTGATCGGCTTGGTCGTCGGTTTGGTGGTGGGCAAGTTCCTCGCAGGCAACAATTTCGGCATCCCGAGCGACATCGTGTTCGCGATCGGCGGCGCCTTTACCTTCGGCGTCGGGCTCGCAGCGTCGGGCCTGGGGACCACCGGCAGCATGGGCGGGCAGCTGGTGATGGCCGCCATGGGCGCGCTGTTCCTGCGGCGCGTGTTGAAGGTGGTCTGACCCGCCTGCTCTAAACTTCCGGCGCATGTCTTTTGCGCCGGTCCGGAAAGCCGAACTCCTCTCGCGCCTCGCCGAAGGGCAGGCGGCGCGCGTCACCGTCGTCACTCCCAACCGGCGCCTTGCGCAGGAGTTCTCGCGCGAGTTCGACGCAGGTCAGATCGCAAAGAACCTGAAGGTCTGGGAGACGGCGGACATCCTGCCGTTTTCCGCATTCGTCGAGCGGCTGTACGAAGACGCGCTCTACTCGGATCTCGCGGCGAAGCTTCCGCTCTTGCTCACCGCCGCGCAGGAACAGGCGCTGTGGGAATCCGCAATCCGCGCGAGCAAGTGGGGCGAGGCGCTCCTTGCCGTGCCGCAGGCCGCGGGCAATTGTTTGCGCGCCTGGGAACTCGCGCATTCCTGGCGCATCGCCGGGGCGCTCGCCAGCTTTCCCGGCAACGACGACGCGAAAGCCTTTGCGGAATGGTCGCGCGACTATGGGCGGCGCTGCGAGCGCGAGGGCAACACCGATGCGGCGCGCCTGGCTGACGTCGTCGCGCCGCTGCTGAAGGAAGCCGCGCTGCGCAAGCCGAAGCTGCTGGTTGCGTACGCCTTCGACGTAGTAACGCCGCAGGAGCAGGAATTCTTCGACGCCTGCGCGAAGCACGGCGTCGAGGTCATGAGCTGCGCGCCCGCGGGCAGGGCGGGCGTAGCCCACCGCCGTATCTTTCCCTCCGCCCGCGAGGAACTCGACGCCGCCGCGCAGTGGGCGCGCGCCAGGCTCGAGGCCGGCGCGCAGCGCATCGGCGTCGTGGTGCCCGAGCTGGGCCTGCGCCGCAAGGAAGTCGCACGCGTTTTCGCGCGCACCCTGCATCCGGCGCACAACCTTCCCGGCACAGAGAAAAAGTCCCTGCCGTTCAACCTCTCGCTGGGCGCGCCGCTCGCCGATTACCCGCTCGTTCGCGCCGCGCTCTCCATCCTCGAACTCGCCGCCGGCGAGATTCCCTTCGAGCAGGCATCCAAACTCATCCGCTCGCCTTTCATCGACGGCGCCGAGCCCGAGATCGCGAAGCGCGCGCTGCTGGATGTGGTGCTGAGGAAGAAGGCACCTGCGAGGGTCACGCTCGGGAAATTTATTGGATTGATTGAGGGCTGCCCCGTTCTGCGCCAGCGGCTCGAAGCCCTGTTCGCCGTGCCGAGGAAGGACAACGCTTCGCCGCACGACTGGGGCCGGCAGTTCACCGCGCTGCTGGAGGCCTTGGGATTTCCCGGGCGCAGCCTCGACTCCGACGAATACCAGACCCGCGCCAAATTCAACGAGACCCTGGCCGAATTCGCCAAACTCGAGCGCGTCGCGCCGAAGATGTCATTCCGGCAAGCCCTTGCCAGTCTCAAGCAATGCGCCGAGGCGCTGTTTCAGCCGGAGACGCCCGATGCGCCGATTCAAGTACTGGGATTCATCGAGTCCCTGGGACTGGAGTTCGATGCACTGTGGATAACCGGGCTGACTGATGAAGTGTGGCCCGTGCGCTCGAGACTCAATCCATTCATTCATCCCGCGCTGCAGCGAAAAGCGGGAATTCCCGAAGCCTCGCCGGAGGCGACGCTGGAAAGGGCAAAGAGAATTACAGAAGGTTGGTTGCACGCGGCAACTGAGGTGATCGTGTCCCATCCAACCCATGAAGAGGATCGGGCCCTGATCGGTTCTCCATTGATCTCCGGCGTTTCCTCGCTTTTGGAAACGCCGGAGACAAAGAGCGTCGCACGGTACAGGGATGCGATTTTCGCCGCGCGGCGAATCGAGTCAGTAACGGATGGGCAAGCGCCCGCACTGGGTACAAAGACCCCGAAGGGCGGAACAAGAATCCTGTCAGATCAAGCAGCGTGTCCATTCAGGGCATTTGCCAGACACCGGCTCGCCGCCGAAGCGCTCGAGGAGCCTGTTGAAGGTCTGGACGCCATGGCCCGCGGCTCCCTGCTCCACACCCTGATGAAGGAACTGTGGACTCAACTGAAAGGCAGCACTGGTTTGACTGGTGACGTCGAACCCGCGATCGAGCGTGCCGCGAGAGCCGCCGTTGCCGAAGCCGAACTGGAAGAGCCTTTCGCCGCGCTTGAACGCAAGCGCCTGGCCATGCTCGCCCGCGAATGGCTGGAAGTGGAAAGGCAGCGGGATCCGTTCGAAGTGGTCGCGATGGAAGACAAGCGCAAGCTCTCCGTTGCAGGCCTTGAACTCAACGGCCGCATCGACCGCCTGGACAAGCTCGAAGCCGGCGGCCACGCGCTCATCGACTACAAGACCGGCCGCCCGACGCCCAACGACTGGTTGAACGAGCGCCCCGACGACCCGCAGCTCCCTCTATATGCCTTGAACGCTGCCGAACCGATCTCAGCGGTCGCATTTGCCCGATTGAAAACCGGCGAGATGCGCTACATGGGTTTCTCGGACCGCAAGGACCTGATCCCCGATGTGAAGCCCGCCAAGGACTGGGCGGCGCTGCTCGAAGGCTGGAAGAAGGAGCTCGAGGCGCTGGGTTCTGGCTTCGCGTCAGGCGATGCGCGAGTGGATCCCAAGAGACTCCTGCAAACCTGCCGCTACTGCGACCTGCAACCGCTCTGCCGCGTGTACGAGCGCGTCAGTGCGCTCGGCGACGAAGGCGACGAAGAATGATCGCCCCTCTATTACTAGGCCCAGACCGGGTAGCCCTTGGCCTTGCGGGCGAGACCGTCGTACAGGTCCAGCATGCGTTCGCGCCAGGCGTACACCGGGTCGTCGGGCTCGAGCAGGCGCAGCGGCGACACGGCGCGCGCCCACTGGAAGGCGCCGAACAGGAGGTAATCGGCAAAGGCGGGGGTCTTGCCGCAGACGTAGGGTTCCTGCACCAGTTGCTTGCGCACCGGCAGGAGTGCCGTGCGCAGGTCGGTGAGCGCCTGTTGCGGGTCGGCGCCGAATTGTTCCAGCGTCTTGCCGAGGCGCTTCTCGCGCGACTCGCGAAAATACGGCTTGTCCCTTTCGTGCAGCGCGTTGAACAGGTCGACGACGATGCCGCGCAGGATCGGCCCGTGCAGCGTGCTCTCCACCCAGGTCTTGAAAACGAAGGCGAGGGACTTCGCCTGCGCGCTCTCGAACAGCGGCGTGGCGGGGTATTTCTCGTCGAGGTACTCGGCGATGGCCCAGGAGTCGTGCACTTCCTTCCCGTCGTCCATGATCACCGGCACCATGCCCTGGCCGGAGACGGCAATCGCCTCTTTCTCCGTGAAGCGCCAGGGGATGGTTTCGGCCTTGAGTCCCTTGTGCGCCAGCGCCAGCTTGATGCGCCAGCAGTAGGGCGAGAAGCGCCGGTCGTCTTCCGCGGCGGCAAAGTCCCACATCTTCATCGGCATGTCCGGAATAAATCGGGGTCAGAGCCCGATTTCCACGTATGCCACACGGCTGCTGGGACTGGGAATCGGTGTGCCGTCCTCGCGCATTCCGTCGAGATGGAACTCGATTGCCTCTCGAATCAGGGTGCGAACTTCTTCGAGCGTATCGCCGACCGTGACGCATCCCGGGAGATCGGGAACGTAGGTGCCGTAGTTTCCTTCGGCTCTTTCGATGACGATTGCGTATCGCATCAGCTTCTATCTGGTCAGTCCGTTTGTTTGCCAAGCCATGGCGGCTTCGATATCGCCCTTCCTGAGAGTCGGATAGGCATCGATCAACTCCGCCTCCGTTGCGCCCTCGGCGAGTTTGCGCAGGATGAATTCCACCGGGATACGTGTGCCGCGAATCACCGGCTTTCCGCCCATCACACCGGGCTTGATCTCGATGCGGCCTTTGAGCGCCATGGTCTCTTGAGTGTAGATGTTACCCCGGGCGTGGGGCCATGAGCATACCCATCGCTGATCAGAAAGAACGCGATCGCGCGCTGGAGGTGACGCGCTCGTTCATCGTGCAGGCGCCGGCGGGCTCGGGGAAGACGGCGCTGCTGGTGGACCGCTACCTGAAGCTCCTGGGGACGGTGCAGCAGCCCGAGGAGATCGTCGCCATCACCTTTACCAAGAAGGCGGCGGCCGAGATGCGCAAGCGCGTGACGGAGCAAGTGTCGCCCGAGCTCGCGCCGCGCCTGCGCATCCAGACCATCGACGCCTTGTGCGCGTCGCTCACCGCGCAGATGCCGGTACTGGCGAAGTTCGGCGCGCAGCCGGGGGTGGCGGAGGATGCGTCCGACCTTTACCGCGAGGCGGCGTCGCGCACGCTTCTTGATCTCACGCCGCCGGTGGCGCGGTTGCTCGCGCACCTGGACAACCACGTCGCGGACGCGACCAGCCTGCTCGCGGAGATGCTGCAGCGGCGCGACCAGTGGTTGCGAAAAACCGGCGGCGCGCCCACACGCAAGGAATTGGAGGCGGCGCTGCAGGAGGAGCGCGCGCGGCTCATCGGCCGTGCGCAAGCGCTCCATGCAAAGGCGACGCCGGAACTCGCCAAGGAAGTGCTGACGCTGAAGGGTGAGTGGCGCAAGAAGCCCAAGCCCGCGCCGCCCGAGCTTGCTGCCATCCCCGGCCTGCAGGAGGCGCTCGCGGCGCTGCTCGCTGTGCCGCCCGCTGTGTATGCGGAAGCACAGTGGGAGGCACTGGAGGCGATCCTCGCGCTGCTCAATCCCGCGGTGGCGCAGCTGCGCCTGTTGTTCGCGGAGCGCGGGGAAGTGGATTTCACCGAGATCGCGCACGGCGCGCTGCTGGCGCTCGGCACGCCGGAGGAGCCCACGGACCTGCTGTTGTCGCTGGACGTGCGCGTGAAGCACCTGCTGGTGGACGAGTTCCAGGACACGTCCAACTCGCAGTGGGACCTGCTGCGCCTCCTGACCGCCGGCTGGCAGGCGGACGACGGGCGCACGCTGTTCGTGGTGGGCGATCCGATGCAGTCGATCTACCGCTTTCGCGATGCGCAGGTGGGCCTGTTCCTGCACGCGCAGCGCGCGGGGCTGGAGAACGTGGCGCTCGAGCCGCTCACGCTGGCGACGAATTTCCGCTCGCAGGGCGCGATCGTCGATTGGGTGAACCGCGTGTTTCCTTCGGTGCTGCCGGCGGCCGAGGATGAAGCCTCAGGCGCGGTGCCCTATTCGCCCTCCGTGCCGTTCGAGGCCGCGGACCTGGAGGGCGCGCCGACGCTGGAAGTGTTCAACGATCGCGAGGCCGAAGCGAAGCGCGTGGTGCAGCTCCTTTCCGAGGCGCGCGGCAAGACCGCGATCCTGGTTCGCAACCGCAGCCACCTGGATGCCATCGTCCCGGCGCTGAAGGCCGCCGACATCCGCTTTCGCGCGGTGGAGATCGAACAGCTCGGAGAAAAGCAGGTGGTGCAGGACCTGTACGCGCTGACGCGGGCGCTCACCCATCTCGCCGACCGCGTCGCCTGGCTCGCGATCCTGCGCGCGCCGTGGTGCGGGCTGACGCTGGATGAACTCTCCGCGTTGTTCGAGCCCCATCGCGACCAGACCGTCTGGGAACTGATCCGGGGCGAGGCGCGCCTTGCGCGCGTGGTCACCGTCCTCAAGCCTGCCCTGGAGAATCGCCTGCGCGGCACCCTGCGCGATCGCGTCGAGGGCGTCTGGCTCGCGCTTGGCGGCCCAGCCTGCGTTGGCGATGCCACCGACCTGGAGGACGCCGAAATCTTCTTCGACGAGCTCGAGCGCCTGGAGGAGGCGGGCGAGCTCACGGATTTCGGCCAGCTCGCCAAAAGCCTCGACCAGCTCTACGCCCTGCCCGACGTAGAGGCCGGCCCCGAGGCGGTGGAGATCATGACCATCCACAAGGCAAAGGGCCTGGAGTTCGACACCGTCATCGTACCCGGCCTGGATCGTGCGCCGCGCTCGGGCCGCAAGCCCTTGTTCGCCTGGCGCGCGTTAGCTGGGGGTCGCCTGCTGCTCGCGCCGATCGACGAGACCGGCGGGGACCGGGAGCCTTTATATCAGTACGTGCGGTCCCTGGACCGGGAGGCGGAGGACATCGAAGCGGGGCGCTTGTTTTATGTCGCGGCGACGCGCGCGCAGTCGCGGCTGCGTTTGCTCGGCTGCGTGAAGGTGGATGGGGATGGGGTGGTGAAGATGCCTTCGCGGCGCTCGTTATTGGGATTGGCCTGGGCGGCGGTGGAGGCGGGGGTGAGGTTGCCTGCGGCGGTGGCGGGGGAGAAGGAGGGAAAGGCGTCGTTGCCGGCGGGGGAGTTGAGGCGGCTGCCTTCGGATTTTGAGATGCCCCCGGTTCCGATGGCGGCGAAGTGGGCTGCGCCGGAGGAGGGGCGGGAGGAAGAACCACCGCCGTTCGATTGGGCGAAGGAAACCGTGCGCCACGCGGGCATCGTTGTGCACGCGTGGTTGCAGCGCATCGCCGAGAACGAGTTGCGCGGCTGGGATGCGAAGCGGGTCGATGCACTTCGTTCCCGCTTCGTCATCGAGCTGCAGCGCCGGGGCGTGGCGCCGGCCGAGCTGGATCGCGCCGCGGCGCTGGTGGTATTGGGGCTGAAGAACGCGTTGGCGGATGAGCGGGGGCGATGGGTGCTCGGGCCGCAGAAGATGGCGCGCAATGAGTACCGGCTGCGCAGCCGTGAGCGCAGCTTTCGCATCGATCGGTACTTCGAGGACGCGGACTCGAAGAAGTGGGTGGTGGACTACAAGGCCAGCGCGCACGAGGGCGCGGGGGTGGAGGCGTTCCTGGACCAGCAGCAGCTGCGCTATGCGGCGCAGCTCGATGCTTATGCGGAAGCGCTGGGCGGGGCGGGCCGGGGGCTTTATTTCCCGCTGCAGAAGGGGTGGCGGGAGTGGTAGCGCCGGTCGTCCAAGGTCACAAATTGTGACCTCAAGATTCGAGATGCCCGGCGGCGCCCGGCGGCCTGTGACTACAATCTGTTATACTGTGACTACATTTGACGTCCCCGCCGGGAGCCCCCATGGCCCAACCCCTCGTCAGCATCCGCGAACTGAAAAGCCGCCTCAGCCACTATCTGCGCCTCACCCGCAAGGGTGAGTCCGTGGTCATCACCGACCATGGCGTGCCGATCGGCCGCATCGTGCCGATCGGTCAGGATCGGGCGGGTCAGGATCTTGGCGGGCGCCTCGCCGCGATGCGCGACACGGGGCTGGCGCAATGGAGCGGGCAGAAGCTGCGCCGCCGCAAGCCGGTGGCGAAGCTGCTCGGGAGGAAAACGGTCGCGCGACTGCTGGTGGAAGACCGCGAGTGATCGTCTACCTCGACGCCAGCGCCTTGGTGAAGCGCTACGTCGCGGAGGCAGGATCGCCGGAAGTTGACGCCCTGATCAATGCGGCGCAGGCGATCGGCACGGCGGTGATCAGCCGCGCCGAAGTCGCTGCGGCGCTCGCCAGGGCGGCGCGCAGCGGGCTCGTCACGCGCGAGGCGGGAGCGAAGGCGCTGCAGGCGTTCAATGGCGACTGGGAACATCTGGTCCGGCTGCAACTCGGCGAACCGCTCGCGGCGCGCGCCGCGGCGCTGGCGTGGGAGCACGGCCTGCGCGGTTACGATTCGGTGCACCTCGCCTCGGCGCTCGCGTGGAGCGAATCGCTGGGCGAAACCGTCGCCGTGGCGACGTACGACCGCGAACTTTGGCGCGGCGCGCAGGCGAGTGGCCTGTCCGCCTGGCCGGCGGCGATGCCATGAACATCTCGCGTCGAGGCGCCGCGCGAGTTGCCGATCGTGCGCGATGAGGCCGCGCAGTCGCACGAAGGCACGCATGATCTCCACGTTGACCTGCACGGCACGCTCGCTCCTCAGCACGGAGGAAATCATGGCCACGCCCTGTTCGGTGAAAGCATAGGGCCGGTACTTGATGTTGTGACCCCTCCTGCCAGACTCGTTCAAGGTCACAAATTGTGACCTTGAACCTCTAAGTTCTTGTTCCGTCAAATGAAACATGAAGTCGGCCGGGAACCGCTGGAGGTTGCGCTTGACCGCTTGAACGAGCACTTTGGTGGCTACACCATAAAGCGCCGCCAGGTCGGAGTCCAAAAGCACCTTCTGTCCTCGGACGGTGCGGATGCGCGACATTAGGGGTGGCCTGGCATGTCGCATGGGAGTCGTATTCGAAGAACGCTCGCGTAGCGCGCGCGTTGACCTGCTTGGGCCTCAGTCTTGAGGTCACAATTTGTGACCTCAAGTCGCTAACCTATTGCTGCGTCACAATTAACCCATGTCCCTGAAACGCCCCGAAGGCCTAGGTAACGAAACTGCGGGCACCCTG
>JAQBXT010000074.1 GCA_027624175.1 Pseudomonadota bacterium | reverse complement strand
AATGCGGAGGCGCTGACGGCGGTAAACATGCCCGCGGCGATCAGGGTCAGAAGCTTGTTCATTATTTCTATCTCCTAGTAGGTGTACACCGAAACGGGTCGGCGCTGCGGCCAAACCGCGCCCCTCCCGGAATCCTTAACGCCCGCGCCGAGATTCGGTTGACAGCCGTGCCGCGATCGACCTAAGGCGATGATTTGGCGCGCTTATCGCCTATAATGCGCGGTTTCCACACGTCTGCCCAGGAGCCTCCATGGCGTACAAGCACATCAAGGTCCCCGCTGGTGGCGAGAAGATTCGCGTTAACAAGGACTTCTGGCTCGCGGTCCCCGACAACCCTATCATCCCGTTTATCGAGGGCGACGGCATCGGCGTGGACATCACCCCGGTGATGGTCAAGGTGGTCGACGCGGCCGTGAACAAGGCCTACGGCGGCAAGAAGAAAATCGTGTGGATGGAGATGTACGCCGGCGAGAAGTCCTGCAAGGTGTACGGCGAGAACGTGTGGCTGCCGGACGAGACCCTCGACGCCGCCAGGGAGTACGTGGTGTCGATCAAGGGCCCGCTCACCACCCCGGTGGGCGGCGGCATCCGCTCCATCAATGTCGCGCTGCGCCAGGCGCTCGACCTCTACGTCTGCCTGCGCCCGATCCGCTGGTTCAAGGGCGTGCCCTCTCCGGTCAAGGAGCCCGAGAAGACCGACATGGTCATCTTCCGCGAGAATTCCGAGGACATCTACGCCGGCATCGAATGGGCAGCGAACTCGCCCGAGGCCAAGAAGCTGATCAAGTACCTGATCGACGAGATGAAGGTGACCAAGATCCGCTTCCCGGACACCTCGGCGATCGGCATCAAGCCGGTGTCGAGCCAGGGCAGCGAGCGCCTGATCCGCAAGGCGTTCCAGTACGCCGTCGACAACGACCGCAAGTCGGTAACGCTGGTGCACAAGGGCAACATCCAGAAATTCACCGAGGGCGGCTTTCGCGACTGGGGATACGGCCTGGCGCAGAAGGAGTTCGGCGCCAAGCCGGTGGACGGCGGCCCCTGGTGCAGCTTCAAGAACCCCAAGAGCGGCCGCGAGATCATGGTCAAGGACGTGATTACCGACGCCTTCCTGCAGCAGATCCTGCTGCGCCCTGCCGAGTACGACGTCATCGCCACCCTCAATCTGAACGGCGACTACATCTCGGACGCGCTCGCCGCGCAGGTCGGCGGCATCGGCATCGCGCCCGGCGCCAACATGTCCGACTCAGTGGCGATGTTCGAGGCCACCCACGGCACCGCGCCCAAGTACGCCGGCAAGGACTACGTCAACCCCGGCTCGGAAATCCTGTCCGCCGAAATGATGCTGCGCCACATGGGCTGGTTCGAGGCCGCCGACGTGATCGTCAAGTCGATCGAAAAGGCGATCGGCGACAAGGTGGTGACTTACGACTTCGCGCGCCTGATGCAGGGCGCCAAGCAGGTCTCCTGCTCCGGTTTCGGCCAGGCGTTGATCGAAAGGATGTGAGGCGCCGGCGCACTGCGCAAAAGAAAAGGGCCGCTGCCGCGGCCCTTTTTCCTGCAGCGCCAGGTCCGGTTCTCAGGCCTTGTTGATGTTCGAGGCCTGCTTGCCCTTGGGACCCTGCACCACGTCGAAACTCACCTTCATGCCTTCCTTGAGGGTCTTGAAGCCCCCCATCTGGATGGCGGAGAAATGCGCGAACAGGTCCTCGCTGCCGTCGTCCGGCGTGACGAAGCCGTAACCCTTCGCGTCATTGAACCATTTCACCGTGCCTGTCGCCATTGCCGCTTCCCCCCTTGGCCTGAATGCAAACACAAGGCGGCTTCTACCCGCGTTCCAATGCCCAGTCAAGGCCCCCCCGGCAGGCGCGTTGCACGCCGGGTACACATTGATTAGGATAGCCGCGAAAGGGTGCATGATCGCCCTGCAGTCCACGAGTGCACGGAGCGCGAAACTGGAAACGCAAAGGCATGTCCGATCCGATTGAAAACAGCGGCGACAATTAGGCGGCATGGCGCAGTTCAAGGACGACACGCTGCTCGCGGTGCAGCGAAGCAAGCTGCAGCCGCCGCCGATGTTCAAGGTCATGCTGCTGAACGACGATTTCACGCCGATGGAGTTCGTGGTGCTGGTGCTGCAGAAATTCTTCGCCATGACCCGCGAGCGCGCTACGCAGGTGATGCTGAAGGTGCACCGGGAAGGCATCGGCGTGTGCGGGGTATTTCCGCGGGACATTGCCACCACCAAGGTCCAGCAGGTTGCGGCGTTCGCACGGCGCCACCAGCATCCGTTGCAGTGTGTGATGGAGGAAACGTAGCATGATCGCCCAGGAGCTCGAAGTCAGCCTGCACATGGCGTTCGTCGAAGCGCGCCAGAAGCGGCACGAGTTCATCACCGTCGAGCACCTGCTGCTGGCGCTGCTGGACAACCCGACGGCGGCCGAGGTGCTGCGCGCCTGCGGCGCCAACCTAGACGACCTGCGCAAGAACCTGGCCCAGCACGTCGCCGAGCAAACGCCGCGCATCGCCGTCGACCGCGAGGTCGACACCCAGCCCACTCTGGGCTTCCAGCGCGTGATCCAGCGCGCCATCCTGCACGTACAGTCCTCCGGCAAGAAGGAAGTCACCGGCGCCAACGTGCTGGTGGCGATCTTCGGCGAGAAGGATTCGCACGCAGTCTACTTCCTGCAGCAGCAGGGGGTGACGCGCCTCGACGTGGTCAACTTCATCTCCCACGGCATCGCCAAGACGCCGCAGCCGCACCACGGCAAGGGGGAGCAGGAAGCCGGCGAGGAAACGCAGGCCGAGCCCGCCAACAGCCCGCTCGACAACTACACGCAGAACCTGAACGCGCTGGCGCTCGCCGGCAAGATCGACCCGCTGATCGGCCGCGAGCGCGAACTCGAGCGCGTGATCCAGACCCTGTGCCGGCGGCGCAAGAACAATCCACTCCTGGTGGGCGAGGCCGGCGTGGGCAAGACCGCGATTGCCGAAGGCCTCGCGCGCCGCATCGTCGAATCCAACATCCCGGAGCTGCTTGGCAAGAGCACCGTGTACGCGCTCGACATGGGGGCGCTGCTCGCCGGCACCAAGTACCGCGGCGACTTCGAGCAGCGCCTGAAAGCCGTGCTCAAGCAGCTGGCGGACAACCCGAACGCCATCCTGTTCATCGACGAGATCCACACCGTGATCGGCGCGGGCGCCGCCTCGGGCGGTACGCTGGACGCCTCGAACCTGTTGAAGCCCGTGCTCTCCAACGGGCAGCTGAAGTGCATCGGCGCCACCACCTATATCGAGTACCGCGGCGTGTTCGAGAAGGACCATGCGCTGTCGCGCCGCTTCCAGAAGATCGACGTCATCGAGCCTTCGGTGGACGAAACGGTGGAGATCCTCAAGGGGCTGAAGACGCGCTTCGAGGCGCACCACAGCGTCAAGTACACCGCCACTGCGCTCACCTCGGCGGCGGAACTCTCGGCGCGCTACATCAACGACCGCCACCTGCCGGACAAGGCCATCGACGTCATCGACGAGGCCGGGGCGGCGCAGCGCATCGCGCCCAAGGGCAAGCAGAAGAAAGTCATCGGCAAGACCGAGATCGAGGACATCGTGGCCAAGATCGCGCGCATTCCGCCGCGCAGCGTGTCCAGCGACGACCGCGGCGCGCTCGCCAAGCTGGACCGTGACCTGAAGGCGGTGGTATTCGGCCAGGACCAGGCCATCGACGCGCTCGCCGCGGCCATCAAGATGGCGCGCTCCGGGCTGGGCAACCCGCAGAAGCCGATCGGCAGCTTCCTCTTTTCCGGGCCGACCGGCGTTGGCAAGACGGAAGTGGCGCGCCAGCTCGCCTACTGCATGGGCATCGAGCTGATCCGCTTCGACATGTCGGAGTACATGGAGCGCCATGCGGTGAGCCGGCTGATCGGCGCGCCGCCGGGCTATGTCGGCTTCGAGCAGGGCGGGCTGCTTACCGAGGCGATCACCAAGAAGCCCTACGCCGTGCTGCTGCTCGACGAAGTCGAGAAAGCGCATCCGGACATCTTCAACATCCTGCTGCAGGTGATGGACCACGGCACGCTCACCGACAACAACGGCAGGAAGGCCGACTTCCGCAACGTGGTGATCGTCATGACCACCAACGCCGGTGCCGAATCACTGGCCAGGAACAGCATGGGGTTCACGCTGTCGAACAAACCCGGCGACGAGATGGAGGCGATCAAGAAGATGTTCACGCCGGAGTTCAGGAACCGCCTCGATGCGACCATCTCGTTCCGCGCCCTGGACCACGACGTCATCCTGCGCGTGGTGGACAAGTTCCTCATCCAGCTCGAGGAGCAGCTGCAGGAGAAGAAGGTCGAGCCGAATTTCACCAACAAACTCAAGGCGCATCTGGCGAAAAAGGGCTTCGATCCGCTGATGGGCGCGCGGCCGATGGCGCGCCTGATCCAGGACACCATCCGGCGCGCGCTGGCCGACGAGTTGCTGTTCGGCAAGCTGGCGCACGGCGGCAAGGTGACGGTCGACGTCGACGACGCCGGCAACGTGGCGCTGCAGTTCGAGGATCCCGTGCCGGCGGCGCCGCCGGCGGCGAAAGAGCTGGTCGCCTGAGCTGGGCCGCCCGCCAGCGGGCGCTGCCACCCGGGATTGCGCCTCGTCAAACGATCAGCGCCAATCTCCTTGACAGACGCCTCGCGCCCGGCGGACACTTTCCCGCGTCACCGTCAATCCTCGGGAGGGGACCCCAAATGCGTATCGCCCTGATCTGCGCGGCCGCGCTCGCCGCCGCGCCCATCTCAGTAAGCGCTCAGGATGCTGGCCGCAATCTGGCCGCGTCGTGCGCAATGTGCCACGGCACCACCGGCTACAGCGTCGGCGGCAACGAGCCACTGGCCGGCATGCCGAAGGACGAACTGGAGCGCAAGTTCAAGGAGTTCCGCTCCGGCGCGAAGCCCGCGACCGCCATGCACCAGATCTCCAAGGGCTATTCCGACGGACAGCTCGCGCAGATCGCCGCCTTTTTCGCGGCACAGAAGAAATAGGGGGAGCCATGAGCAAATCTTTCGATCGACGCGACTTCCTCAAGCTGGGCGGCGCCGCGGCGGCGCTCGCCGCGACGGGCTGCGCCACCCCCGGCGGCGCCAAGGCGCGCGTGGTGGTGCTGGGCGGCGGTTTCGGTGGCGCCACGGCGGCCAAGTACATCCGCCTGTGGGGCCCTGCCGTCGAGGTGGTGATGGTGGAGCGCAACACCGACTTCGTTTCGTGCCCGATCTCCAACCTGGTGTACGGCGGCTCGAAGACCATGGCGGACATCACCTACGGCTACAGCGGGCTCGCGCGCTACGGCGTGCAGGTGGTGCATGACCAGGCCACCGCGGTGGACACATCCGCAAAGACCGTCCGGCTGGCGCGCGGCGGCGACCTGAAATACGACCGGCTGGTCGTGTCGCCCGGCATCGACTTCATGGTCGAGCAGATCGACGGCTACGTAAGCGCGATGAATTCGGGCCGCGTGCTGCACGCCTGGAAGGCGGGGCCGCAGACGGTGGCGCTGCAAAGGCAGTTGGCGGAGATGCGCGATGGCGGCGTGTACGTGCTGTCGGTGCCGCTTGCGCCGTACCGCTGTCCGCCGGGGCCCTACGAGCGCGCCAGCCAGGTCGCGAGCTACTTCAAGAAGCACAAGCCGCGCGCCAAGGTTCTGATCGTGGATGCCAATCCGGATGTCACCTCCAAGGGCAAGCTGTTCAAGCAGGCCTGGGCCGACCTGTATCCGGGCATGATCGAGTTCCGCGGCAACGCGAAGGCCATTGGCGTCGATGCGCGCGCCGGCACGGTCAAGCTCGAGGTCGAGGACGTGAAGGGCGACGTGCTGAACGTGGTACCCGCCCAGCGCGCCGGCGACATCGCCGTCCAGGCGGGGCTGATAACGGCCAACAACCGCTGGTGCGGCGTGGACTGGCGCACGACGGAATCGACTGCGGTCAAGGGCGTGCACGTGCTGGGCGACGCCACGCTTTCCGCGCCGGGCATGCCGAAATCCGGCAGCATGGCCAACCAGCAGGCAAAGGTCTGCGCCGCGGCGGTGGTGGCGATGCTCAACGGTCGCGAGCCCGATGCGGACCCGAAGATCGTCAACATGTGCTACAGCTTCGTCTCCGACAATGAGGTGATCCACGTCACGTCGGTGCACGAACTGGACGGCAGCAAGAAGACTTTCGTCGCAGTGAAAGGCGCGGGCGGGCTGTCGCCGGCGCGCAACACGCTCGAAGCCAAGTACGCCTGGGCCTGGGCGCAGAACATCTGGTCCGACATGCTCGGCTAGTCGCGCGCGCCCTGCCGGGAAGGGCCCCGCCGCGGCGGGGCCTTTTTCATTCCAGTCCGCTCAGATACTCGGCCACGGCGCGGATCTCCGCCGCGCTCATCTTCGCGGCGATGGTATGCATCACCGCGTTGTCGTTGGTGCGCACGCGCGCACCGAAATTCCTCATCTGCGCCGCCAGGTAGGCTGCAACCTGCCCCGCCAGCCTCGGCAGCGTTTCCGAGCCGTGCCCGCGCTCGCCATGGCAACCGATGCATGCCGCCACCTCGGTCGCCGCCCCGCCCAGCCGGTAGATGGCCATGCCAAGCGCGGCCAGCCTGGCGTCCTCCGCCGGGTGCGGCTCGCTCGTCTGGCGGCTGAAGTACAAACCGAGCGCGTCCATGTCCGCCGGCGTAAGCGCGGCGACCATCGGCTGCATCGTCGCGCTCTTGCGCGCGCCGCTCTTGAAGTTGGCGAGCTGCTTGGCGATGTACGCGGAGTTCTGCGCCGCCAGTCTCGGGTAAAGCTCGGTTGCCGACTCCCCCCGCGTGCCGTGGCACAGGAAGCAGCTGCCGCCGACGATGGCCTTGGCGCGCGCGAGCGCCGCCCCGTCGGCGAGCGCCGGCGCGGCGGCGAGACACAGCACCAGCGCAAGCGCCCTCATCGCCCCGTGCTGCCGAAGCCTCCCGCACCGCGCGCGCTGGCGGCAAATTCCTCCACCACCTCGAACTGCACCTGCACCACCGGCACCACCAGCAGCTGCGCGATGCGCTCCAGCGGCTCGATGGTGAATGCCGCCTTGCCGCGATTCCACACCGAGATGAAGATCTGCCCCTGGTAGTCGGAGTCGATCAGCCCGACCAGGTTGCCGAGCACGATGCCGTGCTTGGCGCCCAGCCCGGAGCGCGGCAGCACGATCGCCGCGAGGCCCGGATCGCCGAGGTGGATGGCGATGCCCGCAGGCACCAGCTGGCTGTCGCCGGGCTGCAGGACCAGCGGCGCGTCCAGGCAGGCGCGCAGGTCGAGGCCCGCGGCACCTGCCGTGGCGTACTGGGGAAGATTGTCGCGGAGCCTCGGGTCGAGGACCCGGACTTCAAGCTTTCGCACGCGCGCGCTTCTCTCCTGCGAGCATGGCGGCGATGTGCGCGACCAGCTTGCGCGCGAGTTCGAGCTTCGGCGCACGGCCGAGCGCATGCTCGCCGCGGTCGTCGAACAGCGTGATCTCGTTGTCCTCGGCGCCCAACGCGCGCTGCGCGAGGTTGGCGGCGAGCAGCGGGATGCCTTTCTTCGCGCGCTTGGCCTTCGCGTTCTGCGCCAGTTTCTCGCTCTCGGCGGCAAAGCCGACGCAGAACGGCGCGTTCTTCATCGCCGCCACCCAGGCGAGGATGTCGGGGTTCTCGGCGAGTTCGAGCGTCATGCCGCCCGCGCCTTTCTTTATTTTCTGCGCAGCGCGATTCTTCACCCGGTAGTCGGCGACCGCCGCCACGGCGATGAACACATCGCTCGCCGGTGCCGCCTTCTTTACCGCTTCGAACATCTGCTCGGCGCTCTTCACGTCGATGCGCTCGACCCCCGCCGGCGTCGACAGGGCCACCGGGCCGCTGACCAGCGTGACTTTCGCGCCCGCCTCGCGCGCGGCGCGCGCCACCGCATAGCCCATCTTGCCGGAACTCAGATTGGTGATCGCGCGCACCGGGTCGATCAACTCCTCCGTCGGGCCTGCCGTCACCAGCACGCGCTTGCCGGCGAGCAGCTTCGGCTGGAAGAAAGCCTCGATCTCGGCGACGATTTCCTCTGGCTCGAGCATGCGGCCCATGCCGACTTCGCCGCAGGCCTGGTCGCCCGCCGCCGGCCCGGCGAAGAACACGCCGTCGCCGCGCAGGGTGTGCAGGTTCCTTTGCATCGCCGCGTTTTCCCACATCTCGACGTTCATCGCCGGCGCCGCCATCAGCGGGCAGCGCCGCGCCAGGCACAGCGTCGAGAGCAGGTCGCCGGCCAGGCCGGCCGCGAGCTTGCCGAGGAAATCCGCGCTCGCCGGCGCCACCACGATCAACTCGCGGTCACGCGACAGCTCGATGTGCCCCATGTTGTCCGGCACGCGCGCATCCCACAGGTCGGTCCACGCGGTCTGGCCGGTGAGCGCCTGCAGGGTGACCGGGGTGACGAACCGCGTGGCCGCCTCGGTCATCGCCACGCGCACGTCCGCGCCCTCCTTCACCAGGAGGCGGGCGAGCTGGGCGGCCTTGTAGGCGGCGACGCCGCCGGTGATGCCCAGTAACAGCCTTTTGCCCTTCAGGGTCATCGTGCGTGGGGATGGCGCGTTATGGGAAGGAGGATTCTAGGGGAATTCGGGGGGTATCGCTTTGGGCATCGCCGACTGGCCGCTACTGGAACGGCCGCGCGAACGGCTGCTGGCGCAGGGCGCCGGGAGCCTCTCGGACGCGGAGTTGGTTGCCGTGTGCCTGCGCTCGGGCGTCCGCGGCAAGAGCGCGGTGGACCTGGCGCGGGAGCTCATCGCGGATTTCGGCGGCATCGGCGGCCTGCTCACCGCTGACCTGGCGTCGCTGCGCCGGGTCCGCGGCCTGGGCACCGCAAAGGCGGCGCAGCTCGCCGCGGCGCTCGAGCTGGCGCGCCGCTCGCTGCAGGAAGAGCTGAAAGCCGGCGTTTCCTTGACCTCTCCCGGCGCGGTGCGCGATTACCTGCGCCTCGCGCTTGGCAGCCGTCCGTACGAGGTATTCATGTGCATTTACATGGACGCACAGCACCGCGTCACCGCGGCCGGCGAACTGTTCCGCGGCACCCTCACGCAGACCAGCGTCTACCCGCGCGAGGTGGTGAAAGCGGCGCTGGCGGCGAACGCCGCCGCGGTGATCTTCGCCCACAACCACCCCTCGGGCGTGGCGCAGCCCTCGCAGGCCGACGAGTTGCTCACGCGCCAGTTG
>JAQBXT010000073.1 GCA_027624175.1 Pseudomonadota bacterium | reverse complement strand
ACGCCCGCGCCCGCCCCGGCGCCTGCCGCGGCACCTGCCCCGGCGCCCGCGCCGATGGCCAAGCCGATGGCGAAAAAGCCCGCGCCCGCACCGGTGGCGCAGAAAGTGACCCTGGCGACGGACGTGCTGTTCGACTTCGACAAATCGGTGGTCAAACCCGCGGGCAAGACAAGGCTGGATGACCTGGCGCAGAAAGTGCGCGGCATCAAGCTCGAGGTGGTGATCGCCATCGGCCACGCAGACTGGATCGGCAGCGACGCCTACAACCAGAAACTCTCCGTGCGTCGCGCCGAATCGGTGAAGGCCTACATGGTGTCGAAGGGCGTGGAGCCGAACCGCATCTACACCGAAGGCAAGGGCGAAAAGCAGCCCGTGGCGAGCAACAAGACCAAGGAAGGCCGCGCCAAGAACCGCCGCGTGGAAGTCGAAGCCATCGGCACGAAGTAACACGTCGCGTTTCGCGGCATGAAAGCCCTGCTTCGGCGGGGCTTTTTTTTGCCTGCGGTTTTTTTAAGGCCTGGGGGCAGCGGCGCGGCAGGCGCCCATGCTATGTTTTGATCTTTCAAGATCTCGTGTTTTCTGGCGCGGAGATTCATCGCGCCAGAAAACACGAGACCGTTCTTAAAAGCCCAAGCCTCCCCGCGCTCCACGCTCTGAGATGCCCACCCCCACCAACGCCGACCCCGCCGAACTGGAGAAATTCAGCCGCCTCGCGCACCGCTGGTGGGATACGCAAGGTGAATTTCGCCCGCTGCACGAGATCAATCCGCTGCGCCTGGAATGGATCGAGCGCCACGCGCCGCTGGCGGGCCGCGACGCGCTGGACGTCGGCTGCGGCGGCGGCATTCTCGCCGAGGCGATGGCGCAGCGCGGCGCGCGCGTCGCCGGCATCGACCTGGCGGAAAAGCCGCTGCGGGTGGCGCAGCTGCACCTGCTGGAAAGCCGGCTCGAGGTGCGCTACGAGCTCGCGGCGGCCGAGGCATACGCCGCCGTCCACGCCGGCGCCTTCGACGTCGTTACCTGCATGGAGATGCTCGAGCACGTGCCGGACCCCGCGAGCGCGGTGGCGGCCTGTGCGCTCCTCCTGCGGCCCGGCGGGCGGGCTTTCTTTTCCACCATCAACCGCAACCCCAAGGCCTACCTGTTCGCGGTGATCGGCGCCGAGTACCTGCTGCGCCTTCTGCCCAGGGGCACGCACGATTACGCGCGCTTCATCCGGCCCTCCGAACTGGCGCAGTGGTGCCGCGGCGCGGGGCTGCGCGAAGTGGATCTGATCGGCATGAGCTACAACCCGCTCACGCAGCGTTACCGGCTGGGCCGGGATTGCGGCGTCAACTACCTGTTGTGCTGCCAGCGTGACGTCTAAAGCGGTCCTGTTCGATCTCGACGGCACGCTTGCCGACACCGCACCCGACCTCGCGGGCGCGCTCAACCGCCTGCGCGCGGACCAGGGTCTTGCGCCGCTGGCGCTGGAGCGCGTGCGGCCGTTCGCCTCGGCGGGCGCGCGCGGCCTGGTGCACATCGGCTTCGGCATCAAGCCCGGCGACGGCGAATACGACGCGCTGCGCGCGGCGTTCCTCGAGGCCTACCGCGAGAACACCTGCGTCCAGACGCGGCTGTTTCCCGGCATCGCCGAGCTCCTTGCAGAGCTTGAGCGGCGCTCGATCGCCTGGGGCGTGGTCACCAACAAGGCGACGCGCTTCACTGACCGGGTCCTCGCCGGGCTCGGCCTTGCGCCGGCGTGCGTCGTGTGCGGCGACACCACGCCGCATCTCAAGCCGCACGCGGCGCCCATGTTGCACGCCGCGGAGCTCCTGGAAATCCCGGCGAATGCCTGCGTCTACCTCGGCGACGACCTGCGCGACATCCAGGCCGCGCGTGCCGCGGGCATGCGCGCCGTGGCCGTCGAATGGGGCTACCACCATCCCGAGAACGGCGGGCCGGCGACCTGGCAGGCGGACGCGGTGATCGTGCAGCCGCGGGACTTGATCGGACTGCTCTAGCCCCCATATGAGACAATGCGTCACGCACGAAACGGGGGCGACCTGGTTTCGACGCGGGTTGCGAAGCAGCGCAGGGCATGCCGAGGACCAGTGACCTCGTAAATCCATCTGGAAACACTACAAACGCCAACGACGAGCGTTTCGCTCTAGCCGCCTAATACCGGCTAGACGCTGCACTGGTCTGCTGATGGGCCAGGCTCCCTAAAAGGAGTGCAGCGTCATTCACATCAGCCTCTCCCCTTGGCTTGGCCGCTTGGCCTTGGGGATCCGTCGAAGCGGCTAGCCGCGAGTCAGCCTGCCGGTTGGCGGGCTCAAGGCGAAACTCAAACAACCAGGCTAAGCATGTAGTCCTGACTGCCTAGGGCTTGCGGACGCGGGTTCGATTCCCGCCGCCTCCACCACTTCAGACGATGCGCTCGAGCGGCAGCTGGAAGAGCCGGATATGGTCCGCCGCGCGCTTGATCTCCCGGTTCGCCTCCCGGATGCTGCCGATCAGTGCCTCGAGCGGCGCATCGTCCTCGAACGCGATCATCGTCACCGAGTTCGTGCTGCCGTAACCGCCGGTGCCCAGGTGCGGCTCGGTGCCGTGTCCCTTGCCCCGCGCGTTGTCCCAGCTGGTGAAGTAGTCGATGCCGTTCTCTTCCAGGACCTTCATGACGCGGTCCATGAAGAAGCTGTTGCAGACGATCAACGCCATTTTCACGCAGCCACGATAAAGCCGGTCCGGTCCGCCGGCTTGACGCAGGTCAAGCTCGCAATGCGCTGCGGTAGACTTGCGCCGGCATGAACAAGGCGGTCAGGGACGTAGAACTCGCGCTCGCGCTCGCGCTCTACCGCACGATGGCGCGCATCCGCGCGTTCGAGGACGCCGCCGAGGAAGCCTCGAAAGGCGGCGTCGCCGCCTTCGGCGCCAGCCTCTCGGAAGCGAAGGTGCGCGGCCCGCTGCATCTGTCGACCGGGCAGGAAGCGGTGGCGGCGGGCGTGTGCGCGCACCTGAAGAAAAGCGACCTCCTCACCTCCACGCACCGCGGCCATGGCCACACCATCGCCAAGGGCGCGGCGCTCGATCGCATGATGTGCGAACTCTTCGGCCGCGCGCCCGGCTACAACGGCGGCAAGGGCGGCTCGATGCACATCGCCGATTTCTCGGTCGGCATGCTCGGCGCGAACGGCGTGGTCGCCGCCGGCATCCCGATCGCGGTCGGTGCAGCGCACGCCCTGCGCGCGCGCGGCGGCAGCGACGTCGTGGCCTGCTTCTTCGGCGACGGCGCCATCAACCGCGGACCGTTCCTCGAGGGCCTGAACTGGGCCGCGGTGCATGCCCTGCCGATCCTGTTCGTGTGCGAGGACAACCGCTGGGCGGCAACGACGGCGAGCGATGCGACGACCGCCGGTGCGGGCGCGCTGGCGCGCGCCGAGGCGATCGGCGTGCCGGGCGCGCAGGTCGACGGCAACGATGTGTTCGCCGTTTGGGAAGCGGCTGGCAGATTGCTTGCCGAGGTACGCAAAGGCGACGGCCCGCGCCTCCTGCACGCGATTACCTATCGCGTGAAGGGCCACGTGTCGGTGGACGCCGCCGCCTATCGTGACGCCGTCAAGCATGACAAGGAGCTCGAGCGCGACCCGCTGGTCATCGCCGCGCAGCGCATCGCCACGCGAGATCAACTCGAAGCCATCGGGCGCGAGGCGCGCGAGGAAGTGGCCGCCGCGCTGAAGATCGCGCACGAGGCGCCCTGGCCCGAGGCGAAAGCCGCCTACACCGACGTGCAGGACACAGGAGCAGGCAGATGGCGCGGATGAATTACGCTCGAGCCTCCTGCACCGCGCTCGAAGCCGCCATGCGCAGCGACGATCGCGTGGTCGTGGTTGGCGAAGACGTAGGCCGCGGCGGCATCTTCGGGCAATACCGCGGGCTGCAGCAGGCCTTCGGCGGCAAGCGCGTGATCGACACGCCGATTTCCGAGTCCACAATCCTCGGCGCCGCGGTCGGCATGGCCCTTGCCGGGCTGCAACCGGTGGTGGAGATGCGCGTGGTCGACTTCGCGCTGTGCGCCATCGACGAGTTGGTCAACCAGGCGGCGAAGGCGCGCTACATGTTCGGCGGCCAGGGCCGCGTGGCAATGGTTGCGCGCCTGCCGAACGGCCTGTGGAGCGGCTCGGCGGCGCAGCATTCGCAGAGCCTGGAAGCGTGGTTCGCGCACATCCCCGGTCTGGTGGTGGTGGCGCCGGCGACGCCGCAGGACAACTACAGTTTGCTGCAGGCGTCGCTCGCCTGCGGCGACCCAGTGGTGTACCTCGAGCACAAGGAGCTCTGGGGGCTGGAAGGCGACGTGGACCCCGCAAAATCCGCCCAGCTCGGCGAGGCCGAGATTGTGCACCCCGGGCGCGACGTGACCGTGGTGACCTGGTCGCGCACGCGGCACACTGCGCTGGAGGCCGCCGCGCTCACCGAACAGCAAGGCGTGTCGATCGAGGTGATCGACCTGCGCACCATCTGGCCCTGGGACCGGGACACGGTGCTCGCTTCGGCGGCGCGCACCGGCCGGGTGCTGATCACGCACGAAGCGGTACAGGTGGCGGGATTCGGCGCGGAGATCGCCGCCACGCTCGCCGAGGAAACCGACGCGCGCGTGCGCCGGCTCGGCGCGCCGCGCATTCCGGTAGGCTACTCGATGCCGCTGGAGGACGAATCGCGCATCACGCCGCAGGCGATTTCCGCCGCCTGCACTAAGCTCCTCGAGCCGCGGAATGCACGCAATCCTCACCGCTGACAGCGTCACCGAGCTCGGCCCCGAGGCGCGCGGCACGGTGCTGGTGGCCGGCTCGCACGGCGGCCGCCTTGCCGCTTCGTACGCTTCGCGCGCCGGCGTTTACGCCGTGATCCTCAACGATGCCGGCATCGGCAAGGACGAGGCGGGCATCTCCGGGCTGGGGGCGCTCGAAGCACTCGGCATGGCGGCGGCCGCGGCGAGCCACGCCACGGCGCGCATCGGGGACGGCGCGGACACGCTGGCGCGCGGCGTGGTAAGCCGCTTCAATGCCGTCGCGGCTGCCTGTGGCGTCGTAGCGGGAATGCCCGTGCGCGACGCTGCGGTCCGGATGACGCACGCGCCGAAGCCGCTCGGGGAGCTCGCCTCGCCCGGCGAAGGCCGCCGTCAGCTTCGTTCGGCGGCGCCCGAGATCTGGGGGCTGGACTCGGTCGGCCTCGCCCGGCCCGAGGACGCGGGCCGCGTGCTCGTCTTCGGGTCGCACGGTGCACTGCACGGCAGGCGCGCCGCGTCGGCGATCCCGGTCGACGCGCTTGCGGCCGCGTTTCACGACGCCGGAGCGCTGGGCGCCGACCTCACGCGGCTGCCGGTGCTCGCGACGCGTGGCATCCCGGCGATCGCAGTGGGCGCTGCGAGCGCGCGCATCGGCGAAGCGCGCTCGATGTGGGACAGCGGCGTGCTCTCGCACGTCAATGCGCCGGCGACGGCGCTCGGTGCGCGCATCGGGCAGCCGCTCGCGGAATTCTTTGGCCGCGCGTTCCCAGTGTAGACTCGCCGGCACCGCCGTGGCTTCCACTGTCCTAGATTCGGTCCTGTTCCGCGACGCGTTCGGCACGCCGTCGATGCGTGGCGTCTTCGAGGACGCGGCGCTTCTTTCCCGCTACACCGAGGTCGAAGTGGCCCTCGCGCGTGCGCAGGGCCGGCTCGGCGTGATTCCCGCCGCGGCGGCGAAGGACATTGCCGCGCGCTGCGATGCCTCCAGGCTCGACCTGGAGCGCATGAAGCTCGAGACCGAGACCGTCGGCTATCCGATCCTGCCGCTGGTGCGCCAGTTGGCGGCGCAATGCGGTGAGTCCGGCAAATTCCTGCACTGGGGCGCGACCACGCAGGACATCATGGACAGCGCGGTCGTGCTGCAAGTGCGCGACGCGCTGACGCTCGTCGAGAGAGACCTGGACGCAATCAGAGCAATCCTCGTGCGCCAGGCGAAACGCTACCGCGACACGCCGATGGCGGGACGCACCCACCTGCAGCAGGCGCTGCCCGTGACGTTTGGCTACAAGCTCGCCATCTGGCTCGCGATGCTCGACCGGCACGCCGAACGCCTCGAACAGTTGCGCCCGCGCGTGCTCGTCGGCCAGTTCGCAGGCGCCGCCGGGACGCTCGCCTCGCTCGGCGAGCGCGGCATGGAGGTGCAGAAAGCGCTGATGGATGAGCTCAGGCTCGCGCAGCCCGTTGCCACCTGGCACGCGGCGCGCGACGGCCTTGCCGAGGCGGTGAATTTCCTCGGCCTGGTCACCGGTTCGCTGGGCAAGATCGCCTACGACGTGATGCTCATGGCCTCGACCGAAATCGGCGAAGTGGCGGAGCCCTTCGTGCAGGGGCGCGGCGCGAGCAGCACCATGCCGCAAAAGCGCAACCCGATCTCCTCCGAACTGATCCTCGCCGCCGCCAAGGCAGTGCGCCAGCATGCGGGACTGATGCTCGATGCGATGGTGCAGGACTTCGAGCGCGCCACCGGCCCCTGGCACGCCGAGTGGATCGCGATTCCCGAGGCGTTCATCCTCACGGGCGGCGCGCTCCATCAGGCGAAATTCATGCTCGACGGGCTGATCGTCGACGAGGCGCGCATGCGCAGGAACCTCGACATGACCAACGGTCTCATCGTTTCGGAGGCCGTGATGATGGGCCTCGCGCCGCACCTGGGCAGGAACGAAGCGCACGACATCGTTTACGACGCCTGCCGGGTGGTCGCGGAAAAAGGTGGCAGCCTCGCCGAGGCGCTCGCCAAGGTGCCCGAGGTCACGAAGCACCTCGATCGCAAGGCGCTGGAGAAACTCACCGATCCGGCGAACTACCTCGGCGCGGCGCGCGAGATGGTGGACCGGGTGATAGGGGACAGACCTCATTATTCTCATTTGCGAAGTGATCGCAAATGAGAATAATGAGGTCTGTCCCCTTTTACTGCTTTACCGCCAGCGCCACCGGGTTGCCGGCCTTGGCCTCGCGGATCGCCTGCCACACGCGCTGCGGGCTCGCCGGCATGTCGAAGTGCGTGACGCCCGCCGGGCGCAGCGCATCGAGTACCGCGTTCATCAGGCAGGGCATCGAGCCGGTGACCCCGGCCTCCCCTACGCCCTTGGCGCCGAGCGGATTGGTCGCCGTGGGTACGGGATGCCCGGTGACGCGCAGGCCGCCCACCAGTCCGGGGCGCGGCATGGCGTAGTCCATGAAGCTGCCGGTAAGCAGTTGCCCGCTCGCGTCGTACACCGCCTGCTCGTGGAAGATGTGCCCGGCGCCCTGCGTGATGCCGCCCTGCATCTGGCCCTCGACGATCTGGGGGTTAATCAGGTTTCCCGCGTCGTCGCAGGCGAGATAGGCCACGATCTCGGTTTCGCCCGTCTCCGGCTCGATTTCCACTTCGGCGATGTGGCAGCCGTTGGGGTAGGTGGAGGGCACCTTCGGGCGCTCCTTGAAGTCGAGGTCGAGCTTGCCCGGATGCTTGTGCGCGAGCGCCGCGAGGGTGATTTTCCGGTCGGTGCCCTTGATGCGGTATTCGCCCGCGCCGAATTCGAGATCGGCCTTTGCGGTCTCCAGCTCCTCGGCGGCGAGGTCCATCCCGTTCTGCACGATCTCGCGCGCCGCGAGCAGCATCGCGCTGCCGATGCCGTGCAGGGTGCGCGAGCCGCCGGTGGGATTGGCGACGAAATTGGTGTCCGGCTCCGAGGTGCGAAGGCGAAACTTGGTCATCGGGATGCCGAACACGCCCGCCACGATCTGCGCGAACGCGGTCTCGTGGCCCTGGCCGTGGTTGTGGGTGGCGGTCCGCAAGGTGACGCTGCCGTCCTGTTCCCAGTTGATCAGCACCTGGTCGTAGGGTGCGAAGCCGCCCGGTGCCGTCGCTTCGATGTACGTGGCAATGCCGCGCCCGCGCAGCTTGCCCTGTTTGGCGCTCGCCGCGCGGCGCTTCTCGAACCCGTCCCAGTCGGCGTCCTTCTTCGCCTGCTCGAGCATCCCCGGGAAGTCGCCGCAGTCGTATTCGAAGCCGCCCACGAACTTGTAGGGCATTTTCGACTTCGGAATCATGTTGCGCCGGCGGAACTCGGCCGGGTCCATGCCGATCTCGTGCGCCGCCTGATCGACGAGGCGCTCGAGCGCGTACGACGCGACCGGCCGCCCCGCGCCGCGATACGCGGCGGTCGGCACGGTGTTGGTGAGCACCAGGCGCCCGCGCACGAAGATCGCCTGCACGTCGTAGACGCCGCAGATCACGTTCACCATGCCGATGGTGTTGACCACCGCGCCGGTGAACGCGATGTACGCGCCCATGTTCGCCAGGTAGTCGAAGCGCATGCCGAGGATGCGCCCCTCGCCGTCCAGCGCCATTTCCGCGGCGTGCACGATGTCGCGCGCCTGCTCGTCGCCGAGGAATACCTCGGAGCGCGTGCCGACCCACTTCACCGGGCGGCCGAGCTTCTTCGCCGCGTAGAGCAGCGCCCCGTACTCGGGATAGGCGTTGAAGCGTACGCCGAAACCGCCGCCCACCTCCTCGGCGACCACGCGCACTTTCTCGGGCGGCACGCCGAGCACCGCGGACACCTGCGCGCGCATCGGCCCCACGCCCTGCGTGGTCGCGTGCAGGAAATAGGTGCCGGATTTCTCGTCGTACGATCCCATTGCCGCGCGCGGCTCCATGGGATTGCCGACCACGCGTGTGTGATAGGCCTTGAGCTTCACCACGCGCGCGGCCTTGGCGAAGGCGGCATTGGCCGCCGCCTCGTCGCCGCCGGTGAAATCGAGCACGAGGTTTCCGGGCGCGACTTCATGCAGCTGCGGTGCGCCCGCGGCGAGCGCCACTTCCGCGGTGACCGCGGCCGGCAGTTCTTCGTAATCGATCGCCACCGCCTCGGCGGCGTCCTGCGCCTGCGCCGCGGTCTCGGCGACCACCAGCACCACCGGCTCGCCCACGTGGCGCACGCGGCCATGCGCGAGCGAGGGGCGCAGCGCCTGCCGTTGTTCCGAACCGTCGCGCCACTTGAAGGGCGCGGCTGCCGGGATCGGCTTCAGGCCCGCCTGCGCCAGCTCCTCGCCGGTGAGCACGGCGATGACGCCGGGCATCTTCTTCGCTGCGCCCGCGTCGATGGCGACGATCTTCGCGTGCGCGTGGTCCGAGCGCAGGAAGCGGCCGTAGACCTGCCGGGGCAGATTCCAGTCGGACACGTAGCGCCCGGCCCCTTTGAGCATGCGCTCATCCTCCAGGCGTCCCTGGTGTCCG
>JAQBXT010000072.1 GCA_027624175.1 Pseudomonadota bacterium | reverse complement strand
TGCGCTCTGGCAGGCCCTCGAGGTAGCGCATGCGCAACTCGGGGTCGGCAACGGTCTCCGCAAGATCGACCGGCGCGCGCGCCGCCAGCCCGAGCAGCCGGCGCGCCAGCGCTTCGATGCGCTCGGCGGGCAGGGGAATGCCGGGCAGCAGCGCCGCGGCGCCGCCGGAGGCGAGCCTGCTCATGTAGGACAGCCGGTGCAGGACGCCGGGCACGTCCGCCACCACCAGCCGCTGGACGTCATCCGGGTGCGTCGCAGCGTAGCGCAGCGCGATGAGCGCACCCATCGAATGCCCGACCAGGACAAACGGACGCCGCACATGATGCGCCGCCACGTACTTGACGAAGGTGACGTAGTTTGCCGGCGTATAGGCCGCATTCTGCTTGCTGGAGGCGCCGAAGCCCGGCAGGTCGAAGGTCACCACATGGAAATCCCGCGACATCCACTGCACGACGCCGGCGAAGTCCTGCGCAGCGTTGCTGCCCAGGCCATGCACCAGCACGATGCTGCGCTCGCGGCCGAGGCCCGCTTCGTAGAGCACCGCTTCGCGGCCGAACACCGGTTCCGCGATGCGCGTCTCGCGCGTGCCCGGCATGCGTGCTTCGCTGCCCCGCACGACGTCAACCGGCGCGCAGGCGCCGGCGGCCGCCAGGGCGAGCAACAGGCCGAACCGTCGCAGCAGCAGAGTGGATCTCCCATGCGGGCGGCGGCGCCCGCCCGGCGCCATTACAATCCCGGGTGGATGACGCTGTTCGCCCTCGGCCTGAACCATACCACCGCGCCTCTGCCGGTGCGCGAGCGCGTGGTGTTCCACGTCGAGAAGCTGTTCGACGCGCTGGGCGAGCTGACCCGCGGCGACCACGTCGCCGAGGCGGCGATCCTTTCCACCTGCAACCGCACCGAGCTGTACCTCTCGGCCGAGCAGCCGCGCACGGCGGCCGAGTGGCTCGCGCAGTATCACAGCATGCAGGCCGACGAGTTGCGGCCCTACCTGTACACCCTGCCGCACGAGCAGGCGGTGCGCCATACCTTCCGCGTCGCCTCGGGCCTGGATTCGATGGTGCTGGGCGAGCCGCAGATCCTCGGCCAGCTGAAGGACGCGGTGCGCACGGCGCAGGCCGCCGGCACGCTCGGCACGGTGCTGCACAAGCTGTTCCAGCGCACATTTGCCGTGGCGAAGGAAGTGCGCAGCACCACGCAGCTGGGTGCGAGCAGCGTGTCCATGGCCGCCGCCGGGGTGAAGCTGGCGGCGCGCATCTTCCCCAGCCTCAAGGACCAGGCGGTGCTGTTCATCGGCGCGGGCGAGATGATCGAGTTGTGCGCCACGCATTTCGCGGCGCAGGCGCCCGCGCGCATCACCGTGGCCAACCGCACGCTGGAGCGCGGCCATGCGCTCGCGCACCGCTTCAACGGCCGCGCCATCGAGCTGCGCGCCCTCCCCGAGCACCTGCAGGACCACGACATCGTGGTGTCCTGCACCGCCTCGTCGCTGCCGATCCTCGGCAAGGGGCTGGTGGAGCGCGCACTGCGCGCGCGCAAGCACCGGCCGATGTTCATGATGGACCTCGCGGTGCCGCGCGACATCGAGGCCGAGGTGGGCGAGCTGGACGACGTGTTCCTGTACACGCTCGACGACATGCAGGGCATCGTGCAGGGCAACCTCGACGCGCGCCGCTCGGCGCTGGTGCAGGCCGAGGCGATCATCGAGGCGCAGGTCGGGCAGTTCATGCACTGGATGCAGGCGCGCGCCTCGGTGCCGCTGATCCGCCAGCTGCGCGAGCAGGGCGAGGCGACGCGCCGGCACGAGCTGGAACGGGCGCTGCGCCTGCTGCAAAAGGGCGAGGAGCCCCGGCAGGTGCTGGAGGCGCTGTCCCAGGGGCTCACCAACAAGCTGCTGCACGGCCCGACGCAGGCGCTGAACGAATCGGCGGGCGAGGAGCGCCGGGCGCTGTCCGAGCTGCTCGAGCGCCTGTACCGCCCCAGGTGAAGTCCACGCTTCGCATCAAGCTCGACAGCCTGGCGGTGCGGCTGGAGGAGCTGAACCGCCTGCTCGCGGCGGAGGACGCGACGCACGACCTCGACCAGTTCAGGAAACTGTCGCGCGAGCACTCGGAACTCGCCGGGCTGGTGGGGTTGTACGACCGGTTCCGGCAGGCCGAGCGCGACGCGCGCGAGGCGAAGGACCTGGCGGCCGACGCGGCGATGAAGGGCTACGCCGAGGAGGAGCTGAAAAACGCCCACGCGGCGATGCAAAAGCTGGCCGCGCAACTGCAAAAGCAGTTGCTGCCGAAAGACCCGAACGACGAGCGCAACCTGTTCCTCGAAGTGCGCGCCGGCACCGGCGGCGACGAATCGGCCCTGTTCGCCGGCGCCCTGTTCCGCATGTACGCCCGCTACGCCGAGCGCCAGGGCTGGCAGATGGAGATCATTTCGGAGAGCGCCTCGGAGCTGGGCGGCTACAAGGAAGTGATCGCGCGCATCAACGGCCAGGGCGCCTATTCCAAGCTCAAGTTCGAGTCCGGCGCCCACCGCGTGCAGCGCGTGCCCGAAACCGAGGCGCAGGGCCGCATCCACACCTCCGCCTGCACGGTCGCCGTGCTGCCCGAGGCCGACGCGGTCGACGACGTGGTGCTCAACCCGGCGGAACTGCGCGTCGACACCTTCCGCGCATCGGGCGCCGGCGGCCAGCACGTCAACAAGACCGACTCGGCGATCCGCGTCACGCACCTGCCGACCGGGATCGTGGTCGAGTGCCAGGACTCGCGCTCGCAGCACAAGAACCGTGAAAAGGCGCTGTCGGTCCTGGCGGCGCGCATCAAGGACCGGCAGACGCGCGAGCAGCAGGCGAGCACCGCCTCGACGCGCAAGCTGCTGGTCGGTTCGGGCGACCGCTCGGAGCGCATCCGCACCTACAATTTCCCGCAGGGGCGCGTCACCGACCACCGCATCAATCTCACGCTCTACAAGATCGAGCGCATCATGGACGGCGAGCTGGACGAGCTGATCGACGGACTGGCCGCCGAGCACCAGGCCGAGTTGCTGGCGCAGCTCGCCGAGGCGTGACCGTCGGGGAGGCCCTGCGGGCGCTCGAGGCGCGCGAAGCGCGCCTGCTGCTCGCCAGGGCCACGGGGTTTTCCGAGGCCAGCGTGCTGGCCCATCCGGAGCGCGCGCTGCCCGCTGAAGCTGCGGCGATGTTCCTGGAATTCGCCGCGCGCCGCTTGCGGGGCGAGCCGATCGCCTACATCCTGGGCGAGAAGGAGTTCTACGGCCTGCCGCTTGCGGTCAACCCCGCAGTGCTGATCCCGCGGCCGGAGACCGAGCTGCTGGTGGAGCTTGCGCTCGCGCGCCGGCCCGCATCGGTGCTCGACCTGGGCACCGGTTGCGGCGCCATCGCCCTCGCGATCAAGCGCCACCTGCCCGCGGCGCGCGTGGTGGCGGTGGAGGCGAGCGCGGCGGCGCTGGCAGTGGCCGCGCGCAATGCGACGCGCCTCGCGCTCGAGGTCGACCTGCGCCACGGCCTGTGGTTCGGGCCGGTGGCCGGCGAGCGTTTCGACCTGGTCCTGTCCAATCCCCCTTACGTCGCCGAGGTTGATCCGCACCTCGCGCAGGGGGATCTGCGTTTCGAGCCGCGCTCGGCGCTGGTGGCGGGACCGGAGGGCCTCGACGCCCTGCGCGAGATCGCGCGTGCGGCGCCCTCCCACTTGAACCCGGGGGGCTGGCTGCTGCTCGAACACGGGCTGGGGCAGGACGAGGCGGTCAGGCTGCTGCTCGGCGAGGCGGGTCTGGAACAGGTCAGGACCTGGCCCGATCTGTCCGGCATTGCCCGAGTCTCCGGTGGCGGGCTAAAATCATGACTATGGACACTGAAACCCAATCTCGCATCAAGGCTCAGGTCACCGGCAATCCGGTGGTGCTCTACATGAAGGGCACGCCGCAAATGCCGCAATGCGGCTTCTCGCAGATGGCGGTGCAGGCGCTGCAGGCCTGCGGCGTACCGAACTTCTTCAGCGTCAACGTGCTCGCCGACGTCGAAATCCGCCAGGGCATCAAGCAATTCGCCAACTGGCCGACCATCCCGCAGCTCTATGTCAACGGCGAATTCGTCGGCGGCTCGGACATCATGCGCGAGATGTACGAGTCCGGGGAACTGCAAAAGCTGCTCGAGGGCCTCAAGCAGCAGGCGTAGGGTGGGCCGCCCCACCAGTGGTGGGCCGTTGGCCGACCCTACACGCCCGACAGCCGGGCGTTGGCCATGGTCAGGCGCTCGACCAGGATCTCCATGAAGGCGCGGTCGAATTTGTACCGGCACGCATCCGAGGCCTGCGCCAGTTTCTGCGTCGGCACCGAGATGATCTTGGAAACCGCCGTCACCGTCACGTCGGCGCCGCGCAGTTGCTCGTCCTTGGACAGGTAGGCCATCTCGCCGAAGCATTCCCCGGCGTGCAGGATGTTGAGCAGCTTGCCCTTGCGGCTGACGCGCACCTGACCCTCGGCCAGCAGGCAGAAGAAGTTGCCCGCCTCGCCCTCCTTCATCAGCAGTTCGCCGGACTGCGCGCTGCGCCAGTTGGAAATGCGCGCCACTTGCCACAGCTCGGCGTCGGTGAAATTGGCGAAGAACCGGAGCTTGCGCAGCGACTCGAACTTGTCCGAATCCGCGAACTGCTCCCGGTGCTCGCCCAGATCCTCGTTGCGGAACACTTCCGCCAGGTCGAGGGAAAAGTCCTCCCAGGTCGCGTAGCGCTGCGCCAGGTCCTTGGCCATGGCGCGCTTCACGATCGCATCGAGCGCCGCGGGGATCTGCGGGCGGTAGGACGAGGGCGGCTGCGGCTCGACGTTGGCGATCTGGTAGATCAGGCTGAAGTTGTTGGTGGCCTGGAACGGCAGGCGCCCGGCGAGCAGCTGGTACAGCACCACGCCCAGCGAATAGATGTCGGTGCGGTGGTCGAGCGCGTGTTCCTTCACCTGCTCGGGCGACATGTAGGCGGGCGAGCCGATGGCGGAAATCTGCGTGGCGTCGCCGCTGGCGATGAGCGCCGCGCCGAAGTCCGACACCTTCACGTCGGTTGCGCCGGAGTAGAGGATGTTGGCGGGCTTGAGGTCGCGGTGCGTGATGCCCATTTTCTGCGCGAATTCCAGCGCGCGCGTGCACTTGAAGATCACCTCCACCACGCGGTCGATGGGCAGCAGGTCCTGCGCGTTGCCGTGGCGCTCCAGCGTGCCGCCGTCGATGTACTCCATCACGATGTACTGCTGCCGGTCGTCGGCCACCGCGTCGTAGATCTGGCAGATGTGCGGGTGCTGGAGCTTGCCGGCGAGCGAGGCCTCGGTGACGAAGATCTTGCGGTACAGCTTGCCGCGGCTCTGGTCCTGGAACGCTTCGGGCATCACCAGCTTGACCGCGACGTTGCGGTCGTAGAACGGGTCGTTGCACAGGTAGACGATGCTGGTCGCGCCGCGCCCGAGTTCCTTCAGCACCGGGTACTTGCCGATGCGCCGCGGCGGCAGCGTGTCCCCGGTCATGGCCTCTTGCCGCGCCTGCGCGCGCGCGCCACGGCGGCCCTGACTTGCGCCGGAGCGGTGCCGCCGGCGTGATTGCGCGCGGCCACCGAGCCTTCCAGCGTCAGGCTCTTGAACACGTCCGCGCCGATCAACGGGGAAAAACGCCTGAGCACGGCAAGCGGCAGGCCCGAGAGGTCGCAGCCCAGGGCCTCCGCCTCACGCACCGCGCGCGCCACCACGCCGTGCGCATCCCGAAAGGGCACGCCCTTCCTCACCAGGTAGTCGGCAAGGTCGGTGGCGGTGGCAAAGCCCTCCAGCGCCGCCGCGCGCATCGCCCCGGGCACCGGCTGCATGCCGGCCACCAGCTCGGCGAACACGGCGAGCGAGTCGCGCAGCGTGTCCGCGGCGTCGAACAGGGGCTCCTTGTCTTCCTGGTTGTCCTTGTTGTAGGCCAGCGGCTGGCCCTTCATCAGCGCCAGCAGCGCCACCAGGTCGCCGATGGCGCGCGCGCTCTTGCCGCGCACCAGCTCGGGCACGTCGGGGTTCTTTTTCTGCGGCATGATCGAGCTGCCGGTGCAAAAGCGGTCAGGCAGGCGCACGAAGCCGAAGCGCGGGTTCATCCACAGCACGATCTCCTCCGCGAAGCGCGACAGGTGCACCATCGCCAGCGCGGCGTGCGCGCAGAACTCCACTGCGAAGTCGCGGTCGGACACGGCGTCGATGGAGTTGGCGGCCACGGCCTGGAATCCCAGCTCGCGCGCCACGCGCCCGGGTTCGATCGGGAAGGTGGTGCCGGCGAGCGCCGCCGCGCCCAACGGCAGCACGTTGACGCGTTCGCGGCAGCCGGCCAGGCGGGCGCGGTCGCGTTCGAACATCTCGAAATACGCCATCAGGTGGTGACCGAAGGTCACCGGCTGCGCCACCTGCAGGTGCGTGAATCCCGGCATCACCAGCGCGGCGTGGCGCCCGGCCTGCGCCAGGAGCGCCTCCTGCAGCCGCGCCAGCAGCGCGTCGATGACGTCGATCTCCTCGCGCAGCCACAGGCGCACGTCGGTGGCCACCTGGTCGTTGCGCGAGCGCGCGGTATGCAGGCGCTTGCCGGCCTCGCCCACCAGTTCGGTCAGCCGGCGCTCGATGTTCAGATGCACGTCTTCCGCGTCGAGCGACCAGGCGAACCTGCCGGCGTCGATTTCCGCGCGGATCGCCCGCATGCCGCGCTCGATGTGCGCGAGGTCGACCTTGGAGATCACCCTGCAGGCGGCAAGCATGCGCGCGTGCGCGAGCGAGGCCGCGATGTCGTGCGGCGCGAGGCGCTGGTCGAAGCTCACCGACGCGGTAAAGCGCTGCACCAGGTCGCTGACCGGCTCATCGAAGCGCTCGGACCAGGGCGCGGGCGCACGCGCGGCTCCGCGCTTATTGCGCGGCGGCCGCTTGGAAGCTGGAGGGGCCATGGGGCATACTCGGAACCGCGGCGCGCCGCAGTATGCCAATGAGTATAAAGCAAAACTTTCCGGACCCTGCCTTGCCGGATTTCCGCAACCTGGGCGTGATCGCGCGCGTGCTGCTCGGGGTCAACGCGTTTGCCTTCGCCGCAACCCTGGTCGCGGAACCCACGTGGGCCGGGGTGATGGAACGCTTCCTGCGCGGTGCGACGCTGGTCGAGCCGATCCTGCTGGTGACCCTGGTGCTGCTTTACGCGCTCGCGCCGTTGCTTGCGCGGATGCGCTATTGGCAGGGCTGCGCGATGGTGGTGGCGTTGTCGCTGGCGCTCAGCGGCGGCCTGCATCTGGCGCTGGCCGGCATCGGCACGGTGGCCGCGCCCGGGCTCGCGCGCACCTTGACGCTGGCGGCGCTGGCCGCGGGCGCAATGCTCGCCTACCTGCGGCTGGCTGACCAAGGCCTATTCGCCGGCGCTGACCGAAGCGCGCCTGCAGGCGCTGCAGTCGCGCATCCGGCCGCACTTCCTGTTCAACAGCCTGAACGCGGTGCTGTCGCTGATCCGCCGCGATCCCAAGCGCGCCGAGCGTGCGCTCGAGGATCTCGCGGACCTGTTTCGCGTGCTGATGCAGGACAACCGCAGCTTCGTGCGTCTGGCGGACGAGATCGACCTGCTCGAGCGCTACGCGAGCCTCGAGCAGCTGCGCCTGGGCGACCGGCTGGCCATCGAGTGGGAGATCGAGGGCGCACCGCGCGACGCGCTGCTGCCGCCGATGGTGCTGCAGCCGCTGCTCGAGAACCCCGTGTACCACGGCGTCGAGCCCGGCACCGGCACCGGCCGGGTGGTGGTGCATATCGAACGGCGCGGCGAGCGCGTGCTGGCACGCATCGAGAATCCCTACTTCGAGGAGCACGCACGGCGCGCCGGCAATCGCATGGCGCAGGAGAATATCCGCGAGCGGCTGCAGTTGTTCTTCGATGCCGAAGCGCGTCTTGCGACGCGCATCGCCGGCGGGCGTTACCAGGTCGAGGTGGAGATTCCCTACCGGGCGGCGCAGACATGAGCGCGCTGCGCGTCTACATCGCCGACGATGAAGCGCCGGCGCGCGAGCGCCTGAAAGAGTTGCTCGCCGACATCGAAGCGGAGTTGCCCACGCGCGTGGTGGGCGAGGCGGCCAACGGCCTCGAGGCCCTCGAGCAGCTGCCCGGGATGGGCGGGCTGGAGGTGGCGCGGCACCTCGCCGGACTGCCGACGGGCCCGGCGGTGGTGTTCGTCACCGCCCACGACCGCCATGCAGTGGAGGCGTTCGAGCTGAACGCGCTCGACTATCTGGTGAAGCCGGTACGCGCGGCGCGCCTCGCCGCCGCGCTGAGAAAGGCGTCCGCCGCAGGGCCGCCGCCGGCGCAGCAGCTGGCGCAGGCCGCCACGCAGGCGCGCGAGTACCTGTCAGTCGCCGAGCGCAACCGCATCCTGCTGGTGCCGGTGCGCGACATCGTCTACCTGCGCGCCGGCGGCGACGATGACGAGCCGCACTGGAACGTGGTGCTGGAGGGCGTGCCCGAGCGCCTGCCGGTGAGCCGCCGGCAGTGGTCGGAAGTGCGTGCTCTGGTGAAGGAGGGCTGATGCGGTTGACGATCGCCACGCGCCGCAGCCGCCTGGCCCTGTGGCAGGCCGAGCACGTGAAGCAGCGGCTGCAGGCGCTGCACGCCGGTCTGGCGGTCGAGCTGCTGCCGCTGTCCACGCGCGGCGACGAGCTGCTCGAGGTGAGCCTGGAGAAGGTCGGCGGCAAGGGCCTGTTCATCAAGGAACTGGAGCATGCGATGGCGCAGGGCCGGGCCGATCTCGCGGTGCATTCGATGAAGGACGTGCCCGCGCAGCTGCCCGCCGGCTTTCGCCTCGCCGCGATCCTCGAGCGCGAGGACGCGCGCGACGCGCTGGTGTGCAGCCGATACGCCAGCCTGGCGCAGCTGCCGCAGGGGGCGCGCGTCGGCACCTCCAGCCTGCGGCGCGCCGCGCAAGTCGCGGCGCGCTATCCCGGCGTAAGCTTGCTCATGTTGCGTGGCAACGTCGAGACGCGCCTCGCGAAGCTCGACCGTGGTGAGTACGATGCCATCCTGCTCGCCGCCGCGGGCCTGAAGCGCCTCGGGCTCGAATCGCGCATCCGCGCCCTGCTGCCGGTGGAGGAGTGCCTGCCCGCGCCGGGGCAGGCGGCACTGGGCATCGAATGCCTCGACGCGCGCGCCGATGTCATCAGGCTCCTCGCACCGCTCGAGCACGCGCCCAGCGCCGCCTGCGTGCGCGCCGAGCGCGCGGTCAGCCTGGCGCTGGGCGGCAGTTGCACCATCCCGCTGGGCGCCTATGCCGAACTGTCCGCAGGCCG
>JAQBXT010000071.1 GCA_027624175.1 Pseudomonadota bacterium | reverse complement strand
GCGCGCGGGCCGGCGCCTTCGCCGGCCCCGACGGCGCGCCGCCGGCCTCGAACAGCCCGAGCTGGGGAGACGGCTCGGCGCTCACGCCGGCGCCCTCCTCGACCAGATGGGCGACGCCGTCGAACACGATTGCGCACTTGCCGCAGCGGACCATTCCACCGCGGGCCGAAAGCTGGGTAGGCTGCGCGCGGAATGTCGTGGCGCAGGGGCCGGGCAGCGCGTGACCAGCAGGCTCACTGGCGCCGCCCTTCGACCAGCGCCCAGCCGTCCTCGCGCGCGGCGATGCGCGCATCGAAATGCGAGCCATAGGCCGCGGCCACTTCACCGGCCTGCGCCTCGAGGATGCCGGACAGCGCGATGCGGCCGCCGCGCCGCGTTCGCTCGGCGAGCAGGGGTTCGAGCACGATCAGGGGCTGGGACAGGATGTTGGCCACCACCACGTCATAGGCGCCGGGCGGCAACTGCTCCGGCGCGTGCGCGCCCAGGCCGACGCCGTTGGCGCGCGCATTGTCGATCGTCGTCACCAGGGCCAGCGGATCCACGTCGACCGCGTCGACACGGACCGCGCCGAGCTTGGCGGCGGCAATCGCCAATATACCGGAACCGCAGCCGTAATCGAGGACCGCGGCGCCCGTCGCCGCCCCGCGCGCCAACCAGCCGAGCACCAGGCGCGTCGAGGCGTGGCTGCCGGTACCGAAGGCCAAGCCCGGATCGATGCGCATCACCACGGCATGTGGGTCGGGCGGTACCGGGTGCCAGCTCGGCACGACCCACAGGCGCCCTTCCAGGCAAAGTGGCGCGAACTGCGCCTGCGTGGCACGCACCCAGTCCTGGTCGGCAACGAGTTCGGTCCTGAAGGGCGGTACCGCCTGCAGGCCTGCGGCCGCGGCGGCGGCGCCGAGCACTGCGGCCGCGTCGGCAATCCCCGGCGATGAGCACATGCAACCGGCTGCGCGGCTGCTCCGGCGCCTCCAGCCACACGGACTGGGCGCCTTGCCCCAGCAAGGCCTCGCTCAGCGCATCGGCCTGCGCCGCGCCGAGCTCCAGCGTGAGCGCGAGCCAGGGCATTACTTCACCTTCTGCTTGTTCTCCTGGGCGAGCTTTTGCTCGAGGTAGTGGATCGAGGTGCCGCCGCGCAGAAAGCGGCTGTCGTGCAGCAGCTCGCGGTGCAGCGGCAGGTTGGTGAGGATGCCCTCGATCGCCATCTCGGAGAGCGCGATGCGCATGCGCCGGATCGCCTGGTCGCGCGTCGCGCCGTAGGCGATGACCTTGCCGACCATCGAGTCGTAGTTCGGCGGCACGGTGTAACCCGCGTACACGTGCGAGTCGACGCGGATGCCGGGCCCGCCGGGCGGATGGTAGGAGGTGATGCGCCCCGGTGACGGCGTGAACTTGTAGGGATCTTCGGCGTTGATGCGGCACTCGATGGCATGGCCGCGCACCGTGATGTCCTTTTGCCGCAGGCGCAGCTTTTCGCCCGCCGCCACGCGGATCTGCTCCTGCACCAGGTCGATGCCGGTTACCATCTCGGTGACCGGATGCTCGACCTGGATGCGCGTGTTCATCTCGATGAAGAAAAACTTACCCTCCTCGTACAGGAACTCGAAGGTGCCGGCGCCCCGGTAGCCGATCTTGCGGCAGGCGTCGACGCAGCGCTCGCCGATGCGTACGCGCTGCTTTTCGGTCATCTCGGGGGCGGGCGCCTCCTCGATGATCTTCTGGTGCCGGCGTTGCATGGAGCAGTCGCGCTCGCCCAGGTACAGCGCGTTCTTGTGGCTGTCGGTCAGCACCTGGATTTCGATGTGGCGCGGGTTCTCCAGGTAGCGCTCCATGTACACCATGGGATTGGAGAACGCGGCCTGCGCCTCGCTGCGCGTCATGTTGACCGCGTTGAGCAGCGCCGCTTCCGTATGCACGACGCGCATGCCGCGCCCGCCGCCACCGCCGGCCGCCTTGATGATCACCGGGTAGCCGATCTTGCGCGCGATGCGCACGATCTCCTTGACGTCCTCGGGCAGCGCGCCCTCGGAGCCGGGGACGCAGGGCACCCCCGCGTTTTCCATCGCCTGCTTGGCGCTTACCTTGTCGCCCATCAGGCGAATGTTTTCGGGATGCGGTCCGATGAATACGAAGCCGGAGCGCTCGACGCGCTCGGCAAAGTCCGCGTTTTCCGACAGGAAGCCGTAGCCGGGGTGGATCGCCTCGGAGTCCGTGACCTCGGCAGCGCTGATGATCGCCGCCATGTTGAGGTAGCTCTCGCGCGCCGGCGCCGGGCCGATGCACACGGATTCGTCGGCGAGTTTCACGTACGTGGCTTCGGTGTCGGCCTCCGAATGCACCACCACCGTGCGGATGCCCATTTCGCGGCAGGCGCGCTGGATGCGCAGCGCGATCTCCCCCCGGTTGGCGATGAGGATCTTTTCGAACACGGCGACGCGCTAGGCGATGATGAACAGCGGCTGGCCGTATTCCACCGGCTGGCCGTTCTCCACCAGGATGGCCTTGATCACGCCGGTGGCATCGGCCTCGATCTCGTTCATCAGCTTCATCGCCTCGATGACGCACACCGTCTCGCCGGCCTTGACGTTTTGCCCGACCTCGACGAAGGACTTGGACTCGGGCGAGGCCGAGCGGTAAAAGGTGCCGACCATGGGCGCCTTGAGGACGTGACCCTCCAGGGCGGGATCGGCGGCCGCGACTGACGCGGTTGCGGGCGCGGCGGCAACCGGGCCGGCGGCGTCCGCCGCGGGCTTTGGCGCAATCGGTGTCACCGTCGCCTCCCCGCCTTTGACGATCTTCACCTTCTCCTCGCCATCGGTGATCTCGAGCTCGGCGATGCCGGACTCCTGCACGAGGTCAATCAGCTTCTTCAGCTTGCGCAGATCCATTGGTGTTTCCTCCCGGCGGGCAAGGCTGCCCGCCACTTGCCTGCCGGGGCTAGGCCCCGCCGCCCCTGAGGCGCGCGATGGCGAAATCGAGCGCCAGGTCATAGCCGCGGCCGCCGAGCCCGAGGATCGAGCCGACGGCAACCGCGGTGAAATGCGAATGGGCGCGCCACGGTTCGCGCGCGTGGATGTTCGACAGGTGTACCTCGATGAACGGAATGCGCACCGCCGTCAGGGCGTCGCGCAGCGCGATGCTCGAGTAAGTGAACGCCGCGGGGTTGAGGAGGATGAAGCCCGTCCCGTCCCTGGCCGCCAGCTGTACGCGATCGACCAGCACGCCCTCATGGTTCGACTGCAGGCACGCCAGCTTGACGCCCGCCGCCTTGGCCCGGGCGACGAGGCGGCGCTCGATCTGCGCCAGCGTTTCCCGGCCGTAGAGCTGCGGCTCACGGGTTCCCAGAAGATTGAGATTGGGACCGTTGATCAGCAGTACCGACGCCGGTTTTTTGGAGTTAGCCATTTTTCCCAGAAGAAGGTGGCAATATAGCCGAAATTAGGGCTGACCTTCCCGGGTAGGGCGCTGCCGCAACCCGTCGGCGTCTTGAGTCAGTTGGAAGGAAATGAACAGAAACTGTCAGAAGGTCTCTGTTTCGACGATTTTAGGGCAACGATCGGAGACGATCAATGCAGTTAGGCACTTATCGGACTGTCAGATCCGGGAGGCTGGTCGCCCCAGCCTGCACCAGCTGGCCAACTTCGGCGATACCGGCGCGCTCCGTGACCCGCCCCGCCAGCGTGGTTTTGAGCGCAATGCGCTCGTCCCTTGGGTCGAGGACAGTCAGCCGTACCGGCGCGCCGTCCCAGTCGAGCGAAAAGATGCTGACCGAACGCGTGCGATCGCCGGAAAAGCGGCGGCCCTCCGAGGTCTCGAACGCAATGTTGCGTTCCAGGAGGAACAACTCCACGTCCTTGGCGCTGTCCGGATAGAGCTGCAGCTCGATCTCGGCGTAGGGCCCGGCATTGCCCCTCAGGACCGGACCGGTGAGGTAAGGGGTGAACTGCTGGAGCGCCCGCATCGCCTCCAGCGCCACGCGCCGCAGTTCCAGGACCAGCTCCGGGTGTTCCTCGGCCTGATACAGGGCGCGGTAGGCGCGCAGCGCATCCTCGATCTCGGCGTTGGCGGGTAGCGATTCGGTGTCGGCGGCGCCAAGCTGGCGCGCGGCCTTGCGCTTGGCCAGCGCGAAGTCGTCGATACCGTCCTCGGCCATCAGGCGCGCCGCGGCCGCGGCGATTTCCGCGCGCATGCCGTTTTGCCGCGTGCTTCGACGGCCCATAGCCGGCGCATCATAGCGCACGGGGGCTGCGCCCATCGCGTAGAATCGCGGCCCTTTCCCGAGCCGCATCGCCACTGTTGGGTCCATGGCCGCACACCTGCACATCCTGGGAATCTGCGGCACGTTCATGGGCGGGCTCGCGGCGCTCGCGCGCCAATCGGGGCTGCGCGTTACCGGTTGCGACGCCCAGGTCTATGCGCCGATGAGCGAGCAGCTGGCGGCGCTCGGCATCGAGCTGGTTGAGGGCTATGGCGCCGGGCAGATTGGCTTGGCGCCCGATCTCTGGGTGGTCGGCAACGTGGTGACGCGCGGCAATCCGCTGATGGAAGCGATCCTGGATCGCGGCGCGCGCTATGTCTCCGGGCCGCAGTGGCTCGCCGAACACGTGCTGCCCGGGCGCCACGTGCTCGCGGTCGCCGGCACCCATGGCAAGACCGGCACCGCCTCCATGCTCGCCTGGATCCTCGAGCATGCGGGCCGCAAGCCGGGATATCTCATCGGCGGGATGCCCTCCAATTTCGGCGTAAGCGCCCGCCTCGGTGCCTCGGACCCGTTCGTAATCGAGGCCGATGAGTACGACACCGCTTTCTTCGACAAGCGCTCCAAATTGGTGCATTACCCTGCCAGGACTGCAATTCTTAACAATTTGGAGTTCGATCATGCAGAGATCTTCGCCGATCTAGCGGCCATCGAGCGCCAATTTCATCATTTCGTGCGGATCATTCCGAGTTCCGGGCGAGTCGTAGTGAATGGCCGGGACGAGGCCCTGAAACGGGTCCTGGCCCAGGGTTGCTGGACGCCGGTAGAGGAGTTCGGCGTGGAGGGGGGCTGGCAGGCCGGCGATGTGGATGCCAAGGGCGGGTTCGAAGTTCGGCTGCAGGGCAGGGGACTGGGCCGGGTGCGCTGGACTCAGGCGGGCGAGCACAACCGGCTGAACGCCCTCGCCGCGATCGCCGCGGCGCGGCACGTCGGTGTCGCGCCGCCGGCGTCGATCGCCGCGCTGGCGCAGTTCGAAGGCGTGCGCCGCAGGCTGGAGCTGCGTGGCTCCGCGCGCGGCGTCGCGGTCTATGACGATTTCGCGCACCACCCGACGGCGATCCGCACCACGCTGGAGGGGCTGCGCGCCAAGGTGGCGGGCGGGCGCATCTTCGCGGTGCTCGAGCCGCGGTCCAATACGATGAAGCTCGGACTGATGAAGGACCGGTTGCCGGCGAGCCTTGCCGCCGCTGACCGGGTGTTCGTGTACGGCGCGGGATTGGGATGGGACGCCGCCGCGGCCTTGCGCCCGCTGGGCAAGCGTGCCCGCTGCTTCGAGCAGTTCGAGCCGCTGGTCGCCGCAATCGCCGCCGAGGCGCGCGCCGGCGATCATGTACTGGTGATGTCGAACGGCGCATTTGGCGGCATACACGGCAAGCTGCTCGAGGCGCTCGGCGGATGATCGCCTACCTGCACGGCTTCAACTCCTCGCCCCAATCGCACAAGGCGCAGGTAATGGCGCGCTTCATGGCGGAGCGCGGCCTCGGCGCGCGCTACGTCTGCCCGGCGTTGCCGCCGCTTGCGGGCGACGCGATTGCCGCCATCGAGGCGCTGATCGCGCAGCGGCCGCGCGAGCCGGTTTGCTTCGTCGGCTCCTCGCTCGGCGGCTACTACGCCACCTACCTCGCCGAGAAGCACGACGCGAGGGCGGTGCTGATCAATCCGGCGATCGACCCGCACCTGGGCCTGCGCGCGTCGCTGGGCGAGCAGAAGAACTTCCATACCGGCGAGCCCTACCAGCTGACCGCGGCCCACCTGGAGGAATGGCAACGACTCTGGGCGCCGCGCATCACCCCCTCGCGCTACCTGCTGGTCGTCGAGACGGGCGACGAGGTGCTCGATTACCGCAAGGCGCTCGAACGCTACCGCGGGGCCGAGCAGGTCGTGATCCAGGGTGGCGACCACTCGCTGCAGTCCTTCCCGCAACACCTGCCGCGCATCCTCCAATTCGCCGACCTCGCTGCCGCGTGAGGCGCTGAGATGCACCTGCTCTACGAAGAGGAAGGCGAGTTCAAGGTCGGCACCGTGCTCGGGCAGGCCCCGGCCTCGTTCCAGGTCGAGAGCCCGCACGGTCGGCGCTCGAAGGTCAAGGCCGCCGCCGTGCTGATGCGCTTCGAACACCCGGGCGGCGGCGAATTGCTGGAAGCCGCCGGCAAGTTCGCGGCCGATCTGGACAGCGATTTCCTCTGGCAGTGCTCGGGCGGGGGCGAATTCGGCTTCGAGGAGCTCGCACGCGAGTATGTCGGCCGCGAGCCGCTCGCCGCGGAATCCGCGGGCGTACTGCTCAAGCTGCACTCGGCGCCGATCTACTTCCACCGCCGGGGCCGTGGGCGCTACCAGGCCGCGCCCGCGGAAACGCTCAAACTGGCGCTGGCCTCGGCCGAGAAGAAAAAGCGCGTGCTGGAGGCGATCGCCGGCTGGGCGGCCAGCCTCGCGCGTTTCGAGTGCGCGCCCGAAATCGCCAGCCTGAAGGATGAGTTGCTGTACGCACCTGACCGCAACAAGTCCGAAACCAAGGCCTTCGAACTGGCCTGCAAGCAGACCGGGCTCACGGGCGCACGCCTGCTGGAGCGCTGCGGGCTGATCAAGGACACCCACGCCTATCACCTCGGCCGGTTCCTGCACGAGTTCTTCCCGCGCGGCACCGCCTTCCCGGCACACGAGGTGCCCGAGCCGACTCAGGCACTGCCGTTGGCGCCGGTGGAGGCATTCAGCCTGGACGACGCCGAGACCACCGAAATCGACGACGCGTTCTCGCTCGCGCGCGTGTCGGAGGACGAGTGGCGGGTCGGCATCCACATCGCCGCGCCTGCGCTCGGCTTCGCGCCCGGCTCGCCGCTGGACGCCATGGCGCGCGAGCGGCTGTCCACCGCCTACATGCCGGGGTTCAAGGTGACGATGCTCCCCGAGGACGTGGTGCAGCGCTACTCGCTCGATGCGGGGACCGAGCGCCCGGTGGTGTCGCTGTATCTGGAGGTCTCGGCGCAGGACTACACGGTGCGCGGGCGCCACACGCGCCTGGAGCGCCTGCGCGTTACCGCGAATCTGCGCCTGAGCGACATCGAGGCGCTGAACGGCGCGTTCGAGCAGGACGGGAGCGCAGGCCTGCCACGCGAAGAGGAGCTGCGCACGCTGTGGCGCCTTGCCGAGGCGCTCGAAGTGCGCCGGGGCAAGCCGGCCGTCAATGTCGCCGCGACGGATTACGTGTTCCGCGTGCGGGATGGCAGGGTGCGCGTGGAGCCGCGGCGCCGCGGCGCACCGCTGGACAAGCTGGTGAGCGAGCTTATGATCCTCGCCAACGCGACCTGGGGCGAGCTGCTCGCCGAGCGCGACGTCGCCGCGCTGTACCGCGTGCAGTCCTCCGGCAAAGTGAGGATGAGCGTGCATGCCGAAGCGCACGAGGGCCTGGGCCTGGCCTGCTACGCGTGGCTGAGCTCGCCGCTGCGCCGCTACGTCGACCTCGTCAACCAGTGGCAGCTGATCGCCGCGCTCGGCGGGCGCAAGGCGCCGTTCGCGCGCAATTCGGACGCGCTGCTGGCGGCGCTGCGCGCCTTCGAGTTGACCTACGCGCGCTACGACGAGTACCAGCGCGCCATGGAGAATTACTGGTGCCTGCGCTGGCTCGAGCAGGAGGGCATGCGCGACACCGGCGCTGTCGTCCTGCGCGAGAACCTGGTGCGCCTCGAGGGTCTGCCACTCACGCTACGCGTGCCGTCGCTGCCGGTGCTCGAAGCGGGCACGCGCGTGCGCCTGGCGATCGAGGGCATCGATCTGCTGGAGCGCAGCGTCGCCTGCGTCTATGTCGAGACTCTGGGGTCGGCGGGCGGGGCGGCACTGGCGGGCGACGAGCGAGACGAACGCTAAAGCCCTAGAATGGCGGCGGAATATCGCCTCGAGGTGCCATTGCAGGCAGTGCTAGCGAAGAGCATTCCGGGCGCGGCCGAATTCTGGTCCGGGCTCGACCACCGGTCCCGTGTGCTGACCGCGTCGGTGGCAGCGTCGCTCCTGCTGCACGCGATCCTGCTGTCGGTGCACTTCAAGTTTCCCAAAGAGCTGCGTTGGAATTCCTCCAACCAGACACTCGACGTCATCCTGGTCAACGCCAAGTCGCGCCAGCGCCCGGCGCGCGTCGACGCGCTGGCACAGGTCGACCTGGACGGCGGGGGCGACACCGACCAGGACCGCCGCGCCAAGTCGAACCTGCCGGTGATCGACCCACGCACGCCGGGCCGCAACCTGGCGCAGACCCAGCGCCGTATGAAGGCGCTCGAGGCACAGCAAAGAAAGCTGCTTGCGCAGACGCGCCCGTCGAACGCGCGCGTACCCGCACAAGGCGAGCCCCGCGATGGCGCCGTCGAACCGGCAACGCGGCCCGGAGGGCGCGACCTCGCCGACCTGTCGCTGGCGGCGATGCGGCTGCAGGCGCCGCTCGACCGGCAAACGGAGGCTTACCAGAAGCGCCCGCGCAAGCATTTCATCGGCGCCAGCGCCGTCGAGTACCGCTTCGCCCAATACGAGGAGGACTGGCGCCAGAAGGTGGAGCGCGTGGGCACGGTCAATTACCCTTCTGCGGCGCGCGGCAAGCACTACGGCAACCTGCGCATGACGGTGACGCTGCGCCCGGACGGCAACGTCGATTCGATCGAACTCGACCGCTCCTCGGGCCTGAAGGTGCTGGACGATGCCGCGTTCAGGATCGTGCGCATGGCCTCGCCCTATGCCCTGTTCCCGCCGCAGATCCGGCGCGATACCGACCTGCTGGTGATCACGCGCACCTGGTTCTTCGGCCGCGGCGATAAGTTTTGGACTGAGTAGGAACGGCGGTGCCCGACCGTTACGCGGTAATCGGCAATCCGATCGCCCATTCGAAATCCCCCTGGATCCACGAGCAGTTCGCGCGCGCCTGTGGCGAGGACATGGAGTACGGCGCGATCGAGGCGCCGCCGGACGGGTTCGTGGCAGCGGTAGAGAAATTCCGCGGCAGCGGCGGCAAGGGCCTGAACGTCACGCTGCCGTTCAAGGAGCAGGCGTTCCGCTACTGCGCCGTGACCAGCGAGCGCGCCGCGGCGGCGTACGCGGCGAACACGCTGATCCTCGACCGGGAAAAGCCTTTCGGCGACAACACCGACGGCATCGGGCTGGTGCGCGATCTCACCGTGAATCTCGGGCGCAGCCTGGCCGGCGCACAGATCCTGCTGCTGGGCGCGGGCGGCGCGGCGCAGGGCGTGCTGGCACCGCTCGCCGGCGAGCG
>JAQBXT010000070.1 GCA_027624175.1 Pseudomonadota bacterium | reverse complement strand
CCGAGCCCGCCAAGCTGCCGGCGGCCCTGCAGTCGGTGAAGGCCTGGGTTGGCGAGCGCGTTTAGCTAGAAGCCGATGCGGCGCTTCGCGCCGCGCGCGTCCGGAACGTCCTCGGGCCTGAGTTCGGCACGGCCGTTGATCTTGGCGTTGCCGAAGGCGGCGAGCACGGCGCGGCGCATTTCGCGCGGCGAGAGCGCAGCGAGCCGCTCGACGACCGCCGCCGCGGGCGCCTCCGGAAAGCCCTTGCCCCAATCGTGCGCGCCGCGGATCTCGCGGTAGATGGCGAGTGCGATGCGCGCTGCGCCCTCGGCGTCGGGCGCCTCGATCTCGTACACATGCATGCGGTTGAGGATTGGCTCCGGAATGCGCGATGCGTCGTTGGCGGTGGCGAACCACACGGCGCCCGAGGCGTCGATCGGGATTTCCGCGAACTCGTCGACGAAGCGCATGGCGGTGTCGACCTCGAGCAGGCCGTAGAGCGCGCCGAGCGGGTCGTACTGCCCGTCGGCGCTCGTCTTGTCGAGCTCGTCCATCACCATCACGGGGTTGGCGTACTCGCCGTTCAGGAACGTCTCGAACACCTTGCCGGGCTTGGCGTTCTTCCACTGCGAGGAGGCGCCGCTCAAGATCCAGCCGGCGGTGAGCGAGCTCATCGGCACGAAGCCGAAGCCGGTGCCGAGGAGCTGCGCGATGCGACGCGCGAAATGCGTCTTGCCGATGCCCGGCGCGCCGAGCAGCAGCATCGGCGGCAGCTCGACCGCGTCCTCGGAGTCCATGCACAGCGCGAGCTGCTTGCGGATGTCTTCGAGCACGTGGGAGAAATTGGGCAGGTCCTCGAACAGCTCGTCCATCGGCGGCATCGCCGAAGGCTTGACGGTGAAGCGCTGTCCGCCGACGCGCAGCATCTTGTCGTAGAGCGCGCGCAGCGCCTCGTTGGCGCTGGGCGAGAGCGCGTGCAGCGCTTTCTCCACGGCGGGCACATCGTAGACGTCCTTGAAGCCCGCGATCGGAATAGCCATGCTTGCCGACATTCGTGCCTCCTTGCTGCTGTTCTTGTCGCCGGTACCGCTATCCGAGCGAAGACGCTAACAGACGTAGTCAAGCGCAGCAAGTCTCGCGCCAGCGTTTTGGCAGTCCGCTCGCGCGAGTGCTAGATTGCCGCCATGTCTTCTTTCAGACCCGAGCTGACGCCCGGGGTTTTCAACGGCCGCAGCCGCGGGCACCTGCCGGGGCTGCTCGGCTTGCAGATCCTGACGATGGCGCTTGAGGGCGTGGAGAGCCGCCTCGAGGTGCGCAAGGAGCACATGGCACCCAACGGCTTCCTGCATGCGGCGACGGTCATCGCCCTGGCCGACACTTCCTGCGGCTACGGCTGCGTCGCGCAATTGCCGCAGGGGGCGAGCGGCTTCACCACCCTGGAGCTGAAGGCGAACTTCCTCGGCACCGCCAAGGACGGCGCCATTGCCTGTCGCGCGGCCCCGGTGCACTTGGGCCGTACGACCCAGGTCTCTGGGACGCCGTGGTGCGCATCGAGGGCACGGGCAAGGAGATCGCCCATTTCCGCTGCACGCAGATGGTTTTGTGGCCGAAGGGGGCCATTGCCTGATGGAGCGAGGGCGGCAAGTACTCCAGGCCTCGACACGCAAACAAACGTATGTGAGTTGGTGACCCCTTGACCGATAAGTGCACGAAGCTGAGAATCCCCTTATGGGTAACACCAATGTTTCGAGCAATGCCGCACTCAATGTCTTGAATGCCGAGGCTTTTGCGGCCTTGGAGGAGGCAAAGAGACTTCGCGCGCAGCTGGAGAGTCTTCCCAAGGACGATCCTTCCCGCGCTTTCCTGTTGAAGCAGATTGATGACTTGGTTCAGCGCTCCCTGAGATTCTCAAGCATCGTAACCAGCACGGCGAGCAGTTCGTAGTAGCAGAAGTTTCTTGGGGACCAAAGTCATGGCTGACATTGATTCCCAAATTGCCGCGGCTGAACTGGCATACAAGAAGAGTACGCAGGCGGTCGAAGACCAGAACAAGCGTCTTCAGGCGGACGATCGCTCACATATCGCGAAATTGATCGTATGGGTATTTTCTGGACTCATTTCGCTACTGGTACTGTCCGTGATAGTCGGCGTGGCTTATTTCAGCGACTGGGACAGGATTTCGGAGCCTGCCAAATTCTTGTCTGTGATTCTTAGTTCCGTAATGCTCCCCGTAGTCACTCTCGTAATCGGCTACTACTTCGGTAAAGAGAAGTAGGGGTTCTTCCGCTGCATTTGCGTTCCCCCGGAGATTCGTGCTTGAATGCCGGCATGACCCGCTGGTTCTTCGGCTACTTCTACTTTCCGCGCCCCCTGGCGGAGGACAACGGCTAGCCGCGCAACCCGCGCACCCGAGAAACCGCCAGAGCAGAGATGCCTGGCGGTTTTTTTTGAGTTCGCAATCTGATCAGGGCCCCACCATGACCACACCCCTCGACTCCTTCCTCGGTTCCGTGCCCGCGGACAAGACCTCGCTCACCGACGACGAGCGCATCGAGAACATCGTTCCGCTGCCGCCGCCCGAGCACCTGATCCGCTTCTTCCCGATCCAGGGCACCCCGGTCGAGGCGCTGATCAGCGAGACGCGGCGCAAGGTGCGCGACATCCTGCACGGCAAGTCGGACCGGCTCCTCGTGGTGATGGGGCCTTGCTCCATCCACGACCCGGTGGCGGCGGTGGAGTACGCGGCGCGACTTGCCGCCGAGCGCCGCCTGCACGAGGGTGAGCTCGAGATTCTGATGCGCGTCTATTTCGAGAAGCCGCGCACCACCGTGGGCTGGAAGGGGCTGATCAACGACCCTTACCTCAACGGCAGCTTCCGCATCAACGAGGGCCTCAGGATCGCGCGCGACCTCCTCGTGCGCATCAACCAGGCGGGCGTGCCCGCGGGCTGCGAGTTTCTCGACGTCATCTCGCCCCAGTACATGGGCGACCTCGTGTCCTGGGGCGCGATCGGCGCGCGCACCACCGAGTCGCAGGTGCACCGCGAGCTCGCTTCGGGCCTGTCGGCCCCGGTCGGGTTCAAGAACGGCACCGACGGCAACGTGCGGATCGCCGTCGACGCGATTCTCGCCGCCGGCCAGAAGCACCACTTCCTCTCGGTGCACAAGACCGGGCAGGTGGCGATCGTGCAGACGCGCGGCAACGACGACTGCCACATCATCCTGCGCGGCGGCAAGGCACCGAACTACGACGCGGCAAGCGTCGCCGCGGCCTGCGCCGAGCTCGCCAAGGCGAAGCTCCCCGAGCGCCTGATGGTCGACTGCTCGCACGCCAATGCCGCCAAGCACTACAAGCGCCAGCTCGACGTGACGCGCGAGCTCGCCGCGCAGATCTCGGCGGGCGAGCGGCGCATCATCGGCACCATGGTGGAGTCGCACCTGGTCGAAGGGCGCCAGGAACTGGTGCCGGGCAAGCCGCTGCAATACGGCCAGAGCGTCACCGATGCCTGCCTGGGGTGGAAGGACTCGCTGGAGGTGCTGGAAATTCTCGCCGGCGCGGTGAAGGAGCGCAGGAAGCGGTCCAAGAGCAAGCGTTAGGAGGTCCCGCTAGAATCGCTGCCGTGGTTTCCCTGACGCCGCGGCAGTGGTTCTGGCTCGCACTCGCCGCGACACTCGGTTTTCGCTTTTGGCTCGGCGCCGCCATGCCGATCAGGGGCGACGAGGCCTATTTCACCATCTGGGGGCGCCACCCCGATATCGGTTTCTACGACCACCCGCCGATGGTGGGCTGGATGCTGGCGCCGCTGGTGCTGCTGTCGGATGCCGCATGGGTGCTGCGCCTGCCGGCGATCCTGCTGCCGGCGGCGCTGGCGTTTCTCGTGCGCCATGCGCTCACCGCCTGGTTCGCGCGCGACGCGGACACTGCCGATGCCGCGGCGCTCGTGGTGCTGCTGATGCCGGTGAACGTCTGGAACGTGCTCGTCACCACCGACACGCCGCTGGCCCTGTTTTCGGTTGCATCGATGCTCGCCTTTGCCCGGCAGCGGTACTTTTTCGCCGGTGTACTGCTCGGGCTCGCGTTTCTGTCCAAGTATTTCGCCGTGTTTCTCGGCCTCGCCTACCTGGTCTGGGCGCTCGCCGCGTGGCGCCCCGCGGCCTTCGGCTGGGTGCTGGCAGGTTCTTTGCCGTTCGGCCTGTTCAACCTGTACTGGAACTGGCAGGCGTGCTGGTGCAACGTCATGTTCAATGCCATCAACCGGCACGAGGGCGCAGGCCTCGCCTGGAGCACACCGGCGCTGTACGCGGTGACGCTCGCCTATATGGCGGCGCCGCTCTTGTGGTTCGCCTGGCGCGAGCGCTCCAGGTTGCGGGCGGCGGCAACACAGCCCGCCGTGGGCGTGATGCTCGCGGCCTGGCTGGTGCCGCTCATCGTCTTCGCGCTGCTCTCGCCGGTGAAGCGCATCGGCCTGCACTGGCTGCTCGCTTTCATGCCGGCGATCATCCTGACGGCAGCGCTGGCGCTGGAGCGCCGCGCGCTGGTGGTCACGGGGCGCTGGTTCGCAGCGCTCGCCGTCCTGCATGCGGTGGCGTTCATCGTGCTTGCCGCGCTGCCGCTGGAGACCTGGAACCGCACGCGCCTGTACGCGCGCCTGGTGCTGCAATTCGATACGCCGGCGGTGCTCAAGCCGCTCGCGCCGCAATTGGCGCGCTACCGCCTGGCCGCCGAGGGCTATTCGCTCGCGGCCATGCTCTCGTTCCACACCCGGCGCAACGTGCCCGTATTCGGGGCGGGATCTTCGCACGCACGCCACGACGACATCGTGACCGACTGGCGCCGGCAGCAAGGCCGCGATTTCCTGATTCTGCGGCGCGATGCGCCGCTGCTCGATGACTACCGGCCCTACTTCCGGGAAGTCGAGTCGCAGCGCGTGCAGGCGCGCGGCGCCGGGTATTTCGCGGTGCTCGGCCGCGGCTTCGATTACGCCGCGTACCGCGAAGGCGTACTCAAGCAGGTGCGCGAGCGCTGGTACCTCATCCCGTCCTGGCTGCCGGTGGGCCGCTGCTATTTCTTCGAGCGCTACGGATTCCAGTGAGCGCGCGCGACCTGGTGCAGCTGCTGCGCCCGCACCACTGGGTGAAGAACGGCTTCGTGCTGGCGGGATTACTGTTCGGCCATGGCTGGGAACAGCCGGGCTATGTTGCGGCCGCCGTCGCGGCGACGCTCGCGTTCTGCCTGGCCTCCAGCGCGGTCTACGCCTTCAACGACGCACTCGACGCGCAACGCGACCGCGAGCATCCGGACAAGAAGGATCGCCCGGTGGCGCGCGGCGCGATTGCCCCGTCCGCGGCGCAGGGCATCGCCGCGCTGCTCGCGGCGGCGGCGCTCGGACTTGGCGCCTGGACCGCGCCGGCGGTGGCGGGAATCGTCGCCGCGTACCTCGTGCTCAATGCCGCCTATACGCTCGGGCTGAAGCGCGTGCCGGTGCTCGACGTGTTCGCCATTGCCTTCGGCTTCATGCTGCGCCTGCTCGCCGGCACCGCGGGCATCGGCATCGAGCCCTCGCGCTGGCTGCTCGCCTGCGGCTTCCTGCTCACGCTGTTTCTCGGTTTCGCCAAGCGCCGGGCGGAGCTCGAGCGCCTCGCACAGGACGCTGCGCAGCACCGGCCCGTGCTCAATGCCTACAGCCTGGCGTTCCTCGACAAAGCGGTGCTCGCCTGCGTGGTCGGGATGGTGGTCACCTATGCACTGTACACGGTCGCCGAGACCACCGTGGCGCTGCACGGCACCAAGCAGCTGATCTGGACGCTGCCCTGGGTGCTGCTCGGCAGTTTCCGTTACCTGTTCCGCCTGCACTACCGGGGCGGTGGCGGCGATCCGGCGCAGGAACTGCTGCGCGATCCGCTGCTCGCGTCCGCAGCACTCGGCTGGGTGGCCACGGTGGCTTGGCTGATCCGTTAGAATGCCCCGCCACGCCGCGCCCCCATGACGCCGCGCCCCCCATGACCGAACGCCCACAACAGCTTGCCCACCTCGAGAACCTTGGCGACGCGACGCGCTTCGCCGGCCAGATCTACCTGCTGATCCCGAAGTGTCCGCTGCTGGAAAACTTCACGCCGACGGAAGTGAACCTGCTGTCGCACTTCATGGAGGTGTACCGCGCGGCCGACAACATGGAGATCATCCGCGAGGGCGATGGCGGAGATTTCATGCTGATCGTGATTCAGGGCCGCATCGAGGTGCGCAAGCGCGACCGCTACAACACGCCCCAGCTGATCGCGACGGTCGAGCCCGGCCACACGCTGGGCGAAATGTCGATGATCGATGGCGAACCGCGTTACGCCACCTGCGTGGCGATGGAGCCGGCGCTGGTCGCGGTGCTGGACCGCGAGAGCCTGGCGCGCATCATCCTCGAGCAGCCTTTGCTCGGCGCCAAGATCCTGATGGAGCTGGTGCTGATGCTCTCGCAGCGCCTGCGCGCCACCAGCAATCGCCTGATGGAACTGCTCGACGCGCAGGGGCAGAATTCCGCCGGCGTGCTGTAAGCCGCGCGCGCGCCGGCGCGACCAATTCCACGTGCAACGATCCCGACTGATTCTCTTCGCGGCGGTGGCAACGCTGGTGGCGGCATTCTTCGCTGCCGGTGGCCACCACTACCTCACGCTGGAGCAGCTGCGCGAACAGCAGGAGAGCATCCGGGACTACTACGCGATGCATCCGTGGCAGACCGCGCTCGGCTATTTCATGGTCTACGTGACGGTGACCGGGCTGTCGCTGCCCGGGGCGGCGGTGCTGACGCTGTTTGGCGGCGCGGTGTTCGGGCTGCTCTGGGGCACCGTGATCGTGTCCTTTGCTTCGTCGATCGGCGCGACGCTTGCCTTTCTCGCCTCGAGGTTCCTGTTGCGCGACCGGGTGCAAGGCCGCTTCGGCGACCGGCTCAGGTCGATCAACGACGGCGTGGCGCGCGAGGGCGAGTTCTACCTGTTCGCGCTGCGCCTGGTGCCGGTGTTCCCGTTCTTCGTCATCAACCTGGTGATGGGACTGACGCCGATCCGCACCTGGAACTTCTACTGGGTGAGCCAGGCCGGGATGCTGGCCGGCACCCTGGTCTATGTCTACGCCGGCGCGCAACTCAGCGAGTTCAGGCTTTCCGGCGGGCTGGTCGCTGCCTTCACGCTGCTCGGGCTGTTTCCCCTGGTGGCGAAAAAGGTCCTCGAGGCGCTCAAGGCCCGCCGCGTCTACGCGAAGTGGGACCGGCCGGCGCAGTACGACCGCAACATGGTGGTGATCGGGGCCGGGTCGGCGGGACTGGTCAGCGCGCTCATCGCCGCGGCGGTCAAGGCCAAGGTGACGCTGGTGGAAAAGCACCGCATGGGCGGGGACTGCCTCAACACGGGCTGCGTACCCTCCAAGGCGCTGATCAAGACGGCGCGGGTGCTCTCGACCATCCGGCGCGCCAAGGAATACGGGCTGAAGAGTGCCGGCGCGGAATTCGATTTCGCCGAGGTGATGGAGCGGGTGCAGCGGGTGATCAAGACCATCGAGCCGCACGACTCCGTCGAGCGCTTCGAGTCGCTGGGCGTCGAATGCGTCCACGGCGAAGCAAAAATCATTTCGCCGTGGATCGTAGAGATTCAAAAATCCGACGGCACCACGCAGGTCCTGAGCACGCGCTCCATCGTCATCGCGGCCGGCGCGCGGCCCTTCGTGCCGCCGATCCCCGGCATCGAGCAGACCGGCTACTACACCTCCGACACGCTGTGGGAGCTGCGCGAGCTGCCGCAGCGCCTGGTGGTGCTGGGCGGCGGGCCGATCGGTTGCGAGCTGGCGCAGGCCTTCGCGCGCCTCGGCGCCCGGGTAACGCAGGTCGAGATGCTGCCGCGGCTGCTGATGCGCGAGGATCCCGAAATCGCGGAGATGGTGGCCAAGCGCTTTCGCGAGGAGGGCGTGGACGTGCGCGTCGGGCACAAGGCGAAGGAGTTCCGCGTCGAGGACGGGCGCAAGGTGCTGATCTGCGAGCACCAGGGGCGCGAGCTGGCGATCGGTTTCGACGCGCTGCTGGTGGCCGTGGGGCGCGTGGCCAACACCAGCGGCTACGGACTGGAGGAACTGGGCATCCCGGTGACCAGGGCGCGCACCGTGCAGACCAACGAATTCCTGCAGACGATCTATCCCAATATCTATGCCTGCGGCGATGTCGCCGGGCCCTACCAGTTCACGCACACCGCTTCGCACCAGGCCTATTACGCGGCGCTGAACGGCCTGTTCGGCGCGTTCAGGAAGACCCGCGCCGACTACTCGGTGATCCCGTGGGCCACGTTTACCGACCCCGAGGTGGCGCGCGTGGGACTGAACGAGACTGAGGCGAAGGAAAAGGGCATCGCCTACGAGGTCTCGACCTACGGCATCGACGACCTGGACCGCGCCATCGCCGACGAGGAAGCCCACGGCGTGGTCAAGGTGCTGACCGTGCCGGGCAAGGATCGCATCCTGGGGGTCACCATCGCGGGCGACCATGCCGGCGACCTGATCGCGGAGTTCGTCGCCGCCATGCGCCACGGCCTCGGGCTGAACAAGATCCTCGGCACCATCCACATCTACCCCACGCTTGCGGAGGCCAACAAGTTCGCCGCGGGGGTGTGGAAGAAGGCGCACGCGCCGCAGGGACTGCTGCGCATCGTGGAGAGGTTCCACGCGTGGATGCGCGGCTGATCCTGGCGCTCGGCTGTCTGTGGGCAGCGCCCGCGCTGGCGCAGGGCTTCGACCAGTCGCACCAGGGCTACCCGGACATTCGCGATTGGACGCTCAACGACTTTCGCTCGTCATCCCCGCGCTGAACGAGGCGGCGGGGATTGTCGCTTGCCTGCGCCGGCTTGCGCCGCTGCGCGCGCGCGGCCATGAAGTGATCGTGGTGGACGGCGGCAGCACCGATGACACCCTGCAGCTGGCGCAGCCCCTCGCTGACCGCGTGCTGGTGGCGCCGCGCGGGCGTGCCCTGCAAATGAATGCCGGCGCGCGTGGCGCCGGCGGGGACGCGTTGCTGTTCCTGCACGCCGACACCGTACTGCCGCCGCTGGCGGCGGACGCGGTGCTCGAGGCGCTGCGCTCGCGTGCCTGGGGCCGCTTCGACGTGCGCATCGATTCGCGCGACGCCAGGCTCGGCGTCGTCGGTTTCTGCATGAACTGGCGCTCGCGCCTCACTGGCATCGCCACCGGCGATCAGGCCATCTTCGTGCGCCGAAACGCTTTTGCGCAATTCCCGGAGATCGCGCTGATGGAGGACATCGCCTTCAGCGCGCGCATGAAGCGCGTATCGCCGCCCGCCTGCCTGCGGCTCAAGGTGACGGCCTCGGCGCGGCGCTGGGAGCGCCATGGATTGCTGCGCACCGTGCTGCTGATGTGGTGGCTGCGATTCCTGTACTGGCTGGGCGCGGACCCGGGCGAGCTTGCGCGCCGATACTCGCACTAGGGTGGTGGTGTTCGCGCGCGAGGCGCGCGCCGGGCGCGTGATGACGCGCCTGATCCCGCTCCTTGGCGAGCAGGGCGCGGCGCGCCTGCACGTGCGCCTGGTGCGCCGGGAGGTGCGCACCGCGCGCGCGG
>JAQBXT010000069.1 GCA_027624175.1 Pseudomonadota bacterium | reverse complement strand
AAGGACTGCGGTAACCACGTTCGGCACCCCGGTTTCCACCGGGCCCTGCAGCAGATAGCGCGGCACGACGTGCGTGTGGATCGGCGCCTGCGGGTCGGAGAACGCGGGCAGGCCGAGCGTACCGTAGACCAGCACCGCGACAATCACCAGCGTCACCCCGAGCGGCAGCCACGGCCGCGTGAGCGGCTTCGCCTCTTCGCCACCGCACAGGTGCAGCGCACCGAGCAGCAGCACGGTGGAGATGCCCGCGCCCACCGAGGCTTCGGTCATGGCGACGTCTACCGCGTCGAGCGCCACCAGCACCGTGGCCATGAGGAAGCTGTAGACCCCGGCGAGCACCACCACCGAATACAGATTCCGCTGCACCACGATGGCGATCACCGTCGCCGCCATCATGGTGAGCAGCACCTGGATGATCAGCGCTTCGATGGCGCCTCCCCCTCCGCGTGCTCGAACGACACGCCGCGCTCGCGCGCCGCATTGGCGAGTGCGTGCGTCGCGGTCGGCGAGGCGAAGAAGATCAGCAGCCCGATCATCACCAGTTTCACCGCCACCAGCGTCCAGCCCGCCTGCAGCAGCAGACCCGCCAGCAGCAGACCGGCGCCCGCCGAATCGATGACGCTGGCGGCATGGGTACGCGGAAAGAAGCTGCGCAGGCGCACCAGGCCCAGGGCGCCGACCATGCAAAAAGCGCCGCCTGCGAGAAGCAGGGCCCAGGAAGCGATGTCCAGCGCGGCACTCATGGATTCGCCTCGGGCCGGCCCGGGTCGCCGAGATCGCCGTAACGGAAGAATTTGAGCACCGCGATGGTGCCGATGACGTTCAACAGGCCGTAGAGGATCGCCAGGTCGAGGAACTCCGGGCGCCCGGTAAGGAAGCCGAACACTGCCAGCATCATCATGGCGAGCGTGCCGATGGAGTTGGCGGCAAGCGCGCGGTCGAATACCGTCGGGCCGGCGAGTGCGCGCGCCAGCGCCAGGCCGAGCGCGACGAGCAGCGCCAGCGCGGCAGCGGCGAACATCACCGCACGCGCTCGAAGCGCTCGACGCGCCGGTCCATCTCGCTGTCCACGGCCGCATGGGCGCTTGCGCGCGTGAGCCCGTGCACCACGAAGCGCTCGGGCCCGACTTCGACCGACAGCGTGCCCGGCGTCAAGGTGATCGAGTTGGCGTGCGTCACCAGCCCGACCACCGTGCGCTGACGCGGCTTGAAGCTCACCACCGTCGGCGACGCCGGCAGGCGCGGATCGAGGATCACCCTGGACACGTCGAGCGCCGATTTGAGGATCTCGCGCACCAGCCACGGCCAGTAGGCGAGCGCGGGCCAAATGAGGTGCACGGGGTGGCCTTCGCGGTCCGCCACATGCATGCGGACCGCGAACCACACCACTGCGAGGCTCGACGCGGCGCCCGCGGCAAGGAGGAACGGCGTGAACAATCCCGACATCAGGACCCAGAACGCGTAGAACAGGACGAAGAGGATCGCGGAATGCAGCATGGCAGCGCCTTCGGTGCAGCGCGCGATTCTAGCCGCTGGCGCGCGGCTTGTCGCCCGCCCAGCGCGCGGCGGACTCGCGCACCGTGTCGGCGAGCGAGCCGCTGGCGGCGTGGCGCGCGCGCAGCCAGTCGGCGTCGGAGTAAAAGGCGCGCACGTCGGCGGCGAGTTGCACCAGCACCTCCGCGCTCTCCAGCGCGCTGGCCTGCGGCATGACTTCGGCGATGGCATCGAGGATGTCCTCGGCCAGCGGCTTCTTCCTCTCCTCGAACGGGTCGATGAGCTGGCCGCGCAAGCCGTAGCGCGCGGCCTCGAAGCGGTTGAATGCATTCACCAGGTACACCGCGCGCGTGGCAGGGCGCGGCCGCTCCTCCAGCAGCCAGCGCGCGAGCGCCTGCGCGTAGGCGGCGAGCTGGGCGGCGCGCGCCACCGAGAGCGGCGTGTCGCAGACGCGGATCTCGACGGTGCCGTACGCGGGCTTGGGACGGATGTCCCAGTAGAAGTCCTTCATGCTCTCCACCACGCCGAAGCCGTGCAACTTCTCGTAGTACTCCGTGAACTCGGCCCAATCCAGGACGAACGGCATGTGCCCGGAGAGCGGGAAAGCGTTCACCGCGGTGAGGCGCGTGGACTGGAACGAGGTGTCCTCGCCCTGGTAGAAGGGCGAGGCGGCCGACAGGGCGATGAAGTGCGGCACGTAGCGCGTCAGCATATGGATCAGGTACACCGCGTCGTCGCCGCTCCGGCAGCCGATGTGGATGTGCTGGCCGAACACGGTGAACTGCTTGGCGAGGTAGCCGTAGCGCTCCAGCATGTGCTTGAAGCGCTCGGTGGGGAACACGCGCCGGTCGCTCCAGCTGTGGAATGGGTGCGCGCCGCCGCCGCAGACCAGCAGGTTCAGCATGCCGGCCTCGCGCACCACCGCGTCGCGCATCGCGTCGAGTTCGGCGGCGAGCGCAGCATGGCGCGTGTGCACCGAGGAGTTCAGCTCGATCATGCTTTCGGTGATCTCGGGCTTCACCGCGCCCGGCAGCTTCAGCTTTTCCAGCCGCGCCAGCAGGTCGGCGGCGTCGCGCGCCAGGTCGAAATCGTGCGAGCGCACCAGCTGCAGCTCGAGCTCGACGCCAATGGACAGCTCGGTCGAAGCGACGAAGTGCGTCTCGTCCACGGTCGCCCCGCTCATGCGCTGCCCGCTGCGGGATCGGCCTCGCCGGCGCGCTTGAGCGCGAACTGCGTCGCCACCGGGCCGAGGATTTCGAGTACCGCGACCGCCGACAGCACCACCGCGGCGAGCTCGCCGCCGAAGCTCCGATACAGGGCGGCCGTGTCGAGCACCATCACCACCGCGAGCCCGGACATCGGCAGCAGCGCCAGGCTCAGCAGGCCGGCGCCGCCCGGCCGCACGCCGGAGAGTCGTCCGAACACCAGGATGGCGAGCCCCTTGCCGAGGAAGCGCGCGACGATGAACGCCGCCACTGCCAGGCCGACCGGCGAGGCCAGCGCGCCGAACTGCAGGCTGGCCCCGGTGAGGACGAACAGGATGACGAAGAACAGCTGGCCGCCGTAGCCGAAGCGCAGCGGCAGCAGCGCGTGGCGGCGGTCGAAATTGCGCACCAGCATGCCCAGCGTGATCAGCGTCACCACCACCGAGAGATTGAGGCCACGCGCCAATGCCACCGCCAGCACGATCAGTGCCACCAGCAGGATGAACTGCCGGTCCTCGCGCTTGCCGACCCAGCCGGCGAGCCACAACATCGCCAGGCTGGCGGCGAACCCCGCCAGCACCGATCCGCCCAGGAGGTAGACCGGGTGCAGCAGCGCCTCGGTCCAGTCCACCGCGTGCTCCAGGTGCAGCAGCGGCAGCAGCAGGGTCAGCGCCACGTAGGCGAACGTGCAGTTCACCGCGGTGAACAGCAGCATGCGCTCGGTGACCTGGCCGGCGGCGCGCAATTCGTGCGCCACCATCAGCACCACGGCCGGCGAGGTGGCGGTGCCGATCGCCGCCGCAGTGGCGGCGAGCAGCGGGGAGAAACCGAACGCGAGCAGCGCCGCATGGATGGCGAGGAAGCTGAGCGCGCTCTCGGCGATCGCGGCCGCGAACAGCCAGCGGTTGCGCTTGAGCCACTGGAAGTCCAGCCGATGACCGAGCTCGAATACGATCAGGCCGAGCGACAGGTCGATCAGCACGCGTGCCTCGGTGAGCACGCCCGGTCCGAGCAGACCCGACACCTGCGGACCGAGCAGCACACCCGCGAGCACGTAGCCGATGATGCGCGGCAGTCCGAGGAAGCGCCACACCAGCTCGCCCACCAGCAGGCCGGCCAGCAGCAGCACACCGAACAGCGCAAGCTGGCCGACGGCGCCTGGCAAGTGCGGCAGGAAGCTCAGCTCCACCCCGCGCCTAGCCGGCGCGCCGCGCGCAGGAACTCGTCCAGGATCGGGTCGCTGTCGAGCACCCCCGCGTCGCCGGGCGCGTGGAATTCCGGATGCCACTGCACGCCGAGCACGAAACCGGGCCGGGTGCCGCGGATCGCCTCGATCACGCGGTCCGGTTCGGACCAGGCCTCCACGCGCAGGTTGCGGCCCAGCGTCTTCACCGACTGGTGGTGGATTGAATTCACCTGCGCTTCGGTGACCCCGGGATACATGCGCGCCAGAGCGCTGCCGGGCTCGAAGCGCACCGCGTGCAGATTCTTCTCGTAGGCGTCGGTGAGGTGGCGGTGCGCCTGCGCCACCTGGCGGTTGATGTCCTGGTACAGCGTGCCGCCCATGGCGACGTTGATCAACTGCAGGCCGCGGCAGATGCCGAGCACCGGCTTGCCGGCCTCGATGAATTCGTGCAACAGCTCGATTTCGTACTCGTCGCGCATGCGGTCGCCGGTCCAGTCGCGCGACAGCGGCTCCTCGCCGTAGGTGAGCGGGCTGACGTCGGCGCCGCCTTGCAGCATCAACCCGTCGAGGTGCCGCGCGTAATCGGAGAGGCGGATGTCGCTGCGATGAAGCAGCCCGCCGGTGTCCACCGTCGGCACCATCAGCACCAGCACGTCGCGCGACATCAGCCAGTGCGCCGCCGTCTGCTCGAGGTACTGCCGCGTCTTGGATTGCAGCCCGAGGCCGCCCGGCTGCGGGTGCAGGATGCGCGCGGAGACGCCGATCTTGAGCGTCGGCGCGCTCATGCGCCGGGCGATGCGATCGCCAAGGGCACGCAGGCGTTTGACGAGCGAGCGCTGCACGCTATCCTCCCTTCAAATCAGGCCTTCAGCGCGGCCAGTACCTCGTCCAGCATCTTCTTCGCATCGCCGAACAGCATGCGATTGTTCTCTTTGTAGAACAGCGGATTGTCGACGCCGGCATAGCCGGAGGCCATGCTGCGCTTCATCACGATCGAAGTCCTGGCTTTCCATACTTCCAGCACCGGCATGCCGGCGATCGGGCTGGTCGGGTCGTCCTGGGCAGCCGGATTGACGATGTCGTTGGCGCCGATGACCATGGCGACATCGGTATCCGGGAAATCCTCGTTGAGTTCGTCCATTTCGAACACGATGTCGTAAGGCACCCTGGCCTCGGCGAGCAGCACGTTCATGTGGCCGGGCATGCGGCCGGCGACCGGGTGAATGCCGAAGCGCACGTTGACGCCCTTGTCGCGCAGGTGCTTGGTGATTTCGTAGACCGTGTGCTGCGCCTGCGCCACCGCCATGCCGTAGCCCGGCACGATGATCACGTTCCTGGCCTCGCGCAACAGTTCGGCCGTTTCCGCGGCAAGGATCGGCGCGACCTCGCCCGCCGGCTGCGCCCCGCCGCCAGCGGCCGCGGGCGTACCGCCCTCGGTACCGAATCCGCCCGCGATCACCGCGATGAAGTGACGGTTCATCGCCCGGCACATGATGTAGGAGAGGATCGCGCCGCTCGACCCCACCAACGCGCCGGTGACGATCAGCAGATCATTATTGAGCATGAAACCCGTGGCAGCGGCTGCCCACCCCGAGTAGCTGTTCAGCATCGACACCACCACCGGCATGTCGGCGCCGCCGATCGCCATCACCATGTGGATGCCGAACAGCAGCGCAATCACGGTCATCACGATCAGCGGGATCATGCCATCGGCCACCGTGTGGGTGTTGATGAAGCGCCAGGCAAACCAGATCACCACCAGCAGACCGGCGAGGTTCAGCCAGTGGCGTCCCGGCAGCAGCATCGGCTTGCCGCTGATGTTGGCGGAGAGCTTGCCGAAAGCGATCACCGAACCCGAGAAGGTCACGGCACCGATCAGGATGCCGAGATAGATCTCCATTTCGTGAATGGTCTTCTCAGCGCCCTGGAACATCCCCGCCGCCGCCGGATCAATGTAATTGGCGAAGCCGACCAGCATGGCCGCGAGACCGACGAGGCTGTGCATCAGCGCGACCAGTTCGGGCATCTGCGTCATTTTTACGACGCGCGCCGCATACAGACCGATGCTGCCACCCACCACCATGGCGCCGACGATCCAGGCGTAGCCGGTCGCCGTGACCTGCGGCCCGAAGACCGTCGCCAGCACGGCGATGGTCATGCCGATCATGCCGTACAGGTTGCCGCGCCGCGAACTCTCCGGATTGGACAGGCCGCCGAGGCTGAGGATGAAAAGTATCGTCGCGCCGATATAGGAGACAGTTGCCAGAGTTGCGGACATCGATCGTCTCCCTTACTTGCGGAACATCTGCAGCATGCGCTGGGTCACGGCGAAACCGCCGAACATGTTGATCGAGGTGAGCGCGACGCCCACCACCGCCAGCCCCAGTATCCAAACCTCCGGCCGCTCCACGCCTGCTGCGGCTGCAAGCGGCGGCGCCACCTGCACCAGTGCTCCGATGGCAATGATGCTGCTGATTGCATTGGTGACGCTCATCAGCGGCGTGTGCAGGGCGGGGGTGACATTCCACACCACCATGTAGCCCACGAAGCAAGCCAGCACGAACACCGTGAAGTGGTTGAGGAAGGCCGCTGGCGCATTGGCGCCTATGAACCAGAACAGCACCGCGGCGAGCGCGAACATGATGGTCATCGACTTCGCCGAGGCCGGTGCACCGGTCTTGCCGTGGCCGTGACCCTTCTTGGCCGCAGGTGCAGCCGCCGCCGGCTTGGTCGCTGCCGGCGGTGTGGCTGAAAGTTTGGGCGCCGGTGGCGGCCAGGTGATGCTGCCCTCCTTCACCACCGTGGTGCCGCGGATCACCTCGTCTTCCATGTTGACGTTGATGATGCCGTCCTTGGTCTTGCACAGTTCCTCGGCCAGCCGGAACAGGTTGGTCGCATACAGCGTGCTCGACTGCTTGGACAGGCGGCTGGGCAGATCGCTGTAGCCGATGAGGGTCACGCCGTGCTTCACCGCCACCTGGTGCGGTTCGGTCAGTTCGCAGTTGCCGCCCTGCTCCGCAGCCATGTCGACGATGACACTGCCCGGTTTCATCGACTTCACCATGTCGGCGGTAATCAGCTTCGGCGCCGGCTTGCCCGGAATGAGCGCGGTGGTAATGATGATGTCCACTTCCTTTGCCTGCTTGGCGAAGACCTCGGCCTGCGCCTTGAGGAAACCCTCGCTCATCACCTTGGCATAACCGCCAACGCCGGTGCCTTCTTCCTGATAGTCCACGGTGACGAACTCGCCGCCCATGGATTTCACCTGGTCGCCCACTTCGGGGCGCGTGTCATTGGCGCGCACGATGGCACCCAGGCCCGCAGCCGTACCGATCGCAGCCAGACCCGCAACCCCTGCGCCGATGACGAACACCTTGGCCGGCGGCACCTTGCCCGCAGCCGTGATCTGGCCGGTGAAGAAACGGCCGAAGTGATGCGCCGCTTCGATCACGGCGCGGTAGCCGGCAATGTTGGCCATCGAGGACAGCGCGTCGAGCTTCTGCGCGCGCGAGATGCGCGGCACGCTGTCCATCGCCAGCACGGTGGCCTTCTTCGCCGCCAGCTGCTTGAGCAGGTCGGGGTTCTGTGCCGGCCAGATGAAGCAGACGAGGGTCCCGCCCTCGCGCATCAGGCCGATTTCTTCCGCGGTCGGTGCGCGCACCTTGAAAACGATATCCGACGCCGCCCACAGTTTGGCTGCTGTGTCGGCGATCTCGGCGCCCGCGGCGCGGTAGACGTCGTCGCTGAAATTCGCCGCGTCCCCGGCGCCGGACTGCACCGCCACCTTGAAGCCGAGCTTGATCAGCTTTTCGACCGCCTCGGGAACGGTGGCCACGCGTTTCTCGCCCGCCGCCGTCTCCGATGGCACTCCTATCACCTGCGACATGGAATTCCCCTATGGATTGCCGGATCGGATTCTACGTTCGCCGCCGGCCGCGAATTTGATCTGCATCATACCTGCGCCTGCGCCAAGGCCTTGCGCCGCCATCCGAACCGGCGCTCGCCGAGCTCGAATCCCCATTGCACGGCCAGGGCGAGCGCCGCCGCCGGTATCGCGCCCGCGAGCAGCATGGCATTGTCGTTCAGCGCGAGGCCGGTGGCGATGCGCTCGCCGTAGCCGCCGGCGCCGATGAACGCGGCGATGGTGGCGGTGCCGACGTTGATGACCGCGGAAGTCTTGATGCCGGCGAGAATCGTGGGCAATGCGAGCGGCAACTCGATGCGCCACAACGCCTGCGGCGCGGACAGCCCGAGCGCGCGCGCCGCGTCGTGCATGCCGGCGTCGACGCCGGCGAGCCCGGCATGCGTGTTGCGCACGATCGGCAGCAGTGCGTAAAGAATGAGCGCGAGGAGCGCCGGCACGGTGCCGATGGTGCCGAGCAGCGCGATCAGAAAAGCGAACAGCGCGAGCGAGGGAATGGTCTGGATCACGCCGACGGCGCCGAGAATGATCTGCGCGAGTCGGGGTCGCTTCGCCGCCGCGACACCGAGCGGCACGCCCGCGGCGATGCTGGCGGCGAGCGAGGCGAACACGAGCAGCAGGTGCTCGCGCGTCAGGCGCCAGAAGTCCGGGCCGAACAGGGCGTGAAAAAACGAGCGCGGCGCGGCGCGGCCGCCGCCGAGGAATTCCTGCGCCACGCCCGCGAACGGCACCTGGTCCAGCTCCGCGCGCGCGTTCATGCGCACCATGCCTTGCGCGTCGATGCGCCCCTCGAGCCGCGCAAAGGCGGCGAAGGCCAGCGGAAAGCGTCCTGGCGCGCCCGCGCGGTACAGCAGCACCGCGTCGTAGGCGGGGAAGTACGCGCGGTCGTCGGCGAGCACCGCGATGCCGTAGCGCGCGATCTTGGCGTCGGTAGAGTACAAGTCGATGACGTCGAGCTCGCCTGCGGCGAGCGCCTCGTAGGCCAGGCCGTGGTCCAGCCCGCGCGGCGCCTGCGGCAGCGCGTAGGCGGCCTTGAGTCCGGGCCAGCCGTCGCGCCGCCCGAGGAACTCGTGCGAGAACCCCATGCGCAGCTGCGCGCGCTGCGCGAGGTCCGAAATGCGCGCCACGGCGTCGCGCCGGCGCATGCCGAGGGCGTAGGTGTTGCTGAAGCCCAGCGGGAACCCGGCGGCGAGGCCGAGCGGTGCGAGCCGGGCATTGATCTGCGCAAGCGACAGATTGGCGTCGCTGCGCAGGATCTCTTGTGAGATCGTTCCCGTGTATTCGGGATACACGTCGATCGCGCCATTCTTCAGCGCCTCGACCAGGATCGCCGTATTGCCCAGTCCCGGCCGGTGCATGGCCGGTGGCGCCGTCTGCGCCAGGATTTCGCCGAGGATGTAGGACTCGGTGAAGCGCTTGGAGCCGACGGTCAGCGTCTGCGTCTGCGCCTGCGCCGCCGTGCAGGCCAGCAGCAACAGCACCCCCCACCTCATGCCGCCCGCTCGAGCCGCTCCGCGCCGCCGTCCAGGAACTGCAGCCGCGCCAGGCTCGCGTACAGCCCGCCCGCGCGCATCAGCTCGGCGTGCGTGCCCTGCGCCACAATGGCGCCGCGTTCCAGCACCACCATGCGATCGGCATGCTGCACGGTGGCGAGGCGGTGCGCGATCACCAGCGTGGTGCGCCCGCGCTCGAGCGCCTCGAGGGCCTGCTGCACCATGCGCTCGCTTTCGGCGTCCAGCGAACTAGTGGCCTCATCGAGCAGCAGCAGCGGCCGGTCCGCGAGCAGCGCGCGCGCGATCGACAGGCGCTGGCGCTGCCCGCCCGAGAGTGTGACGCCGCGCTCGCCGAGCGGGGTGTCCAGGCCCTGCGGCAGGCGCGCGACGAACTCGGCGGCATAGGCCTGCGCGCAGGCGCGCTCGACCTCCGCGCGCGTG
>JAQBXT010000068.1 GCA_027624175.1 Pseudomonadota bacterium | reverse complement strand
GCGAGTACGCGCCCAAGCTCGGCTACGACGGCCTGGAAATCGCGCCCTACACCCTGTCGGAGGCGCCGCCCAGGAACACCGCCGAAATGAAAAAACCGGTGGCGATGGGACCCATGTCCCACGCCGCCACGCCCGCGAGCAGCGCCTTCGGGATCTGGTAGTAGGCGAGCAGCCAGCCGAACGCGGACGCGGTGCCGACGCAGAACAGGGCCACGCCGGACCCGAAGCTCGAGCAGCAGATCAGGCGGGCCGGCAGGCAGCGCATCCTCGCGTTTCACATCTGCGACTGGCTGGTGCCCACGCGCGACCTGCTGAACGACCGCGGCATGATGGGCGAGGGTGTCGCCGCGCATCCGTTCCTGGGTGGAGGCGGCCGGCTACGGCGGCGCGCACGAGGTCGAGATCTTTTCCGAGCGCAACTGGTGGCAGCGCGATGCGGACGAGGTCCTGCGGGCCATGAAGGACTGCCACCGGCGCGCCTGCTAGGGCTGCCTGGCCCCAAGCGACACGCGCTTGATCAGGATCAAATCGGGGGGCGCGGCACACGCTAGCGTGCAGGCATGAAAGCCGCCGACATCATGGTGAAAGACGTAGTGACCGTGGGGCCCGAAGCCCCGGTAATGGACATCGCCGCGCTCATGCTCGAGCGGCGCATCAGCGGCTTGCCGGTGGTCGACGGCGGCGGGCGCATCCTCGGCATCGTGAGCGAGGGCGATCTCATCCGGCGGCCGGAAATCGATACCGACCGGGTCAAGCTGGGCTGGCTGCGGCTGCTGCTCACCGACGACAAGTCGCGCGCGCGCGATTTCGTCAAGCACCACGGGCGCACGGCGCGCGAGGTCATGACGCAGCCCGCGCACAGCGTGGCCCCGGACACGCCGCTCGGCGAGGTGGTACGGCTCATGGAGCGGCACCACATCAAGCGCCTGCCGGTCGTGGAGCGCGGCAAGCTCGTCGGCCTGGTGACGCGCACCGACCTGCTGCTCGCGCTGGTCTCGCGGCCTGTGGTGCCGCCGGTCGCGCTGAAGGACGAGGAGTTGCGCGCGCGCATCGATGCGATGCTGCGCGAAGAGGACTGGGCCTCGAGCGCCACCGTGCACGTGCAGGTGGAGAAGGGCGTGGCGCTGCTCTGGGGCACGGTGGAATCCGAGGAGCAGCGCGAAGCGCTGCTCGTCGCGGTGCGCGGCGTGCCCGGCGTGAAAGACGTGCAGCCGCACTTGGGACGCACCCTGCCGGGCTGAAGCGGCGCGCCGCCGCGCGTGTCGGATACGATGCCGGCATGAGCGCGCAGTTCCCGATCGTCGATGCGCACCAGCATTTCTGGGACCTGCGCGTCAACTACCACCCCTGGCTGTGCGACGCGGAGCCGATTCCGTTCCGCTATGGCGACTACGCGTCGCTGCGCCGGCCGTATCTCCCCGGCGAGTACTTCAGCGACGCGCGTGGCTTCGACGTGGTGAAGACGGTCTATATCGAGACCGAATGGGACCCGCGCGACCCGCTGGGGGAGACCGCGTGGATCGAGCAGCTGCGCCGCGACAGGGGCTTTCCGACGGTCATCGTGGCGCAAGCCTGGCTCGATCGGGACGACGTCGAATCCGTGCTCGAGCGCCAGGCGGCGTTCGATTTCGTGCGCGGCGTGCGCCATAAGCCGCAGCGCGGGGCGATGGGCGACGCGCGCTGGCGCGCGGGCTATGCGCGTCTCGCGCGCCACGGGCTGCGCTTCGACCTGCAGGCGCCGTGGACCGAGCTCGCCGACGCGGCGGCCCTGTGCCGCGCGTTCCCCGAGACGCTGCTGATCCTAAACCACTCCGGGCTGCCCGCCGATCGCAGCGCTGCGGGGATCGCCGGGTGGAAGGCTGCGCTGCGCCAGCTCGCCGCCTGCCCGAACGCCGCGATCAAGATTTCGGGCATCGGTGTGCCCGGCCAACGCTGGACCGCGGCGGCGAACCGCGAAGTGGTGCTGTCGGCGATCGACGCCTTCGGCTTGGAGCGTGCGATGTTCGCGAGCAATTTTCCCGTGGACGGGCTGTGCGGAAGTTTCGCCGAGATCTATTCCGGGTTCCGGGAAATCGTGAAAGACTTCCCGGCCGCGGAGCAGCGGCGCCTGTTCCACGACAACGCACTGCGCATCTACGCCATGGAGTAGGACGTGACCGCCAAACTTCGCCTCGGATACGTCGGCGTCGGCCTGATGGGCCTGCCGATGGTCAAGCGCCTCGCCTCGCTCAAGTACGCGATCCGCGCCTACGACATCCTCGCCGAGAAGACCGCGGCTGCCGTCGCGGCGGGCGCGAGCGCCGCCGCCTCGCCCGCGGACGCGGTGCGGGGCGCGGACCTCGTGCTGCTCAACCTCCCGACCACCGACGCGGTCGAGCGGGCGGTGTTCGGCGAAAACGGGGTTGCGGGCGCCCTGAAGCCGCCGCAGCTCGTGGTCGACTTCTCCACGATCAAAGTCGAGAAGTGCCGGGCATTCGGCGAGAAGCTGCGCGCCAGCACGGGCTGCGGCTGGATCGACGCGCCGGTCTCGGGCGGGCCGCCCGCGTCCGGCAGCGGCACGCTCACCATCATGGCGGGCGGCGAGGCGGCGGAGATCGCGAAAGCGCAGCCGCTCTTTGCCGACATCGCGGGGCGCTTCACGCACATGGGGCCGCCCGCTGCGGGCATGGCGACGAAGATGCTCAACCAGCTCATCGTCGGCGCGGGCCACGCCGTGATGGCCGAAGCCGTGGTGCTCGCGGAAGCCGCGGGCATCGACGCCGCGCGCCTGCCCGAGTGCCTCGCCGGGGGGCTCGCCGACAGCGCGCTGCTGCAGAAGCTCTACCCGCGCATGCAGCGGCGCGAGTTCGCCCCGCAGGGCTACGTGCGCCAGCTCCTGAAGGATCTGGAGATGGTGAGCGAATACGCGGCGGGGCTGAAAGCGCCGACGCCGCTGATGGGCGAGGCGCTGCAGCTCTACCGCATCGTGGCGCACCTCGGGCACGCCGAGCTCGACACGGCCGCGGTGCTCAAGGTCTACGACCGGAAATCGGAATGAAGATCACGCGCGTCGAGGCGGTGCCGCTCTCGATTCCGAGCCGCTACGGCGCCGACTCGTGGGCGCTCGGCACCGGCGGCTGGCGCGCGCTCGATTTCTGCCTGGTGCGCATCGACACCGACGCGGGCTTCACCGGCTGGGGCGAGGCGTTCTCCTATTCCTGCCGGCGCGCGGTGGTCGCCGCGGTGAACGACATGATTGCGCCCATCGCGGTGGGGCAGGACGCTGCCGACATCGCCGGCCTGCACGCGACGATCCAGAAGCGGCTGCACATCTTCGGGCGCTTCGGCATCACCGCCTTCGCGCTCTCGGGCCTCGACATCGCGCTCTGGGACCTTGCGGGCAAGGCGGCCGGCAAGCCGCTGCATGCGCTCCTGGGCGGCGCGAAGCGCGAGCGCCTCGAGTGCTACGCGAGCCTGCTGCGCTATGCCGACGAAAAGCTCGTGGCGCGCTACTGCGAGCAGGCGCTCGGCGAAGGCTTCGGCGCCATCAAGCTGCACGAGGTGGCGGAACCGGTCATCGCCGCGGCGCGCGATGCGGTGCCGCGCGAGGTGGCGCTGCTGCTCGACGTCAATTGCGAATGGAGCGTGCAGGACGCCATCGCGGTCGGCAAGCGCCTCGCGCCGCTCGGCCTCGGATGGTTCGAAGAGCCCGTGTTCCCGCCCGAGGACGGTGCGGGGCTGCGCGCGGTGGGCGAAGCCTGCGGCATGCCGATCGCGGCGGGTGAGAACTGCTGCTTCGCCTCGCAGTTCGCGGCCCTGTTCGACGCCGGCGCCGTGCAAATCGCGCAGCCTTCGGTCACCAAGGTGGGCGGCGTCACCGAGTTCCGGCGCGTCGCGGCCCTGGCCGCGGAACGCAAAGTCAGGCTCGCGCCGCATTCGCCGTACTTCGGCCCCGGGGCGCTCGCGACACTGCACCTCATCGCCGCGCTGGCGCCGGCGGAGCGCTTCGAATACTTCTACTTGTCGGCGGACGCCGCACTGTATGGCGAGGCGCTCGCGCCGAGGCAGGGCGAGTTGGCGGTGCCGCAGGCGCCGGGCCTCGGCGCCGACCCGGACGCCGACGTCATCCGGCGCTACCGCGCCGACTAGGGCCGGGCCGGCCGCTTCAGCCGGATCAGGAACACCAGCGGCACCACCACGAGCGAAGTCGCGACGAAGAACACGAACGCGTCGAGGTAGCCGATCATCGCCGCCTGGCGCGCCATCTCGCGCGCGAAGGCCGCCTGGCCGGCCGCCTCCTGCAGGTTCCAGGCGCCGTGCACCCAGGGCATGGCGAGGGACTCGCTGTACGGCGTGACGCGCTCGGCGAGCTCGGCGTAGCTGGCGCGCGACATGCGCACCGCCAGGCTGATGCTGAGCGAAATGTGGATGCTGGAGCCGATGTTGCGCACCATGTGATAGACTGCGGATCCCTCGGCGACACGTTCCGGGTCGAGCGTGGCGAAGGTCACCATGGTGATCGCCACCCACAGCAGGCCGACGCCAAAGCCCTGCACCGCCATCGGCCAGAACACGCTGGCGGTGCCGGGATTCATGTCGAGCTGCGCCAGCTGCCAACCCGCATAGGCCTGCAGCAGGAAGCCAAGCAGGATCATGGCGCGCGGGTCCAGGCGGCTGGCGAAGATCATGAGGAAGAAGGCGATCAGCGTGCCCAGGCCGCGCGCGCCCAGCACCATGCCGATCACCGAATCGGGATAGCCGCTGATGCCCTGCAGCATCGGCGGCAGCAGGGTCATGGGCGTGAAATTGAGCATGCCGAAGACGAAGATCAGCACCATGCCGATGCTGAAATTGCGGTCGGCCAGCATGCGCGGGTCGAGGAATGGGCGCTCGGCGGTCGCGCTGTGCACGACGAAGGCGTACAGCGCGATCGCCGCGATCGCCGCCCAGGCCACGATTTCGGCGGAATCGAACCAGTCGGCGCGCTCGCCCCGGTCGAGCATCAGCTGCGCACCGGCAAGGGTCACCGCCAGCAGCAGGAACCCGACCCAGTCCAGGCGCACCTTGCGCACGGCCGCGCGATCGTGGATGAAGGCGAACGTGCCAAGCAGCGCGAACAGGGCGAACGGCACGATCATGTAGAACACCCAGCGCCAATCGTAGGCCTCGGCAAGCCAGCCCCCCGCCACGGGCCCAACGATCGGGCCGACCACCGACCCCATGCCAAAGATCGCGATCACCGCGCCGTGGCTGCGCTTGGGGTAGGTGTCGAGCACGATGGCCTGCGACACTGGCACCAGCGGTGCGCCGAACGCGCCCTGCAGGGCGCGGAACAACACCAGCTCGCCGAGCGAGTCGGCCAGGCCGCAGGCAAGGGAGGCGGCACCGAATCCGATCACGGCGAAATTGCACAGCTTGCGCCGGCCAAAGCGCGTCACCAACCAGCCGGCGAGCGGCGTCATGATCGCCGTGGCGACCAGGTTCGAGGTCACTACCCAGGTAATCTGGTCCGGGGTCGCGGACAGCGCGCCCTGCATCTGCGGCAGCGACACGTTGGCGATGGTGACCGTCATCGCATAAAGGAACGTCACCATGGTGCAGGTCGCGAGCACCATCGCCCGCTCGAGCGCCGCGGCGGGGCCCTGGGCTTCGGAAAGCGGCACCGATGGCGCGCTCACGCGGCGGGCGTGCCTTTCAGCGGTGCAAGAAGCTGAGCAGGTCCGGCAGCCCGCGGCTGCGGCCGGTATCGACGCTGACGCTGACCGTCATGCCCGCACGCAGCACGGGCCGCCCGGCGGCGCCGCCCTCCGGCTGCTCGATCACCAGGCGCACCGGAACGCGCTGCACCACCTTGACCCAGTTGCCGGTCGCGTTCTGCGGCGGCAGCAGCGCGAACTCGGCGCCAGTGGCAGGGGCGATCGCGCTCACGCGCAGCTGCCACTCGACGCCCGGATAGGCGTCGGCGACGACGCGCGCCGCCTGCCCGACGCGCATCTGGGCGAGCTGCGTTTCCTTGAAATTGGCCTCGATCCAGCGCTCGCCTGCCTGGATCAGGCTGAACACCGCGCTGCCGCGCGCCACATGCTCGCCAGCCTGCAAGCGCAGATTACTCACCGTGCCGGCGGCCGGCGCATGCACGCGCGTGCGGGCAAGCTCCAGCGCCGCTGTGTCGCGCACCGCCTGCGCCTCGAGGACGCGCGGATGGCGCCCGGCGGGCAGCTTCGGGTCCCCGCCGAGGCCAACCAGCGCGCGCAGGGTGCGTTCGCGCACCGCGTTAAGACGTGCGCGCGCCGCGTCCAGGTTGAAGCGCGCCTCGTCGTAGACCTCTTCGCGCACCATGCCGCGCTCCCGCAGGCGCCGCTGGCGTTCCAACTGCACGGTCAGAAAGCGGATGCGCTGTTCGGCCTCGGCAGCTTCGGCGAGCGCCACGCGGTGCTCGGCGCGCAGCGTTTCGACTTCGGTGCGCACGTTCGCCAGTTGCGCGTCGGCGCGCGCGACCGCCAGTTCGAACGGCGCGGAGTCGATGCCAAACAGCAGCTGCCCCGCGCGGACGACCTGGTTTTCGCGCACCGCTACCTGCGCCACGCGCCCGGCGACTTCCGCACTCACCGCGATGATGTGGGCCTTGACGTAGGCATTGTCGGTTTCCACGTGGCGCCCGCCCTCGGCGTAGTAGTGCAATGCGACCGCGCCCGCAACGAGCGGCACGCCGAGCAAAAGGAGCGCGCGCGTAAGGCCGCGTGTTTGGCGCGGCGAACTCATCGGGACCGCCGGCGCACGCCGTTCTCCGGCGCCGCGCCCGCCTGCCCGCGCTGCAGATTCGCCTTGAGCGTGAGCAAGGTGTCCACGAAGCGCTCGCGCTCGGCGGCGCTCAGGCCGGCCAGCGCGTCGCGCCTCAGTTCAGCGGCGATGGCACGCATGGTGTGGAGCGCCGGTTCGACCGCATGGGTGAGGTGCACCCGCCACACGCGCCGGTCGCGCGCATCGTGCTCGCGGCGCACCCAGCGCTTTGCCTCGAGGCGGTCGAGCAGCCGGCCGAGCGTGGGTTTTTCGATTTCCAGGATTTCGGCGAGTTCGGTCTGGCTGACCCCGTCGCCGCGGAACAGGTGCGTGAGCACCCACCACTGCGCACGGGTGAGCCCCAGCTTGCGGATGCGCCGGTCGTAGGCCGTGCGCATCAGCCGGGCCACGTCGTTCAGCAGAAAGCCGAAGTTGCGCGACAGGTCTTCGCGGAACATGCGGCGCATAATAGTTGCTTAGCTTACGATAAGCAAGGCAATGGAATCATGGGGCGAGTGGGGGCCCGGCCCGGCATGATGGCGGGGACCGTCCAGAACCTGACTCGGGAGGCAATCCGGCATGCGCGGCGCAGAAGGCGCTGGGCCTGGGCGGAAACGCGGAACCTTTCATCGCCGGACATGAGCCCTGCGGCGCGGTGGCGGCACGCGGCGCGAGGGTCGCGGAGCGCGAGGCGCCGACCGGGCAGCGCGTGTTGGACCACCACTAACTACGCGATCCTCAAGATCTACGATCGCACGGCGTCCACGGCGACCGGGCAATAACTGCTGCAAAGCAGCATGACATCGAGACAAGCCGACCCCAACGCTCCGCGGCCCGATTTCGATTGCGAATCCACCAACCGGTGAATTATGATGCCGGTGAACGCGCTGGGAGGCGCGGACGGGGTTCTCGGCCGCTCCCGGGCGGGCCCCGCACTTTCCAAAGGAGGAGGAACACATGATCGCCAACAGCAAATTGAGGTGCACGACCGCCGCGGTGGCCGTCGCGGCAGGGTTCGCGTTTGCGGGGATCGCGCAGGCGCAGCAGCCGAAGGTGAGCTGGAAGTTGCAGAGCGCATTCCCGAGCGGGCTCACGCACCTGGGACCGTCGGCGGTGCGCCTGACCAAGGACGTGTCGGACATGACCGATGGCAACTTCGACATCAAGTTTTACGAACCCGGCGCGCTGGTGCCGGCGCTGGAATGCTTCGACGCCGCCTCCAAGGGCTCGGTGGACGCCTGCTGGGCGCCGGCGGGCAACTATGCCGGCAAGTACATGGCGCTGTCCTTCTTCACGTCGGTGCCGTTCGGCCCGGGCTTCGGCGAATTCATGGCCTGGAAGAAGTTCGGCAACGGCGACAAGCTGCGTGACGAGATCTACGCCAAGCATGGCCTCGTCGCATTCGACGCGCTCGCAATCGGCCCGGAGACCTCGGGCTGGTTCCGCAAGGAGATCAAGTCGCTCGAGCAGATGAAGGGGTTCAAGATGCGCTTCTTCGGCCTGGGCGCGAAGGTCATGCAGAAGCTGGGGGTTTCGACCCAGATGCTGGCGGCGGCGGATATCTTCCCGGCGCTGGAGCGCGGCGTGATCGACGCTACCGAGTTCTCGATGCCGGCCATGGACATGAAGCTGGGCTTCCACCAGGTGGCGAAGTTCAACTACTTCCCCGGCTGGCACCAGCAGACCTCGGTGACCGAGCTCATGGTCAACAAGAAGATCTTCGACGCGCTGCCCAAGAGCTACAAGAGAATCATCGAAGTCGCGGCGGGCCACCAGCTCGCCTACACCTACGCCGAGTCCGAGGCGACGCAGTTCGGCGTCATGGCCGAGATGCGCGACAAGCACAAGGTGAAAATCAAGCGCTGGAAGGACAGTGAGCTCGCCGTGTACGAGAAGGCCTGGCTCGAAGTGCTCGTCGAAGAGTCCGCCAAGGACCCGGTGTTCAAGCGGGTCGCCGACGACTACCTGGCCTTCCGCAAGGCCTACAACGTCTGGGGTTCGGCGCAGGCGCTCAAGCCGACGTACCTGAAGTGAAGGCCAAGCCTGCCGCTGCCAAGAAGTAATTGATGCTGATCGAGCCTCGGCGACCGCGTCTCTCCGGCGCGGCGCTGGAGGCTTTTTTTTGACGTCAAAAGAGTCCTGATGGAATTCCTGCTCAAACTGGGAAGCCGGCTCGGCAATCGCTACGTCGTGGCGATTGGGCTCATTTTGCTGCTCGGCTTCGGCTACGCCTACGTGACCGGGCTCCAGCCCGCGGCGCGCGCCGATCTGCTCCTCGAGGCGCGCAGGCTGCTGCCGATATTCATGTTCTTCACGCTCGGAATCCTGCTGTTTTCAGGCTACCCGGTGGCGTTCATCCTCGGCGGCCTCGCGCTGATCTTCGGCCTGCTCGGCTTCATGCTCGGCACGTTCAAGCTGGTGCATTTCTTCAATTTCGTGCCGCGCATCTGGGGCCAGGCGGCCGAGAATTTGGTGCTGGTCGCGATTCCCACCTTCATCTTCATGGGCGTGATGATGGAAAGGAGCGGCATCGCCCAGGACCTGCTGTACTGCGTGCAGCTGATCCTCAAGAAGGTGCCGGGCGCGCTCGCGCTCGGCGTCACCATCATGGGCACGATCCTCGCGGCGATGACCGGCATCATCGGCGCCTCGGTCACCATGATGACCGCGCTCGCCCTGCCCACCATGATCAAGCAGGGCTACAGCCATGCGCTGTGCTGCGGCACCATTGCGGCGGCGGGCACGCTGGGCATCCTCATTCCGCCCAGCATCATGCTGATCGTCATGGCCGACCTGCTCACGGTCTCGGTCGGCAACCTGTTCTCGGCGGCGATCATTCCGGGCGTGACCCTTGCGGCGATGTACCTGTCTTTCATCGTCGTCGCCGCCAAGCTGAAGCCCTCGCTCGCGCCGCCGCTGCCGCCGGACCTGCTGACGGTGCCCAAGGGCAAGCTGCTGCCGCTCCTGTTCCGCGCCTTCTTCCCGCCGGTCTTCCTCATCGGCACCATCAAGCTCTCGATCCTGCTCGGCTGGGCGACGCCGAGCGAGGCGGGCGCGGTC
>JAQBXT010000067.1 GCA_027624175.1 Pseudomonadota bacterium | reverse complement strand
ATTTATCTGGACCGCCAAAGCCGCTGACATCCTCGAGAAGGTCATCCGCGCTAACCGGCGGTTAAGTTCCAAACAGAACGAAGCACTACACTAGGAGGAACCATGGACCGGGATGAGTACGTCAAGAAACTGAAGACCCAGCTCGACCAATGGAACGCCGAGGCCGCCAAATGGCAAGCGAAGGCGGACGCGGCGCAGGCGACGATGAAGCAGGAATACGAGAGTCAGCTCAACACGCTGCACAGCCGCCGCGACGAGGCGATGTACCAGTTGAAGCTCGTGCAGAACGCCTCCACCGACGCCTGGCAGGACATGATGCGCGGCGCCGACCAGGCGTGGAAGAGCATGCACGACGCCTTCAACCAGGCGAAGTCGCACTTCGACAAGAAGTAAGCGGCGTGCTCGGCGTCCTGGTGGTCGTGGGGCTGGTGCTGGCCTCGTGAGCGCGGCATGAGCGACAACGTCCATCCGATCGGCCGCGGCTTTTGCTACGAGGACTTGAAGGCCGGGTTCCGCTTTCGCACGCACCGCCGCACCATCGCCGAAGCGGACCTGGCCAATTTCGTCAACCTGACCTGGCTCACCGAAGAGCTGTTCGCGGTCGGGGACGATGCCAGCCGCGCCATCAAGGGCCGGGCGGTCCCCGGGGCATTGGTGTATTCCTTCGCCGAAGGCCTGCTCCTGCCTTCGATGCAGGACACCGGGCTTGCGTTCCTCAACGCCAACTTGGACGTGAAGGGGCCGACGGTGGTGGGCGACACGATCCACGTGGAAGTGGAGGTGACCGAATGCTGGCTCACCTCCAAGGGCGACCGCGGCCTGGTGCGCTCGCTCAACAAGGTGGTGAACCAGCGCGGCGAGACCGTGCTCGAGTACAACCCCCTGCGCATGCTGAAGAGGAAGTGATGATCGATCGCGTGGATCACATCGTGCTGACCACGCGCGACCTGCAAGGCTGCATCCGCTTCTACTCGGAAGGCCTGGGAATGAAGCTGGAGAGTTTCCACACGCCCACCGAGCAGCGCCAGGCGCTGAAATTCGGCAACCAGAAGATCAATTTGCACGAGTGGGGCAAGGAATTCACGCCGCGCGCCCACGTCGCGGCGCCGGGCACGCTGGACCTGTGCTTCATCGCCTCGGTGCCGCTCGATCAGGTGATCGCGAAACTCAAGGCCGCGAACATCCCGATCCTCGAAGGACCGGTGCTGAAGACCGGCGCCACCTCGAAGATCCGCTCGGTGTACGTGCGCGACCCGGACCTCAACCTGGTCGAGATTTCCGAGCCGGTGCGCTAGTCGTCGAGCTTCGCCGTTGCGCCGTGCGCGCCCAGATGCGCGACGATCGCGCCGGTGTGCTCGCGATCGCGCGTCTCGATGACGAACTCCACTTCGGGCGTCTTCACCGAGGCGGTGCCGAACACGCGCTGGTGCTGCACTTCGACGATGTTGCCGCCCGCCGCGCCGATCAGCGCCGTCACCTTGGCGAGGCTGCCGGTGACATCCGGCATCACGACGCGCATGCGCACCATGCGGCCGTCGCGCACCAGCCCGCGCATCAGCACCGCGGACAGCAGGCGCGAATCGATGTTGCCGCCGCAGATCGGGATGCCGACGCGCTTGCCGGCGAAGCGCGCCGGATGCGCGAGCACCGCCGCGAGCCCCGCCGCGCCCGCGCCTTCGGCCACGGTCTTCTCGATCTCGATCAGCGCGACCACCGCGCGCTCGATGGCGTCCTCCTCCACCAGCAGCACCTCGTTCACGCTGCGCCGGCAGATGTCCAGCGTCAGTTCGCTCACGTCGCGCACCGCCATGCCCTCGGCGATGGTGTCGCCGCCCACATCCACCGGCAGGCCGTGCAGGCGCTGGTACATGGCGCTCCAGATCCTCGATTCGACGCCGTAGACGTGAATCTCCGGGCGCAGCGCCTTGGCGGCGGTGGCGATGCCCGAGATCAGGCCGCCGCCGCCCACCGGCACTACCAGCATCTCCAGCCCGGGCACGTCCTCGAGCATTTCCAGGCCCACGGTGCCCTGGCCGGCGACCACCGCGGCGTCGTCGTAGGGGTGCACGAAGGTGTAGCCCTCGCGCGCCGCCAGCGCGCGCGCGTGCGCGCCGGCTTCGGACAGGCTGTCGCCTTCCATCACCACCTCGGCGCCGTGCACGCGCGTGCTGTTCACCTTGTTGTTGGGCGTGCCGCGCGGCATCACGATCACCGCGCGCACGCCCAGGCGCGCTGCGTGGTAGGCCACGCCCTGCGCGTGGTTGCCGGCGCTCATGGCGATCACGCCGAGCCCGCGCTCCTCCTCGGTCAGCAGCAGCAGGCGGTTGAGCGCGCCGCGCTCCTTGAACGAGGCCGTGAACTGCAGGTTTTCGAATTTCAGCCACAGCTCGCAGCCCGCGAACTTGGACAGGGTGCGGCTGTGCAGGAACGGCGTGCGCTCCACCGCGCCGGCGATGCGCCCGGCGGCAGCGCGGATGTCCTGCAGCGAAACAGCGTCCATGGCCGAGTCTAGCCCAGGCCCTACAATCGCAGCATGGAAATCAGGATCGCCTGCTTCGTGACCGAGTTCCGCCCCGGGCGCAAATCCGTTGTCTGAACTGCTGCGGTTGCTGCGCGCGCTGTTCGCGCTGGCGCAGGCGGGGCTCGCGCCGCGCTGGCCGCGGCGCATGGATTGCGACGCGCTGCTCGTACGATTGCGCGCGGAACTGGGCCCGGGGATCGCGGCGGCGGGCGGCGGCCTGCACGGCGGGTCGCTGCCCGTGTTGCGCGCCGATGCGCGCCAACTGGAGCACGTGATCCGAGTCCTCATCGGCAACGCGCTGCGCCACCGCAGCGCCGAGCCGCCCTACCTGCACGTCTCCGCAGGCGCCGCGGGGCGGGAATGGCTGTTCGCGGTGCGCGACAACGGCGTGGGCGTGGATCCCCAGCGCCACCACGAAATCTTCAACGCACTCTCCGGCGCCACCGAACTGCCCGGCTGCCGCCGCATGATCGAGCGGCACGGGGGGCGCATGTGGGTAGAATCGGCGCGCGGGCACGGGGCGACTTTCTATTTCAGCCTGCCCGCCACGCGGGAGGTCAAGCATGACTAGGGCGATGCTGCTGGCGCTGCTCCTCGCGCCCCTCACGGCGGGGTCGGCGGACCTGCCGGTGTTCGATGCGCACCTGCACTACAGCCACGACGCCTGGGACACGCTGCCGCCCAAGGACGCGATCGCCATCCTGAAAAAGGCGGGCGTGCGGCGCGCGTTGATCTCGTCTTCCGGCGACGACGGCCAGCAGCGGCTGAAAGCCGAGGCGCCCGAGCTGGTGATCCTCGAGCTGCGTCCCTATCGCTCTCGCGGCGATACCGGGTCGTGGATGCGCGATGACACGGTGCCAGGGTACCTGGAACAGAGGCTGAAGAAATTCCGCTACACCGGCATCGGCGAATTTCACCTGTACGGCGCGGACGCCGACCTGCCGGTGCCGCGGCGCATGGTGGAGCTGGCGAAGCAATACGGGCTGCACCTGCACGCGCACTCGGACGCCGATGCGGTGGAGCGCCTGTTCAGGCAATGGCCGCAGGCGAGAATCCTGTGGGCGCACTCGGGCTTCGACCGGCCGGAGAGCGTGCGCGAGATGCTGAGGAAGCACAAGAACCTCTGGGGCGACCTCGCCTTCCGCACCGACCACGGCTCGGGCGGCAAGGTGGACGCGGAATGGAGAAAAGCCTTCCTCGAATTCCCCGACCGCTTCCTGCTCGGCACCGATACCTTCACGCCGGAGCGCTGGCACTACGTAGTCGAGCACGCGCGCTGGTCGCGCGAGTGGCTCGCCGATCTGCCGACGGATGTCGCCGAGCGCATCGCCTGGAAAAACGGCGAGGCGCTGTTCGCGCCGGGGAAATGACGCGCTGGCTGTGCTGGCTGGCGCTGCTCGCGCCCGCGGCGCAAGCCTGCGAGCTGCCCGGCGGCGCAGCGCAGAAAATCGAGTCCCCTAAGCACACGATCTTCTACCGCACTGCGCCGCTGCGCGTGGGCGAGCATTTCATCCTGGAGTTCGCCGTGTGCCCGGCGCCGGAAGCGGTGCGCCTGGACGCCTGGATGCCGGCGCACCGCCACGGCATGAACTACAAGGCGGGGCGTCACCGCGCTCGGCGGCGGCCGCTATCGCGCCGAGGGGCTGATGTTCCACATGGCGGGGCAATGGGAGTTCCTGTTCGAGCTGCGCGCCGGCGGGCGCCACCGAGCGCCTCGCGCACGGCGTGCGCATCGAGTGATGCGCTGGGTCGGGCTGTGCGTCGCGGTGTTGGCACAGGGTGCTTTCGCGTTTACCGATGCGGAGGTGCGCGCCATCGCGTCACACGGACCCTGGCCGCCGGCGTTCAAGGCGGATCTCTCGAACCGCGTGTCAGGCAATGCCGGGGCGATCGAGTTGGGAGAGCGGCTGTTCTTCGATGCGCGGTTGTCGGTGAATGGCGAATTTTCCTGCTCGCGCTGCCACCTGCCGGAGAGAAACTGGACCGACGGCGAGGCGCGGGCGTTGGGCCTGACGCGGGTGGATCGGAACACGCCGAGTCTCAACAACGTGCGCTTACAGCGCTGGTTCGGCTGGGATGGCGCAAACGACAGCCTTTGGGCGCAAAGCATCCGGCCGATCCTCGATACGCGGGAACTTGGCATGAGTGCGAAGGAGGTGGCAAAGCTGGTGCGCGGGGATGCGGATTTGTCGTGCCGCTATGAAAAGGTGTTCGGAGTGCTGCCCGCGGAGGACGAGAAGCTGTTGGTTGATATTGCGAAAGCGCTCGCGGCGTTCCAGGAGACGCTGGCGAGCGGACGGACGGCATTCGATGAGTTTCGCGATGCGCTGGTCCGAAAAGATTCGGCAGGAATCGAGAAGTATCCGGAAGCGGCAAAGCGCGGCTTGAGCATTTTTGTCGGGAAGGGGTCGTGCAACATCTGCCACGTCGGGCCGGCATTCACCAACGGCGAGTTTCACGACACCGGGATTCCATTCTTCATCGAGCCGGGGAGGGTGGACCCGGGGCGTCACGAAGGGATCAAGAAGCTGCGCGCGAGCCGGTTCAACCTGCTCGGGCATTACAACGATGATCCCAGGCGCGCCACGGCGACGAGCACGCGGCACGTGACACTGGAGCATCGGAATTTTGGAGAATTCAGGACGCCGTCGTTGAGGAATCTCGCGCTGACGGGGCCTTACATGCACAACGGGCGCCTGGCAACGCTGCGCGACGTGGTGAATCACTACTCGAGCATCAGCCCTGACCGGCTGCACTCGGACGGCGAGGCGATTCTCAAGGCGCTGAAGCTGTCGGAGCGGGAGGCGCAGGACCTGGTGGCTTTTCTGGAGTCGCTGCAGGACGGCGGGGGGAGCTACCGAAGGAAGGCGTTTGCGGAGGATTGCCGCTGACGAACCTCGGCGTGCGCTAACTTTTGGTCCATCGTCAGCTCACCGGCATATTCGGCTGGCGTGTTGACAGTGGGATTCACTTTCCGGCGGTTGCTACGGGGGACTTCATAAAGTGAGTAAAAATAACAAGTTAGTGTGTAAGTTGGGTTCCTCAAGCACTGATACAGTAGCGTTGACGTTGGCATTTATGTTCTCTAAAATGAACGCTGTTCGTTATGGAGAACAGAATGATTGCCGAGCAGCTCGGAAAGCTGATCAAGAACGGTCGAGCTCGTAAGGGCCTGAAGCAAGAGGAATTGGCCAAGCAAGCCAGAGTGTCGCGCGGGGTCCTGTCCCGCCTCGAGCAAGGTAATCCGTCGGCAGTTCAGTCGGACACGATCGACAAGCTCTTAGGCGCGCTTGGAATTGCGCCGCAAGTCGTCGAGCACCCCGATCGTGACGGCCCCCGCAAACTGGCTCGCCTGCAGCAGGAACTGAAGCTCAGGCAGCAGCGCGAGCGGCACCTGCGTCTCGCGTACAAACTTGAACATGATGATCCGGCCGCCGCCGCCGCAATGGTCACCAAGGCCAATGACCGCGTGGAACTGTGGCGCGTCAACAAGTCTTGCAGCCAGTTCTACGTCGATCGCTGGTCGCGGTTGCTCGCACTGCCACCGCAACAACTTGCGCAGGAGATGTTCTCTTTGGGCGCATGGGAGGACGCGCTGTTTCAGAATTCTCCCTGGTTTCGAGCGTGGACCTAGATCAGCTGCAGGCCTTGTTCAGCGAGGCCAAGAGGCTCACGAAGCATAGCGAGTTCGTCGTCATCGGCAGCTTGTCAATCCTGGGCATCGTGCGGGGAAAAGACATCCCCGCGCAGATGCTCATATCAATTGACGTTGACTGCTACACCAAAGGCGATCCTGAACGCATCCTGGAATTGGACAAATCTCTGGGCGCCGGAAGCCCGTTTGAAGAACAACACGGTTTCTACCTGGATCCAGTGTCGCCTGCGCTGCCAATGCTGCCCGATCAATGGGAGCCACGACTGATTCCGGTTGAGATGAAGGAGGGCATCGTCCTGCACTTCCTCGATCCAAACGATGCCGCAGTGTCGAAGTATGCGCGCGGCGATGTGCGCGACAGGGAATGGATACGGGCGGGACTTGAGGCAGGCGTCTTGTCCATACCGATCATCGAAAGCAGGTTCCGCCAGACGCCCTTTCTCGATCCTGCTGAACGTGAGAGGGCCTACAGGGCTCTATGGGAAGACCGGGCGGTACTTGAGAAGCGCACAACCAGCGGCGAGCAATCCTGAGCGCGGGTCAATACAACTCACACGCAGGATTCCGGCGGCGCCTGGTACTTGTGCAAATTCTGTGGTGGGTCGTACTGGGATCGAACCAGTGGCCCCTGCTGTGTGAGAGCAGTGCTCTACCGCTGAGCTAACGACCCTTCCGGAGCGGGGCGCAATTTTACGTGGTCCCGGGGGCCGCGGGCAACCCGCTTGGCGCGGGCGCTGAAACGGCGGACTCCATGCGGCCCTACAATGCGCCCGTGCTCATTTTCCGGCAGCTGTTCGACCCACAGTCCTCCACCTACACTTACCTGCTGGGCGACGCAGTCACGCGCCAGGCGCTGCTCATCGACCCGGTGTTCGAGCAGGCGCGGCGCGACGTCGCGCTGGTGGAGGAGTTGGGATTGAAGTTGACATGGACGCTGGAGACGCACGTGCACGCCGACCACGTCACCGGTGCCTGGCTGGTGCGCGAACGACTGGGCAGCCGAATCGCGATCGCCAAGGCGAGCGGCGCAGAGGGCGCGGACCGGTACCTCGAGCCCGGCGAGCGTGTCGAATTTGGCAAGCACCACCTGGAAGCGCGCGCCACGCCGGGGCATACCAACGGCTGCCTCAGTTACGTGCTCGACGACCGCTCCATCGTGTTCACGGGCGACGCGGTGCTGATCCGCGGCTGCGGGCGCACCGATTTTCAGCAGGGCAGCGCGCGCACGCTCTACTGGTCGGTGCGCGAGCGGATCTTTTCGCTGCCCGAGAGCTGCCTCATTTATCCCGCGCATGATTACCGCGGGCTCACTGCTTCCAGCGTGGGCGAGGAAAAGCTCTACAACCCGCGCTTCGCGGAGAGCGTGGGCGAGGGGGACTTCGTTGGCTACATGGAGAACCTCGGGCTCGCTCACCCAAAGCAGATGGATGCAGCGGTGCCGGCCAACTTGAATTGCGGAAAACCGGCCGTGGCCCGCGCGCCCGCGGACGAACCGGACTGGGCGCCGCTGACCTACACGTTTGCCGGCATCTGGGAATTGCAGCCCAACTGGCTGGAAGAGAACCGCCGCGGCGTGCAGGTGGTGGACGTGCGCGAGCCGGACGAATTCAACGGACCCATGGGCCACATCGACGGCGCGCGCCTGGTGCCGCTCGGCGCGCTCGCCGCGCGCGCCAAGGAGCTGGACGCGCTCATTCCGGTCGTCACGGTGTGCCGCTCGGGCGCGCGCTCGGCGCAGGCCACGGTGCTGCTGAAAAAGGCCGGTTTCGAGCGCGTGGCCAACCTCTCCGGCGGCATGCTGCGCTGGCGCGCCCAGCGCTACCCGGTGGAAGGCGGAACAGATTAATTGGGGACAGACCTCATTTTTCTCATTTGCAAATGAGAAAAATGAGGTCTGTCCCCATTTACGCATTTGCGCCTAACATCCATGACCGTGCGCACGCGCTTCGCTCCCAGCCCCACCGGGTACCTGCACATCGGCGGCGCGCGCACCGCGCTGTTCTCCTGGGCCTATGCGCGCCGCCATGGCGGCAAGTTCGTCCTGCGCATCGAGGACACCGACCTCGAGCGCTCTACGCAGGTCTCCGTGGATGCGATTCTCGACAGCTTGCAGTGGCTCGGCATCGACTGGGACGAGGGGCCGTTCTTCCAGATGCAGAGCCTGCCGCGCTACGAGGAAGCCGCCGAGAAACTCATCGCCGCGGGCCACGCCTACCGCTGCTGGGCGACGAAGGAAGATCTGGACGCCATGCGCGAAGCGCAGCGCGCGCGCAACGAAAAGCCGCGCTACGACGGGCGCTGGCGCCCGGAGCGCGCCAGGGCCGCCGGGCTCAAGCCGCCCGCGGACCGGGCGCCGGTGATCCGCTTTCGCACCCCCGAGGAGGGCTCGGTCGGCTGGAACGACCTGGTCAAGGGGATGATCGAATTCCCCAACGCGGAGCTCGACGACCTGGTGATCCTGCGCGCCGACGGCGTGCCCACCTACAACTTCGGTGTGGTGGTGGACGACCTGGACATGGCCATCACGCAGGTGATCCGCGGCGACGACCACGTCAACAACACGCCGCGCCAGATCCACATTTTCCGTGCCCTGGGCGAGCAGCTGCCCGAGTTCGCCCATGTGCCGATGATCCTCGGCGTCGACGGCGAGCGCCTGTCCAAGCGCCATGGCGCGGTGAGCGTCACCCAGTATCGCGACGAGGGTTTCCTGCCGGAGGCGCTGCTGAATTACCTCGCGCGCCTGGGCTGGTCGCATGGCGACGCGGAGATGTTCCCGGTCGCCCGGTTCCTCGGGTGGTTCGACCTCGCGCACGTCAGCCGCTCGCCGGCCAGATTCGACGTCGAGAAGCTGAAATGGCTGAATCAGCAGTACCTGAAGCAGACGCCCGCGGAACGGATTGCCGCTATTGCAAGGAGCATTCGACCTGAGCTGGTCAAAATGACGAAGTACGGACCGCCGCTGGAGCCCGTGATTCAGTTCTATGCGCTGCGCAACAGCACGGTCGCTGCGGCGTCGGCCGCAGCGATGGATTTCCTGTCTGTGGTAGTGCCGACCTCTGCGCAGATGGAGAGCGTGCTGTCCGATCAGGTGCGCCCGGCAATTCTCTCGGCCAGGCAGCGCCTGGAAGGGCTCAAGGCCTGGGATAAGGCCTCGATCGGCGAAGCGATCAAGATGGTGCTGAAGGCCCACGAGTTGAAGATGCCCCAGGTTGCGAACGCCCTCAGGTTGATCGTCTGGGGCGAGTTGAAGCAAGTGCCGATCGACGAGGGGCTGGCATTGATCGGGCGCAAGCACGTGCTCGATCGCCTGTCGCGTTTCGTGCATGCGTAACAACGAAGAAATGGTGGCGCGCGGTCCCATCCCATTCATCATCGCCGCAGCCATGTTTTGCGTGGCCGGCGGGGCCCATGCCCAGCAACTCGAGCCCGGCGAATGGGAGTTCAGCACCATCCTCAGCGCGCCCGGCATGCCGCGACCGACGCCAACTGGATATCGCACCTGCATCACCAAGGAACAGGCGCGTGACCCCATGCGCTGGGGCGCGAACCCCAACCAGCCCGCTGACTGCCGGGCAACGATGCTCAAGCTCGGCCCGGACTCGGTGTCCTGAGAGATGGAGTGCCCGGGCTCGGGCATGCGTGGCACGGGCAAGGCGCGCATGGGCCGCGGCAGCATGCAGAGCGAAACGCAGATCGGCGCGCCGGGCGCAGCATCGAGCTGCGCACCAGCACCACGGGCCGGCACCTGGGGCCCTGCAAGTCGTAGCAAGTCGCGGATTTGCTTGTCGATTCCGGCAGCACGCAGCTATAATTCGCGCCCTGTGTCGGGGGTATAGCTCAGCTGGGAGAGCGCTTGCATGGCATGCAAGAGGTCAGCGGTTCGATCCCGCTTA
>JAQBXT010000066.1 GCA_027624175.1 Pseudomonadota bacterium | reverse complement strand
GCGTTCGCGCGCAGCACCACGCCCTCGGCCACCAGGGCATCGGCGCGCGCGCCGGCGATGCCGTAGTCGGCGAGCGCGGCCATCGAGTCCGCGCCCAGCGCGGGCGGCGCGCGGCGCACCGAACGGCCGCCCAGCGCGGCCATGCGGATCGGGTTGGCGAGCAGCTCCAGCTGCCCCAGCACGGGATGCGCCACCGACTCGATCATCCCGGTGGCGCGCACGTGAGGGTCGGAGAACGCCTGCGACAGGTCGAAGATCGGGCCCGCCGGCAGGCCGAGCGCGATCAGCTCGCGCGTCCACTCCATCTTGCCGCGCGCCGCGAAGCGTTCGTTGAGGAGCGCGATGAGCGCGACGCGGTTGCGCATGCGGGCGGCGTTGTCGCGGTAGTCGGGGTGCCCGGCGAGCGACTCGAGGCCGAGCAGGCCGCACAGCTTCACCCACATGTCCTCGGTGGCGGCGGCCATGTTGAACGGCCCGTCCTTCGCCCGGAAGGTGCCGTAGGGGCAGATCACCGGGTGGTCGTTGCCCGCCACCCCGGGCGTGTCGCCGAGCGTGAGCTGGCGCTGGCCCTGCACGGTGAGCAGGCCGAGCAGGCCACCGAGGAGCGAAGTCTCGACGAGCTGCCCGCGCCCGCTCGAGGCACGCTGGATCACCGCGGCCTGGATGCCGAGCGCGGTCCACAGGCCCGCCACCACGTCGCCGATCGGGATGCCGACGCGCGTCGGCCCGGAATCGGGCTGCCCGGTGAGGCTCATCAGCCCGGACATGCCCTGCGCGATCTGGTCGACGCCGGGCCAGTCCTCGTACGGGCCGCCACGGCCGAAGCCGCTGATCGAGGCGAAGACGAGGCGCGGATTGGCCGCCGCGAGCGCGTCGTAGTCCATGCCCATCTCGCGCATGGTGCCGGGCTTGAAGTTCTCGACCAGCACGTCGGCGCCGCCGGCCATCTCGCGGATCAGCGCGAGGCCGCGCGGGTCGCGGAAGTTGACCGCGAGGCTGCGCTTGTTGCGGTGGATGGAGAGGTAGTACAGGCTGATGCCGTCCTTGAACGGCCCCCACTTGCGCACCATCTCGCCCTCGGGCGTGGGCTCGATCTTCACCACGTCCGCGCCGAGGTCGGCGAGGATCATGGCGCAGAACGGGCCGGCGAGCGCGCGCGAGAGATCGAGCACCTTCAGGCCGGCGAGCGGCAGCGAAGCGTCTGCGGTGGTCTGGGCGCACATGGCGGGCGAGCCTCATGGTAGCGCGGCGCAAGCGCCGCAGCAGCGAGGTTCGCAGGCGATGGGCATTGTTCCCGATTCGGAACAATTCGGGTCGTCGCAGCGCCCGCGCCGGCCCTCCGGAGTCGCCTACTTTCCGCTCTCGCGCTTCAGAAGATCCGCCAGCCGGCGAGCGGGCGGTCGACTGCGAGGGCAAGCGCCTGTCGCCCGTGGCGCAGGCCTTCAAGGCGTTCCTGATCGAGCGCGGGGCGCGCCTGCTCAAGCGCGTCTTCGACATCGACCTGGAACACTGCCCGCGGTGTGGGGGCGACATGAAGATCATCGCCGCCATCGAGGAGCCTGCGGTGATTGTCAAGATACTCACCCACCTGGGTCTGCCCGCCAGAGCCCCGCCGCGCGCACCGGCGCGGCGGCTCGATCTGTTCGAAGCCGCCTGATCCTCAAGTCGACAACGGTTCCGGAACAGCGCTGATGATCCCGCGTGGTCCGCGCTCGCGCGTAGCGGTCAAATTGCATCGAAACGAGGCGACTCGGACCGATTCAGGGGGCGAATGGTCATCGAGAGCGGGGGATTGTCACCAAACACCGCGCGATTCACCGCTTCTCGGGACGCCGCTGCCGTCGCGGATCGGGGAAAAGGTGTTTTGAAATACCTATACACTGAAGTGCGTTCCGTATTAACCGAATCGATAACACCGGAGGAGCACGACGATGCGACAAATCCACTTGGCCTGGGCCCTCGGCACGGCGCTTGCATTCGGGTCCGGCGCCGCGATGGCGCAGGACTACCCTTGGAAGCCGAACAAGCCGATCACCATCATCGTACCCTGGGGGGCCGGTGGCGCCACCGACCAGGTCACGCGCTAGACCGCCGCGGTGATCGAGGACGAGTTGAAGCAGCGCGTGGTGGTCGTCAACCAGCCCGGCGCCTCGGGTGCCATCGGCAAGAAGAACGCCTGGGAGGCGCCGCGCGACGGCTACACCTGGACGGCCGGCGCGCCGAAGCAGCTGGGCACCTACAAGCTGCTGGGGCAGTGGGACACCTGGATCGACGACTGGCAGCTGTACAACACGGTGACCAACGTGCCGCTGGTGTCGGTGAACCCGAACTCGCCGTACAAGACGATGGCCGATTTCGTTGCCGCGATGAAGGCCGGCACGGTGACCATAGCCACGGCCGGCGCTGGCTCGTCTGGGCATGCCGCAGCCGAGGCGTTGAAGGCCGCGGTGGGCGGCAACTACAAGCATGTCACTTACGACGGTGGCAACCCGGCAGTGGTCGCCACGGTGGCCGGCGAGGCCGAGGCAACCACGCAGCTGGCGTCCGAGCAGGCGGCGATGGTGCGCGGCAAGCGGCTGCGCCCGTTGGCGGTGCTGTCCAATCAGGCGCTGGAGATAGAGGGTTACGGCAAGATCCCGCCGGTGACCGACTTCATCACCACCAAGCTGCCGATCCTGTCCACCACCTTCGGCATCTTCCTGCCCAAGCAGGACACACCACCTGAAGTGATCGAAACCTTGAATCGCATCTGGGCGACGAAGATTGCGAACAACGCCAAGCTGCGCAATTACGCGCTGGAAAAGGGTGCGTTGTTCACGCCGGCCGCGGGGCAGTCGGCACGCGACAAGGTCTGGCCGGAGATCCAGGCCGACGCGTGGTCGTTCCAGACCGCCGGTCGCACCAAGATGTCGCCCGAGGCGCTGAACATCCCGAAGCCCTGAGACCTCGGCGCGCCCGCGCCCGCCCGCCGCGCTGCGGCTGATGTTGTGCGCGGCGTGTGCCGCGGTGACCTTGCACATGCCTGCCCAGCGCCGTACCGATCTGTGGTTTGCCGTCGTGCTGACGGCCTTTTCGCTGGTCGTCGCCGTCGAATCCTGGCGCATGCCGCGCCTGGCCGAACTGGGTGTGAACCCGATGAGCGCGCCCGGCCTCACGCCGGGCCTGCTCGCACTGGTACTGGTCGTGCTCGGGATCGCGTTGTTGTGGCGCAGCCTGCGCGCGCCGACCGCGCCCGACGACACCGCGACGGTTGTTGAGGGTGCTGCGGATGACCCGCCGGCCCGCGCAACCTGGCCGCGCGCACTGCTGGCACTGTTGCTGTGTCTGGTCTACGCGCTGGGCCTGCTCGGCCGGTTGCCATTCATGTGGGCCACCGGGCTGTTCGTGTTCGCCTTCATCGCTGCCTTCTCCTTCGATCGCGCGAGGCCGATGCGCGCGCTCGGCGGTGCCTTGCTGATGGCCGTGGCGGTAGCGGCGAGCGTGAGCCTGTTGTTCGAACAGCTGTTCCTGGTGCGGCTGCCGTGACGGCGCTGCGTTGCACCGTGCCGGTGCGCCAGCCAAAGGGGTGCGTTTGGACGGCCTGATTCAGTTCGCCCACGCGATCGGCGCGATCGCCACGCCCACGGGTCTGTTCAACGTGGTCTGGGCGACCTTGCTGGGCATGGCGGTGGGCATGATGCCGGGGCTGACGGCCACGCTCGGTGTGGCCCTGTTGACCACGCTGACCTTCAGGATGGATGCCGGCGACGCCATCCTGATCCTGGTGTGCACCTACGTCGGCGCGATCTACGGCGGCAGCCGCTCGGCCATCTTGCTGAACATCCCGGGCACGCCGGCCAACGCCGCGTCCACGCTCGACGGTTTTCCGCTGGCACGTCAGGGCCGCGCCGGCGAAGCCATGGGCATCGCCACGGTGGGTTCGTTTTTCGGCAGCCTGATTGGCATGCTGCTGCTGGTGCTGATCGCGCCGCAGCTGGCCGAGTTCGGCCTGAAGTTCCAGTCCTTCGAATTCGTCTGGCTGGCAATTTTCGGCGTGGTCATCTCCGGGCGCATCACCGCCATGGATGATCCGATCAAGGGCTGGATTGCCGGCTTCCTGGGCCTTTTGCTGGCGCAGGTGGGTCAGGAAGGCATCCATGCCTACCCGCGTTTTGCCTACGGGTCCACCGATCTGGCGGGTGGCCTGGGGCTGCTGCCCGCGCTGGTCGGTGCCTTCGGTTTTGCCGAGATTCTGTGCGTGATGAAACAGGCGAACTACCAGACCGTGCGTGATAGCGGACGGCGCATCGTGCCGCGTCTGGCCGACATCGTCGGGCGCTGGTGGACCATCCTGCGCTCGGGCGTGGCCGGCACCGTGATGGGCATCATTCCCGGAGTCGGCGAAGACATGGGCGCCTGGGTGTCCTACGCCGCCGCGCGCCGCGCCAGCCGCGACCCGGACAGCTTCGGCAAGGGCAATACCGAAGGTTTGCTCGCCGCAGAAACCGGCAACAACGCCGCCGTGCCCGGCGCCATCATTCCGGTGCTGACACTGGCCGTGCCGGGCTCGGCGCCGGCGGCGGTGCTGCTGGCCGCGATGTTCATTCACGGTATTCGCCCGGGGCCGCTGATCATGGTCGAGTTCCCGAACTTCGTGTTTGAGGTGGCGGCGATGCTGTTCTGGGCCTCGGTGGCCATCCTGGTGCTCGGCCTGGCCCTGACGCGGCCGATGCTGCACGTATTGCGGGTGCCGCGTGACTATCTGATGCCGCTGGTCTTCGTGCTGTGCGTGGTGGGTTCGTACGCAATCACCAGCCGCGTGTTCGACGTGTGGGTCATGCTCGGATTCGGGGTGATGGGTTTTGCGCTGCGCGAGATGGGCTATCCGATGGCGCCGCTGGTGCTGGGCATCGTACTCGGCGACCTGCTGGACAAGAACTTCCGCCGTGCGATGGTGCTGTCCGACGGCTCGCTCGAGCCCTTGCTGACGCGACCGATTTCGGCCGGGCTGGGCTTGGTGACCTTGTTGGTGCTGCTGTGGGGCTTGGCGCCGGTGCGCCGTGCCGCGGGCCGCTTGTTCGGAGTGCGTCGATGAAACTTTCCTTGTGCAACGAGGTGCTGCGCGAGCGCAGTTTTGCGCGCCAATGCGCGTTGGCCGCGGCCGTGGGGTACGACGCGCTCGAGATCGCACCGTTCACCCTCGGCCCCGACCCGTGCCTGCTCACGCCCCGGCGTATCGCGTCCGTGCGTGCCGCCTTGCGTAACGAAGGGCTGGTCTGCTCAAGCCTGCATTGGCTGCTGGTCACCCCGCAGGGTTTGTCGATCACCTCGGCCGATGCGGCGGTGCGCCGCAGCACGGTGCAACTGATGCAGCGCTTGTGCGAGCTGGCGGCCGAACTCGGCGCCGAGGTGCTGGTGCACGGCTCGCCTGCACAGCGACAGCTACCCGAGGGCCGGCACGCTGGCCGGGTCGATGCCGCTCGCCAACGCGCCGCCGACTGTCTGGCCGCTGCGGCAGACGCGGCGCAGCGCTGCGGCGTCACCTATTGCATCGAACCGCTGGCCGCACGCGAAACCAACTTCATCAACACCGTGGCCGAAGCCGTGGCGTTGGTCGAAGCCATCGGCAATCCTGCGCTGAAGACGATGATCGACACCTGTGCCGCCGGCACGCAGGAAGGCGACGTGATCGCATTGATCGATCGCTGGCTGCCCAGCGGCCACATCGCCCACGTCCAGGTCAACGACCCGAACCGGCGCGGGCCGGGCGAAGGCGAGATGGCGTTTGCCCCGGTGGTCGCGGCGCTCAAACGCCAGCGCTATGCTGGCTGGGTAGCGGTCGAACCCTTCATCTATCAGCCCGACGGCGCGGCCTGCGCGGCGCGAGCCGCGGGTTACATGCGTGCATTGATGGGCCCGCCCCGATGAGTGAATCCGCCCCGCGGCTGCAATTGCGGGCGACCCGCTTCTTCGAACGCGAGGTGCGCCTGCGCATGCATCGTCGTTTTGGCGTGGTCACGTTGCGCGAGGCGCCGCAGGTCTTCGTGTCGGTGCGCATTCGTACCGACGACGGCCGCGAAGGCGCGGGCATGGCCGCCGAGTTGCTGGCGCCGAAATGGTTCGACAAGTCGGCCGCGTTGAGCAACGAAGACCATTTCGATCAGTTGCGCCGCGCCATGGCGCTGGCTGCACAAGCGTATGCGGCTGCGGGCGCCGCCTGTGCCGCCTTCGGCCTGCATGCCGAGATGTCGGCCGAACACCTGCGCCGCGTCGACTTCGGCGCCTTCCTGGCCACCCTCAAGCCCGCGCCGAGCATCGCCGCGCGCCACACCGTCGGCCAGGTCGACCCGATTGAAGCCAACGACCAGGCCGAAGGCTCGCGTGTCGGCGACGGCCTGCCCGAAACCCTGCGCGTGGTGGTGACGGTTTACGGCATAGACCACTTCAAGCTCAAGGTAGGTGGTTGGCATCGCCATGGTCGCGGTCAAGTCCTACGACACCGAGTGGGCCACCATGCTCATTCGACCCTGGCTCTCGGCCCAGGGGTACGTGGCGTCGCTGCAGAACTGCATCAACGAGCAAGCCATTGCCGGGCTGGTCGGCTGGGGCCGGACGGTCGGCATCGTCGCCTCGATGATCTCGGTAGGTTTGCACGAAGCGGGGCGTATCCGGCGCACCGTGGCCAAGGGACGTGAGGGACACGCCGTATTCCGGGTCGGCGAGCCGCACGGCCGGGTCACGCGGCGCATCGAGGAGCTGGCCGAGGTGCTGCGCGCCGTCGATGGCGCCAAGACTACGACCAACCTCTGGGGCGAGCGCTGGTCGAAGCTCGTGCAGAACGGCATGGGCAATGGCGTCACCGCATCGACCGGCCTGACTTCGAGTGAATGCATGGGCAACGATGCCATCCGGCGCTTTTCGATCCAGCTCGGCGGCGAAGCCGTGCGCATCGGCCAGGCGCTCGGCTTCCAGCTCGAGAAAATCCGCGGCTGCGAGCCCGAGCAGCTGGCGCAGGCGGCCGAAGGCGACGCCAAGGCCCTGCATGCGGTCGAAGCGCTCCTGGTGCCGAAGGCGGGTGCAAACCCGCGCGCCGGTATTCAGCGGCCTTCGATGGCGCAGGACATCCTCAAGGGCCGGCGCACCGAAATCGATTTCATGAACGGCCATGTGGTTGCGCGCGGCGCGGAAATCGGCATCGTCGCGCCGAGCCACGCGAAGCTCACTGCGCTGGTGACTGGAATCGAGCGCGGGAAAATGGCACTTTTTCCTTCGCACCTGGGCGGCTGAAGGCCCGCGTAACATGACGCAACAGTCGATCGAGCTCATCAAGGCGACGCCGCATTGCGGCGCGGAAGTACGCGGCATCGATCTGGCGCAGCCGCTGGACGATGCCACCGTCGCGGCAATCGAACGCGCGCTGTCCGAGCACAGCGTGCTGTTCTTTCGCGACCAGTCGCTTGCGCCCGAGCAGCAGAAGGCGCTCGGTCGCCACTTTGGCAAGCTGCACCTGCACCCGGCGTTCCCGGACATTCTCGACGGGCACCCCGAGATCATGGTGATCCGCGCCGATGAGAACTCCAAGCGCATCGCGGGCGAGGATTGGCATTCGGACGTCTCCTGCGACCCCGAGCCGCCGCTGGGCTCGATTCTCTACATGCAGGAGGTGCCGACCACGGGCGGCGATACGCTGTTCGCCAGCATGTATGCGGCCTATGATGCGCTCTCGGCGCCGATGCGCGGATTCTTGAGCGGCCTCACCGCGCTGTACGATGGCGAAGCGACTTATCGCGGTCGCTACGAAGGCATGAAGTCCTCCGACAAGCCCTATCCGGTGAGCGAGCATCCGGTGGTGCGCACGCATCCGCTGAGCGGGCGGCAGGCGCTGTTCGTCAATCGCATCTTCACCAAGCGCATCGTGCAGGTCGCCGCGCGCGAGAGCGACGCGCTGCTGGAGATGCTGTTCCGCCATATTGAAACGCCGGAGTTCCAGTGCCGGTTCCGCTGGGCGCCGGGGTCGGTCGCGTTCTGGGACAACCGCTGCACCCAGCATCACGCACTGTGGGACTATTTTCCGCAGCGCCGCCGCGGACTGCGCGTCACGATCCAGGGGGAGCGGCCGTACTTCCGCGCCTGAACCCGGCCCGCCACGCGGGGCCGCGCTATCATCGAACCGCAATGACACACGAGCACTACATGCGCCGGGCGCTCGAGCTCGCGCGACGGGCGCAGGGTGAGGTGCCGGTCGGCGCGTTGGTGGTGCTGGACGGCCGGATCGTAGGCGAAGGCTGGAACCAGCCGCTTGCCACGCATGACGCGAGTGCGCACGCGGAAATCGAGGCGATGCGCGCGGCGGGCAAGGCCATCGGCAACTACCGCCTGGGCGGGGCCACGCTGTACGTCACCCTCGAGCCTTGCACCATGTGCGTCGGCGCGATTTTCAATGCGCGCATTGCCCACGTGGTGTACGGAGCCGACGAGCCCAAGACCGGCGCCGCGGATCTTTTCCTGTCGCGGCACAACCATCATGCCAAGGTCGAGCGCGGGATACTGCCGGACGAATGCGCCAGCCTGCTCAAGGAATTCTTCGCAGCGCGGCGATGAACATCGAGATCGACGTTACCAGGCAGGAGCTGCGCCTTTCTGACGGCAGGCGCTACCCGGTTTCCACGGCGAAGAACGGGCTGGGAGAACAGCACGGCAGCTTCTGCACACCGCGCGGCCGCCACATCGTGCGCGCCAGAATCGGCGCCGGCCAGCCGCTGGGCGCCGTGTTCGTGCGCCGGCGCCCGACCGGGGAACTGTGGACCCCCGAGCTGCACGCCAGGTACCCCGGGCGCGACTGGATGCTGACGCGCATCCTCTGGCTGTCGGGGTGCGAAGTCGGGCGCAACCGGCTGGGGGAGGTGGACACCATGCGGCGCATGATCTACATCCACGGCGCCCCGGACAGCGCTGACATGGGCAAGCCCGGCTCGCATGGCTGCGTGCGCATGCGCAATGCGGATATAGCGGAACTGTTTGACCTGGTGCCGCCCTATGCACCGGTCGAGATCCGCGCCTAGGCTACTTCCGCACGCCGTCCTGCGGCTCGAGCGTGCGCTCGACTTTCTCCTCCGGCGTCTTGCGCTGGAACCTGGACCAGTACTCGCTGTAGATGCCCTGGTAGCGTGCTTTTTCCTTGATGAACCAGCCCGCTGCCTGCGCATTCGGCGCATAGAGCTTCGTTCCTGATACCCACGACGCGAACTCGGGCGACTGCATGCTGAACTCGCGGTCGTTCGCGTTCGTCTTCACCGGCGTGGGGATCATGCCGCCCGTTCCCCAATTCGGTCTGACGATGGAGTAGTAGATTCTCCCGCCCGCCAGGTTGCCGAGTATGAAGTCAGCGGCCGTGCCGTAGGCCATGAATACTTTCTGCCCCGGGGTCGTTTCGTAGACGATCTTGGTGCCTTTGGGCAATGCGCCGACGAAATTCAGCTGCCCGTCGACGACTTCGAAGATTTCCGCACCGATTGCGGAGGCGACGAAGGACGTGCGCATGAACACGACTTTCACCTTGTCGGGCGCCGGCGGGCGGATCTCACTGGATCCAACCTCCGTCATCAGGGGGCTGGCGCAGCCCGCCAGAAAGGTAAGGACGGCCACGCACGAAAGTGTCTTCAGGATCCGGTCCACAGTCCCTCCATCTCGGTCACGGTCGAAGCGTTGTTAGGTGCCGGCGATCGTAGTGTTTCGAAACAACCCGCGCAAGGGCCGGGGCTGCGCCCGACGCTGCTCGCGTCCGAGCTGCCGGACTGGGGACGACAAGCGGCGCTAGCCTTCGACCCGCTCGACGCGCCCGCTACGCGTGGATTTCACCACCGCCTCGAGCGCGCACACGTTGGCGATCATCTGCTCGCGCGGCACCGGGTAGGGGCGCCCACCGCGCGCCGCTTCGGCAAAGGCTTCCAGGTTCGCAACGACCGCCGGTGCGGGCGGATAGTCCTTCGTCTGCGCCCGCTCGCCGCGCAGGCAGGTCGTCACTGCCCAGCCCTCCGGCGCCTCGGGGTGGTTCCTGTCGCGCACCTCAATCCAGCCCCGGTTCCCGTACACCGCGAAGCGCCCGACGAATGGCGTGGCGAGGATCGCACTGATCAGCGCATGGCCGCCACAGTGAAATCCAAGCAGCACGGCGAG
>JAQBXT010000065.1 GCA_027624175.1 Pseudomonadota bacterium | reverse complement strand
CGCGCCGGGACGCAAGCCAAGAACGATGCGCTCAAGGCCATGGCGGCAGGCATTCGCGAGCGCGCGCCGGCGCTGCTCGAGGCCAACCGCGGCGACGCCGGCCAGGCCGCCAAGGACGGCCGCGACGCGGCCTTCGTCGACCGGCTCACGCTCACGCCGCAACTGATCGAACAGATGGCCGCCGGATTGGAGCAGGTGGCGGCGCTGCCCGACCCGGTCGGCGAAGTCAGCGAGCGCCAGCGGCGCCCGAGCGGCATCGAAGTGGCGCGCATGCGCGTGCCGATCGGCGTCATCGGCATCATCTACGAATCGCGCCCCAACGTGACCGCGGACGCCGCCGCCCTGTGCGTGAAAGCCGGCAACGCCTGCATCCTGCGCGGCGGCTCCGAAGCCCTGCACTCGAACCGGGCGATCGCCGCCTGCGTGCGCGCCGGGCTGAAGGCGGCGGGGCTGCCGGAGGCGGCGGTGCAGATGGTGGAGGTCGCGGACCGCGCCGCGGTGGGCGAGCTGATCACGCTGCACGAGTACGTGGACATCATCGTGCCGCGCGGCGGCAAGGAACTGATCGCGCGCCTGATGCGCGAGTCGCGCATCCCGATGCTCAAGCACCTGGACGGCGTGTGCCACGTGTACGTCGACGATCGCGCCGATCCTGCGATGGCGGTGAGGATCGCCGACAATGCCAAGACGCAGCGCTACGGCACCTGCAACACCATGGAGACGCTGCTGGTGGCCGAGGGCATCGCGGCGCGGGTGCTGCCCGAAATCGGCGGCATCTTCCGCGCCAAGCGGGTGGAGATGCGCGGCGACGCGGCAACCAGGAAGCTCATTCCGGATGCCAAGGCCGCCACCGAGCAGGACTACGCCACCGAGTGGCTCGCGCCGGTGGTCTCGGTGCGCGTGGTGCGCGGGCTGGACGAGGCGATGGAACACATCGCCAGGTACGGTTCGCAGCACACCGACGCCATCGTCACCGCCGACGCGGAGCGCGCGCAGCGCTTCCTGCGCGAGGTGGACTCGAGCTCGGTGCTGGTGAACGCCTCCACGCGCTTCGCCGACGGCTACGAATTCGGCCTGGGCGCGGAGATCGGCATCTCCACCGACAAGCTGCACGCGCGCGGCCCGGTGGGGCTGGAAGGCCTCACTACGCAGAAGTTCGTCGTGCTGGGCCACGGAGAGATCCGGCAGTAGTGGGCGAGACCGGGATTCTCGGCGGCACTTTCGATCCGGTCCACAACGCGCATCTGGCCATCGCGCGCACCGCGCTCGAGCAGCTGGGCCTGGAGCGCATCCTGTGGATGCCCACCGGCAATCCGCGCTACCGCCAACCCGCGCAGACGCCGGCGGTGCACCGCGTCGCCATGCTGGCGCTCGCCATCGAAGGCGAGCCGCGCTATGCCATCGACGAGCGCGAACTGGCGCCCGGCCATTCCGGATATACGCTCGACACCCTTCAGGCGCTCGGCGGCAAGCCGGTGCTGCTGCTGGGCGCCGATCAGTACGCGAAATTCGAAACCTGGCACCGCTGGCGCGAGATCCTCGGGCTGGCGAGCCTCGCCGTATTCGCACGCCCGGGCTGGCCGGCCTCCGACGGCCGGGCGAGGTTCGTGCCGATGGCGCCGCTCGACATCTCCGCCTCCGGAATCCGCGCGCGCCTCGCGCGCGGCGAGGACGTGGCCAGCCTGGTCCCGCCCAAGGTGGCGGCCTACATCCGCCAGCATCGGCTGTACCGCTGATGGATATCCGCAAGAAGCAACGCGCGGTGCTCGAGGCGCTGGAGGACGTGAAAGGCCATGACATCGTGGTGTTCAACGTCGGGCGGCTGTCGCCGTTCTTCGAGCGCGTGGTGATCGCGAGCGGCGATTCGGGGCGGCAGGCGCGGGCGCTGGCCGCCAGCGTGCAGGAGAAACTGCGTGGGCTCGGCGCGCGGGTGCACGGCGTCGAGGGCCAGGCAACCGGCGAGTGGGTGCTGGTGGATCTCGGCGACATCGTGGTGCACGTGATGCATCCCGCGGTGCGCAGCTACTACAACCTGGAGGAGATCTGGGGTGGCAAACAGGTGAAGCTCGCGGGCCGTGGCAAAGCTCTACTTCGTCGCGCACGGCGCTAGGCTGCGCGGCTGGGCGGCGCAGGCGCGCGACGACTACCTGCGGCGCATGCCCCGCGGCTACGCGGTCGAGTGCGCGCAGGCGGCGCCGCGCAACGCGCGCATCGTCGCGCTGGATGAGGGCGGCCGCGAGTTCACCACCGCGCAGTTCGCGGCGCAGCTCGGGCGCTGGGTGGGCGGGCAGGCGCCGGTCGCATTCGTCATCGGCAGGCCCGACGGGCTGGACGCAGAGACAAGGAACTCGGCGACGCTGCTGCTGCGGCTGTCCTCACTCACGCTGCCGCACGCCCTGGCGCAGGTGCTGCTCGCCGAGCAACTGTACCGCACGGCCACGCTGATCACCGGGCATCCGTATCACCGCCACTAGGAACAGGGGCGGCGCCCCCGTTACCCCCCGCTATCGCTTTGCTAAACTGCGCGGCTCGTCGCATCCATGGCACAACCGCTTGATCGCAGCATCTATCTAGCCTCGCGCAGTCCGCGGCGGCGGGAATTGCTCGGCCATATCGGCGTCAAATTCCACCTGCTGCTGTTCCGCAACCGCCCCGGCACCGCGCTGGACGTGGACGAAGAGCCCTTGCCGGGCGAGGCGCCGCGCGATTACGTGATGCGCGTGGCGCACGCCAAGGCCGAGGCCGGATGGCGGCGCATGCTGGAGCGCAACCTGCCGCGCCACCCCGTGCTCGCCGCCGATACTTCCGTGGCGCTCGAGGGACGCATCTTCGGCAAGCCGCTCGACCGTGCCGACGCCGCCGCCATGCTCGCCGCGCTCTCCGGCAAGCGCCACGAGGTGCTCACCGCGGTGGTGGTGCAGTACGACGACGAGGTGGAAACGGCGCTGTCGGTGTCCGACGTGCAGTTTCGCGACCTGGCGCCCGAGGAGATCCAGGAATACGTCGCCACCGGCGAGTGCGACGACAAGGCGGGCGCCTATGCCATCCAGGGTCGCGCGGCGCTGTTCGTCAGCGAGATCCGCGGCAGCCAGTCCGGCATCGTCGGCCTGCCGTTGTACGAAACCGCCCAGTTGCTGCAGCGCGTGGGAACCTGGCGTGAGCGAAGAAATCCTCGTTAACATCACCCCGCAGGAAACGCGCGTCGCGGTGGTGCATGCCGGCGTGGTGCAAGAGCTGCTGGTGGAACGCGAGGCAAGCCGCGGCCTGGTCGGCAACATCTACATGGGCCGCGTGGCGCGCGTGCTGCCGGGCATGCAGTCGGCCTTCGTCGAGATCGGCCTGGAGTGCGCGGCGTTCCTGCACGTCGCCGACATCTGGGAGCAGAGGAAGCAGAGCGACGAGCCCGCCAAGCCGATCGAGAAGATCCTCGCCGCAGGCCAGCCGGTGCTGGTGCAGGTGGTGAAGGACCCCATCGGCACCAAGGGCGCGCGCCTGTCGACCCAGATCTCGATCGCCGGCCGCATGCTGGTGTACCTGCCGCAGGACCCGCACATCGGCATCTCGCAGCGGATCGAGGACGAGAACGGCCGCCAGGCGCTGCGCGACAAGTTGAAGGCCCTGTTGCCCGCCGAGGAGAAAGGCGGGTTCATCATCCGCACGCTCGCCGAGGGCGCCGACGACGCGGAGTTGCGCACCGACGTGGAGTTCCTGCGCGCTCTGTGGTCGGACATCCGCGGCCGCGCGCTCGGCGCCGAGCCGCCGCGGCTGCTGCACCAGGGCCTGTCGCTCGCGCAGCGCGTGCTGCGCGACATGGTGACCCGGGACACCGCGGTGGTGCACGTGGATTCGCGCGAGAATTACCAGAAGCTGGCGGCATTTTCCCGCACCTACATGCCCGAGGTGAGCGGGAAGCTGGAGCATTACACCGGCGAGCGGCCGCTGTTCGACCTGTACAACGTCGAGTCCGAGATCGAGAAGGCGCTCTCGCGGCGCGTGGACCTGAAGTCCGGCGGCACGCTGTTCATCGACCAGACCGAGGCCATGACCACCATCGACGTGAACACCGGGGGCTTCGTCGGGCAGCGCAATTTCGACGATACGGTGTTCAAGACCAACCTCGAGGCGGCGCAGGCCATGGCGCGCCAACTGCGCCTGCGCAACCTCGGCGGCATCATCATCGCGGATTTCATCGACATGGAGAGCGAGGAGCATCGCGCCGCGGTGCTGCAGGAGCTGAAAAAAGCGCTGGCGCGCGACCGCACGCGCATGTCGGTGAACGGCTTCACGCAGCTCGGCCTGGTGGAGATGACGCGCAAGCGCACGCGCGAGTCGCTTGCCCACGTGCTGTGCGAGCCCTGCCCGATCTGCGCCGGCCGCGGCGAGGTGAAGACCGCGCGCACCGTGTGCTACGAGGTGCTGCGCGAGATCCTGCGCGAGGCGCGCGCCTTCAACGCGCGCGAGTTCCGCGTGCTCGGCGCGCGGGCGGTGATCGACCTGCTGCAGGAGGAGGAATCGGGCTCGGTCGCCATGCTGTCGGATTTCATCGGCAAGCCGATCTCGCTGCAGGTGGAGCCGGGCTACCACCAGGAGCAGTTCGACATCGTCCTGATGTAGCGGCGCGCGCCCCGGGCTTCAGGCGGCGCGCTCGCGCAGCACACTCGCGCGAGGCATGCTGCGACGGTGCGCGAGCAGGTAGAGCGAGGGGATCAGCAACAGGCTCACGAACATCGAGATCAGCAGCCCGAACACCATGCACACCGCGAGCGGGCGCAGCATTTCCGAGCCCTCGCCCAGGCCGAGCGCGAGCGGCGACATGCCGACCACGGTAGTGAGCGTGGTCATCAGAATCGGCCGCAGGCGCAGGCGCGCCGACTCGACAATTGCCTCGACGAGCGCCGTGCCGCGCTTGCGCAGCAGCTCGATGTACTCCACCAGCACGATGGCATTGTTCACCACCACGCCGATCAGCATGATGATGCCGAGCCACACCGGCATCGACAGCGGCAGGCCGGTGGCCAGCAGGCCGATCACCACGCCAATCAAGGCGAAAGGTACGCCGAGCATGATCACGGCAGGGTTGCGCAGCGATTCGTACTGCACGGCCATCACCACGAATACGAGAAACAGCGCCAGCGCGGCGAGCGTCGCCACCAACGCGTTGCCGCGCTGCAGGCTGTCGAAGGCGCCGCCGAAGTACAGCGAATAGCCCGGTGGCAAATCGAAGCCGCGCAGGTCCTCGCGCAGGTCGCGCACCACCGCGCCGAGCGGCAGCTCGCCGGTGAGCGCCGCGCTCGCTTCGACGATGCGGCGCTGGTTCTCGCGCCGGATCTCGCTCGGCGCCACCACCAGCTCGATGCGCGCCGCATCGCCCAGGTACACCGCGGGCCGGCCGCCCTGCGCGCCGAACAGCAAGATCGCCTCCATCGCCGCCGGGCTGTCGATGCTGCCCTGCGGCAGGCGCACGCGCACGTCATAGGCGCGGTCGGCCTCGATGAAATTGCTCACCACCACGCCATCGAGCGCCACGCGCAGCGCGCGGCCCACCTGCGCCACGTCCACGCCCAGCTCGGCAGCGCGCGTGCGGTCGAGGCGCACGGCGAATTCCTGGTGCTGCTCGTCGGCGGAGTGCTTCGCGTTCCTCAGGCCCGGGCGGTCGCGCAGGCGCTCGACCAGCCGGTCGCCCAGCGAGGCGAGCACCGCGAGCTCCGGGCCCTGCACCCGCACGCTGACGTCCTCGTCGGCGCGCGAGAGGCGCACGCCGCGGATGCCAGAGGGACGCGAGAGCACCTTCACGCCAGCAAGCTGCTCGGCGGCCACCGCGCGCGCGAAGCCGTCCACCCATTGCTCGACGCTCGTCGCGCGCTCGGCGACCGGCACCAGCTGGATGCCGAGCGTGCTGCGATTGGGGCGCTCGCGCTGCGTGCGCCCGAAGATCGAGCCGCCGGCGACCACCGAAAGCCCCTGCACGCCGCCCTGCGCGCGCGCCAGGGACTCCAGCGTTCGCACAGTGCGGTCCATCTCGTCCAGGGTACCGCCCGGATCGGTGAACACCTGCACCTGCACGCGGCCGTCGTCCATCGCCGGCAGGAAAGCCTGCTTGCCAGTGAGCTGGAAAAATAGCGCGCTGAATCCGGCGAGCAGGGCGAGCGCGCACGCCACCACCAGCCACGGCGCCTTGAGCAGGGCTGCGACCGCGGGCACGTAGAGACGTTGCGCGGCGCCGACAAACGCCTGCACCGCGCGCGTTACGCGCGAGGGCGCCGGCGGCCGGCCGCGCGCCGCGAGCGCCGGCACCAGCGTCACTGCCACCACCAGCGATGCGACGATCGAGGCGGTAATGGTGAAGATCAGCTCGCGGAACAGCAGTCCGATCAACCCGCTGATGAACAGAAACGGCAGCACCGCGGCAAGGTTGGTGCTGGTGGAGGCGATGATCGGGCTGGTGACCTCGGCGGCGGCGTTCTCGGCCGCCTCGATGCCCGACTCGCCTTCGCGTTGGTGGCGTTCGATGTTTTCCAGCATGACGATGGTGTTGTCCACCAGCATGCCGATGCCAAGCGCGAGTCCGCCGAGCGTCATCAGGTTGAGCGACAGCCCGCCCAGCGCCATGATGACGAAGGCGATCATGATCGAGATCGGGATGGCGGTGCCGATGATCAGCGTGCCGCGCACGCTGCCGAGGAAGCAGTACACCACCAGCATCGCGAGCGTCGCACCGGCAAACGCCGCCAGGGTGGCGTTGTCGAGCGACTGGCGCACGTACACCGCCTGATTGGAGACCAGGTCGACCTCGATGTCCTCAGGCACCTGCCGGCGCTGATGCAGCTCGGCGAGCCGTACGTTCACCACCTCGGCGACGTCCACGGTATTGGCAGTGGGCTGCTTCTGCACCGCGACGCGCACGCCCGGCGTGCCGTTGTAGCGCACGCGGATGCGCTCGTCCTGGTGTGCGTCGATCACCTGCGCCACTTCGGAGAGCGGCACCGACTCCCCGCTCGGCAGGCGGATCGGCAGCGCGCCGAGCGCGGCGACGCTCTGCAGGCGCCCGGCGGTGCGGCTCGTGTACTCCTGCCCGGACATGCGCAAGCGCCCGGCAGGCGCGTCGATGTTGCCGCGCTCGATCGCCTGCACGATCGCCTCCACCGACAGGCCCATGCCCGCCAGGCGGCGCTGGTCGGGCAGCACGTGCACCTCGCGCACCAGGCCGCCGCCGACCTCGACCGCGGCCACCCCCGGCAGGTTGAGGAAGAACTTGGCGAACACGTCGTCGGTCCAGGTGCGCAGCTCGGTCATGCCGCGCAGCGGCGAGCTCACCACGAACTCCATCACCGGGATTTGCGAGGGATCGCGCTTGAAAATGATCGGCGGGTCGATGGTGGCAGGGAGGAAGCGCTTGGCGCGATCCAGGCGCGTGCTCGCGTCGCGCAGCGCGACGTCGATGTCCTTGCCGTAGTCGAAGTACAGCTCAAGCTCGGCGGTGCCCTCGAGGGTGGTCGACTCGACGCCAGTGGAGTCCTCGGTGATCGCGAGCTGCTCTTCGATCTGGCGCGTCACCTGGTCTTCCATGATGTTGGTCGGCACCGCCGGGTCGAGGATGCGCACGCCGATCTGCGGGTAGATGAGTTTCGGCAGCAGATCGATCGAGAGCCGGCTCAGCGCGAACAGGCCGAGCACGATCGCGGTGAGCGTCAGCATCACCGTGCTCACCGGGTGATGGATGCACCAGACGGCGATGCCGCCACGCGGCATGCGCTAGCCCGCGCGTTTCGCGTGCGGCTCGACCGGCTTCACGCGCTGGCCGGCAGCGAGACCGAGGAAGCCCTTGACCACAACCTGCGCGCCACGCTCGAGCCCGTCGCGAATCTCGACGCGGTCCGCGAGCCTCAGGCCGCTCGCCACATCCGTGCGACGCACGGCACCGTCGGCGGCCTGGTAGACGTAGACGAACTCGCCTTTCACATCGCGCTGCAGGGCCGCGAGCGGCACCACCAGCTGCTCGCTCGCGCCGGTGGACAGCACCACGCGGCTGAACTGGCCGGCGCGGGCGCCCTTCGGCACGGGATTGAGCACCACCTCGACCCGCCCGGTGCGCGTCGCCGGATCGATCGCCGGGTGGATGCGCACGATAGTTCCGGGGTGCAGCTTTTCGCCGAGCGCGTCGATGCGCACGTCGGCCCGGTCGCCGAGCGCGAGATAGGGCATCACCAGCTCCGAGACGTTGACGTCGGTGACGAGTTGCGAGGGATCGATCACGGTGAGCAGGTGCGTGTGCCGAGAGGTGACATTGCCCGGCTCGACCAGGCGCTGCGCCACCACGCCGTCGAAGGGCGCCGCAATCGTCATGTGCTCCACGCGCGCGCGCAGCAGGCGCACCTCGGCGCGCGCGATCTCAAGCGCGGTGGCGGCGCGCTGCACCGCGTCGTCGCTGACGAAACCCTTGTCCTTCAGCTGGCGGCTGCGCTCGTGGTCGAGCCCGGCCTGGTTGAGCGTGGCGCTCGCCTTGTCGAGCTCGGCGCGCAGGATGCGGTCGTCGTAGCGCACCACGACCTCGGCGGATTTTACGAGGTCGCCCTCGCGCACGCGCACCTCGGTAAGGCGGCCTTCCTCTTGGTTGACGATACGCACCTCGCGCTGCGCGCGCAGGCTGCCGGCGCGATCTGCGGTGTAGGCGAGGCGCCCGGGCGCGGCGGTGGCCAGCTCGACGAGGTGCGCGCGCGCTGCCTTTGCCACCGGCTTGCTGTTCGATTCAGCGCCGCAGCCGGCCAGGACGGCGAGCAACGCGCCGCACGCAGGCGCCAGCCATCCGCGATGCGGGGCTGGGGGATATTCTCTTGCGGGCGTGGTCGGCACGGGACGGTTGGACTCTGCATGCCATGATAATGTTTCGCGTGCGCCGCGCCCAGCCCGCAATGGACATCTGCTTCGCCTCCGCCAGGAAACTGGCCCGCCTGCTGCGCACACGCGAGCTCTCGGCGACCGAGGTGATGCGCGCCTTCATCGCACAGGTCGAGCGCGTGAACCCCAAGGTCAACGCCATTGTCACGTTCCTGCCAGAGCAGGCCCTGGCGCAGGCCAAGGCGCTCGACCGCCGCAAGGGCCCCGCTGGCGCGCTCGCCGGCCTGCCCATCGCCTACAAGGACCTCGTCGCGACCAAGGGCATCCGCACCACGCTCGGCTCGCTGGTCTACAAGGACAACGTGCCGGCCGAGGACGCGCTGATCGTCGAGCGCCTCAAGGCCGCGGGCGCGATTACGCTGGGCAAGACCAACACGCCGGAATTCGGCGCCGGCAGCAACACCTTCAACAAGGTGTTCGGCGCCACGCGCAATCCTTACGACCTCTCGAAGACGCCCGGGGGTTCTTCCGGCGGCGCGGCGGCGGCGGTCGCCTGCGGCATGCTGCCGTTTGCGGACGGCTCGGACCTTGCCGCAAGCCTGAGGAATCCCGGCAACTACTGCAACGTCGTGGGCTTTCGGCCCACGCCGGGGCGCGTGCCTTCCTACCCGGCGGCCAATGCCTGGGACTCGCAGCCGGTGCTCGGCCCCGTCGCGCGCACGGTGGAGGACGCGGCGTTCCTTCTGTCCGCGATGGCGGGGCCGGACCGGCGCGCACCGCTGTCGATCAACGAGCCGGGTTCGATCTTCAGCCGGCCGCTACGACGGTCTTTCAGGAAAGTCCGCGTCGCCTGGACACGCGACTTCGGCGGGCTGCCGGTGGAGCCGGCGGTGACGCAAGTGCTGGAAGCGCAGCGCAAGGTGTTCGCGTCGCTGGGCTGCATCGTGGAGGAGGCCTGCCCGGACTTCACCGGCGCCACCGAGGCCTTCGAGACGCTGCGCGCGATCTCCTTTGCGCAGCGCTACGCGCAGCTGCTGAAAACGCACCGCGCGCTGCTCAAAGACACGGTGATCTGGAATATCGAGCAGGGCCTCGCGCTCGACGGCGCACGCATCGCACGCGCCGAAGGCCTGCGCACCGAGCTCTACCAGCGCATGCGCGGCTTCCTCGAGAAATACGAGTTCCTGCTGGCGCCGGTGAACCAGCTGCCTGCGTTCCCGGTGGATACCGAGTACCCGACGCAGATCGCCGGCGTGAAGCTCGGCAACTACCTCGACTGGATGAAGAGCTGCTACTTCATCACCATCACCAGCCACCCGGCGATCTCGGTGCCCGCGGGCTTCACGCCGCAAGGGCTGCCGGTGGGCCTGCAAATCGTCGGGCGCTACCGCGACGACTTCGGCGTGCTGCAGCTGGCGCACGCATTCGAGGGGGCGACAGAAGTCTGGAAGCGGCGTCCGCCGCCGGCAGCCTTGGGCATTGCGTTAGACGCAGCGGTAAGACGAAGCCTCGGCTAAGTATCTACCGGTAGGTATATGCCGGCATATGGCGCCATCTATTAGTAGATGGTTGCATCTACCTATAGATGCTTCTAAACATGGCGTCTTAAGTAATGCAGCATAATCTGCGTAACACTTGATTTGGTCTGCGCCAACGAT
>JAQBXT010000064.1 GCA_027624175.1 Pseudomonadota bacterium | reverse complement strand
AAGCTGACGTCCACCGCGCTCTGCGCCTGAAGGCGGCGATGAGTGAGCTTGAGGCAGCAGGCAGCTGGGCGGATCGTCAACGTGCGGCAGGCACTGCGATATTCCGCTTACTTTCCCGGCTCTTTCCAGCGCTCCGCGGCTTGGTCGTCGCTGGCGCGGGCCTCGACCCAGTTGGCGCCTTCGGGGCGGTGTTCCTTCTTCCAGAACGGCGCCTGGGTCTTCAGGTAGTCCATGATGAATTCGCAGGCGGCAAAGGCGTCGCCGCGGTGCGCGCTCGCCACCGCGACCATCACGATCTGCGCGCCCGGCTGCAGCTCGCCGTAGCGGTGGATTACGGTGCAGTCCTTCACCTTCCAGCGCGATCCCGCTTCCTCGACGATCTTGTGCAGGGCCTTGTCGGTCATGCCGGGGTAGTGCTCGAGGGTCATGACGACGTCGCGCACGATGCCGACGAAGCTCGCTACCGCGCCGGTGGAAGTGTCCCCGGAGATGGCTTTGACTTCGGCGCCAAGGTCGAAGTCTTCGCGCTGGACCGAAACCTTCACGCTAGCCCCCGGTCACCGGGGGAAAGAACGCCAATTCGTCGCCTGCCTTGAAGGCGGCATCGGCCTTGACCATTTCCTGGTTCACCGCCGCGCGCACCAGGGCTTTTTCGGCAAAGGCAGTCTCATACGCCCCGCCGCGCTCGCGCAGGTGGGCCTTCAGCGCAGTGATGGTCGTGATCGTCTGCGGCAGGTCGAGTTCTTCGCCGGCGTTGCCGAGCTGCTCGCGCAGCGAAGCGAAATAGAGGACGCTCACTTTCACTGGTAGAGCTCCGTATAGGCCAGGAAGCGCACCGTATCGCCCTTCTTCACCGCCTTCGCGGCGGGGTTGTCCACCAGCCCGTCGGCCCAGGCGGTGGAGGTGAGCACCGCGGAATCCTGCGTCGGGTAGAGCTCGAGGCCGCCCTTCGCATTCCATTTTGCGCGCAGGAATTCGCGCCGCGAGTCGGGCTCGGGCCAGTCGAAGTCGGCGCGCGCATCGATGTAGCGCGGCGCCACCGCCGTGATGCCCTGCGTGCGCAGCAGGAACGGCCGCACGAAGATGAGGAAGGTGACGAAGCTCGACACCGGGTTGCCCGGCAGCCCGATGAAGAAGGAATCCTTGATCGATCCGAAAGCCAGCGGCCGCCCCGGCTTCATGGCGATGCGCCACATCAGGAGCTTCCCTTCCGCCTCGACCGCGGGCTTGACGTAATCGGCGTCTCCGACCGAAACCCCGCCGGAGGTGACGACGAGATCGCATTCGGCCGCGGCGCGGCGCAGCACCTCACGCGTGGCTTCGAGCGTGTCGGGCACGATGCCGTAGTCCGTCAGCTCGCAGTCGAAGACCTCGGCGAGGCCGCGCAGGGTGAAGCGGTTGGAGTTGTAGATGCGCCCCGGTGCCAGCGGCTCGCCGGGCATGAGGAGTTCGTCGCCGGTGAAGAACAGGCCCAGCTTCACCCGGCGATACACCGGCAGCGTCTGGATGCCGACCGAGGCGGCCAACCCGGTGTCCTGCGGCAGCAGGCGCTTGCCGGGAACGAGGATCTCTTTGCCCTTGCGGATATCGCTGCCGACGCGGCGGACCCAATCGCCTGGCGCGGGCTTCCTTTTCAGCGTCACCGAATCGCCCGTCGCCTCGCAATGTTCCTGCATCACGATCGCATCGGCGCCTGGCGGAATGGGCGCGCCGGTGAAGATGCGCGCCGCGGTGCCCGACGCGAGCGCCTTGCCAACCGAACCAGCCATGATTCGTTGTGCAACTTTGAGATTTTTTCCCGGGGAAAGATCTTTTGTAGAAACAGCGTAACCATCCATCGCGCTGTTGTCCATCGGCGGCACGTCCATCGTTGAGCGCTGCGCGCGCGCGAGCACGCGGCCGGTGGCTTCAATGGTCGGCACCTCCTCGATGTCGGCGACCGCGCGCGCGCTGGAGAGCAGCTGCGCCAGCGCCTCGTCGACCGACAGCAGGCCCTGGCTCACGCGAGCCTCAGGTGGGCGAGGATGAATTGGGCGATGCTCTGGTCATCATCGAGCGAGAGGACCGGCAGCTTGGTATCCAGCGCGCGATCGCTCGCTACCGCAACGATATGCGGGTCGTTGGGATGCAGCAGCGGCTCCCCGGTTAGCGCGCGCCAGACTTCGAGCTTCGGAATCGGGGCGTGCTTGAAGCCTTCCACCAGCAGCAGGTCGCAGGGCGAGAAATGCTTGATCTGCTCTTCGAAGGTCGGCTCGGCCGCGCCGCGCAACTCGTGCATCAGCACCCAGCGCCGGGAGGAGGTCACCAGGATCTCGCTCGCCCCCGCCTGCCGGTGGCGGTAGGAGTCCTTGCCGGGATGATCGACGTCGAAGGTATGGTGCGCGTGCTTGATGAGCGACACCCGCAGGCCGATCTGCGAAAAGCGCGGGATCAGCTTTTCGATGAGGGTGGTCTTGCCGCTGCCGGACCAGCCGGCGAAGCCGAAGGATTTCACCCGCCGATTTTATCAGCGCGCGTTGGCGAAAAAGGCCTGCTGTCCGTTGATTTTAAAGCTGGAAATTGCCATCTGGCCTTCCTGCGAAACGAGCCAATCAATGAACCGCCGGCCAGCCTCCTGCTTCACATGCGCGTGGCGCGACGGATTGACCAGCATCACGCCGTACTGGTTGAACAGGCGCTTATCGCCCTCGACGACGATAGTCAGCTCGCCGCGGTTCCTGAACGACAGCCAGGTGCCGCGGTCGGTGAGCGCGTAGGCGTTCATGGCTGAGGCGGTGTTAAGCGTCGGCCCCATGCCAGCGCCGGTTTCTCGATACCAGGACTGTTGGTCTTTGGCGATGTCCACGCCCGCCGCCTTCCAGACCGAAACCTCGGCGAAATGGGTGCCGCTGTTGTCGCCGCGCGAAGCGAACGGCACCGCGGCGGCCTTGATCTTCAGCAGCGCGGCAACGATGTCCTTGGTGCCGCTGACTTTGGCCGGATCGGCCTTGGGCCCGACCAGCACGAAGTCGTTGTACATGACCTCAAAGCGCTGCACCCCATATCCTTCGGCGACGAATTTCTCCTCGAGCGGCTTGGCGTGCACGAACACCACGTCGGCATCGCCGCGCTTTCCCATGTCGAGCGCCTGGCCGGTGCCCAGCGCCACCACGCGCACGCTGATGCCGCTGTGTTTTTCGAATAGCGGCAGCAGGTGTTTGAATAGCCCTGATTGCTCAGTAGAGGTAGTCGAAGCAACGGTAATGAATGCCGCCGCCAGTGCTGGGGTTATACCCATGGAAGCTCTCCCTTGATGAAGGCCGCCGCCTCGGCGCTCGCGGGGCGCACGAAGAATTCTTCCGCCGGGGCCCGCTCGAGCACCCGACCTTGGTGCAAGTAGATCACCTCGTCGCCGAGGCGCCGCGCCTGGCCGAGGTTATGGGTCGCCATCACGATCTTGGTGCCCGAGGTATCGAAAGCGCGGATCACCGCCTCGATCTCGCGCGTGGCGCTCGGATCAAGGCTCGCGGTCGGCTCGTCGAGAAACAGGATCTCGGGGTGCAGCGCCCAGGCGCGCGCCAGCGCGAGGCGCTGCTGCTCACCGCCTGAGAGCACCCGCGCCGGCCGGTGCGCGACATGGCGCAGGCCGACTTCGTCGAGCGCCGCGGCCGCCAGCGCGTCGCCATCGCGCGCACCCGCGAGGCGCACTGCGTAGCGGATGTTGTCCAGCGCCGAGCGGCGCAGCATCACCGGCTTCTGGAACACCATCGCCTGCCGGCGTCCCGGCTCGCCGCCCTGCCAGCGCAGCGCGCCCGTGGTCGGCGCGAGCAGGCCGTGCATCAGGCGCATCAGCACGCTCTTTCCCGCGCCGTTGGCGCCGAGGATGATGGTGCTCGGCCCGGCGCCGATCTCGAGCGACAACGGCCTAATGATGTCGAGGAAGGAAACGCCCTCCAGTTTGAGAGGCAGGATCATCCGCTGCGCCGCTGCGCGGCTTCCTTGACGAGAAACGCGCCGGCGTTCAGCGCGAGGACGATGGCAATCAGCACCACGCCAAGCCCCAGCGCGAGGGGAAGATCTCCCTTGGAGGTCTCCAGCGCAATGGCGGTGGTCATCACCCGCGTCACGCCGTCGATGTTGCCGCCGACGATCATCACCGCGCCGACTTCGGCGGCGGCGCGACCCAGCCCTGCCAGCACCACCGTGAGGAGCGAAAAACGGATGTCCCACAGGATGGTCAGCGCCGCGCCGAGTCCATGGGCGCCCAGCGAGCGCAGCTGTTCCTCGTATTCACGCCACGCGTCCTCCACCGCCTGGCGCGACAGCGCCGCGATGATCGGCAGGATGAGCAGGGTCTGGGCCACCACCATTGCCCGCGGCGTGAAAAGCAGGCCCAGGCTTCCCAGCGGACCGGCGCGCGACAGCAGGAGGTAGACCAGCAGCCCCACCACCACCGGGGGCAGCCCCATCAGCGCGTTGAGGATGACGGTGAGGCTGCGCCGACCCGGGAAGCGGCCGACCGCGATCGCCGCGCCCAACGGCAGCCCGATGAGAGAAGCGATGGCCACCGCGGCGAGGCTGACCTGCAGGCTCAGGCCGACGATCTGCCACAGGCGGGGGTCCCAGATTAGACCGGGAAATTCCTGCATATGGCGAAATACTATCTTTAGCAGTACATTTCACCAATATGTACTTTTTTGCATATATCTGAATGGCGACCCTGCGCCCGGCCCCGGTGTGGGAGGCCGAAGGGAAGGCGCTGGATCCGCGCCTGCTCGGCCTGCTGCGGGCCCTCGAGCACCACGCCACCCTCAAAGCCGCGGCTGAGGCGCTGGGCCTGTCCTACCGCGGCGCCTGGGGGCTGCTGCTCGAGGCGAGCACGCTGGCGGGGGCGCCGTTCGCCGAACTGCAGCGCGGGCGCGGCGCCCGGCTGACCAGCCTCGGATCGCAACTGCTGCGTAACGACGAGCGCCTGAGGCAAGCCATGGAGCCGCTGCGCGCGCGCTTCGCGCTGAAGCCGACCTCCAGCAAGCTGCCCAGCCCCTTGCGCCTTGCGGCCAGCCACGACCCGCTGCTGGCGGAATTCTGCGAGCGCTACGCGGTGCCCGCGGGGCTGGTGGGCGAGCTGTCCTTCCGCGGCAGCGAGGAGGCCCTCGCGCTGTTTTCGCGCGGCGCGGTCGAGATCGCGGGCTTTCACCTCGACGATGCCGAACTTCGCCGCTACCTGCGCCCTGGGCGCGACGTCCTGGTGCGATTCGCCGAGCGCGACCAGGGCCTGATTGTTGCCAACGGCAATCCGAAGCGCCTGTCGACGCTGGCCGACGTCGCGCGCAAGCGCGCCCGCTTCGTCAACCGGCAGCGCGGCTCGGGAACGCGGCGCCACATCGACCGGCTGCTGCGCGAGGCCAGCCTCGCGCCCGGAAAGCTGCGCGGCTACGGCACCGAGGAACACACCCACCTCGCGGTTGCGGCGACGGTGGCCACCGGCCGCGCCGACGCGGGATTCGGCGTGCACGCGGCGGCGGCGCAGTTCGGCCTCGATTTCGTTCCGGTGCTGCGCGAGCAGTACTGGATCGCGCTGCGCGCCAAAGCCGCCTCCGGCGTTGCCGGCCGGCAGCTGCTGGAGGCGCTTGGCGGCAAGGCGCTTTCGCGAATCGCGCGCAAATTCCCGGGCTACGACCTGAAGGCGTCGGGACGCATGGCGCGGCCCGACGAAGCCTTCGCATGAAGAGCTTGCTAAGCACGCTCGCGCTTCTTTTCGCGGCGACGGGCAGCGCGCCCGCGCAGGAGCGCATGCTGGTATTCGCCGCCGCCAGCCTGAAGACGGTACTGGACGAGGTGAATGCTGCCGCACCGCCAACCGTTGCCGCCTCCTATGCGGCGAGTTCGGCGCTCGCGCGCCAGATCGAGGCCGGCGCCCCGGCGCAGGTGTTCATCAGTGCGGACCGGGACTGGATGGATTACCTCGACAGGAAAAATCTGCTCGCGCCGAAGTCGCGCCGCGACCTGCTGGGCAACCGCCTCGTGTGGATCATTCCGGCAACCGCCGCGCCGCCGGCCGATCCGCTGCAGGCGCTCGGCGCGAACGGGCGCCTTGCGCTCGCCGATCCGCGGCACGTGCCCGCGGGAAAGTATGCAAAGGCCGCGCTGGAGCAACTCGACGCCTGGGACGCGGTGTCGAAGCGCCTCGCGCCTGCGGCAAACGCGCGCGCGGCGCTCGCGCTGGTGGCGCGCGGCGAAGCGCCGCTGGGAATCGTCTATGAAACCGACGCCCGCGCCGAATCGAAAGTGAAACTTTCCGGTCGCATCGATCCGGCGCTGCATCCAGCCATCGTCTACTCTGGCGCCGCGCTGCGCGGTGCAACGCCGCAGGCGATTCGCTACCTGGAATTTCTCGCCTCGGCGAAGGCACGCGCGATTTTCGAGAAACATGGATTCCGCTGAAATCGAAATCCTGCTGCTTAGCCTGAAGGTCGCCTTCTGGGGCGTGCTGGCGAGCTTTCCAGTGGCGCTCGCGCTGGCGATGCTGCTCGCGCGCGGAAAGTTTCCGGGCAAGGCGCTGCTAGATGGAATTGTCAACCTGCCGCTGGTGCTGCCGCCGGTGGTGGTCGGCTTCGTGCTGCTGGTCGCCTTCGGCCGACAGGGACCGATCGGCGCCTTCCTCGAGAGCCACTTCGGACTGGTGTTTTCCTTCCGCTGGACTGGCGCGGCGCTGGCCGCCGCAGTGATGGGCCTGCCGCTGGCGGTGCGCGCCATGCGCCAGGCGGTCGAATCGGTCGACCGCGGGCTTGAAGCGGCGGCGGCGACCCTCGGCGCGAGCCGGATCTGGATTTTCGCCACCGTGACACTGCCTCTCATCGTGCCGGGCATCCTCAACGGCCTGCTGCTCGCCTTCGCGCGCAGCCTGGGAGAATTCGGCGCCACCATCACCTTCGTGTCGAGCATTCCGGGTGAAACCCAGACCCTGCCGCTCGCCATCTACAACTTAACGCAGGTGCCCGGCGGCGACTCGCAGGTCTGGCGGCTGTGCGCCATCTCGGTGGCCGTCTCGCTAGGCGCGCTGCTCCTCTCCGAATGGCTGCTGCGCGCGGCGCGCCGGCGGGTGCAGGGATGAAGCTTGAGGTGGACATCGGCCTGCGCCAGGGCGCCTTCGCGCTGGAGGTGGCGTTCTCGAGCGACGCGCGCATCACCGCGCTCTTCGGCCGCTCGGGTTCGGGCAAGACCAGCCTCCTCAACGCCATTGCCGGCATCGTCTCGCCGCAACGCGGGCGCATCGCCGTAGGAGACACGGTGTTCTTCGACGCCGGCCGCGTCTGCCTTCCTGTCCAGCGCCGTCGCGCAGGCTACGTATTTCAGGACGGCCGGCTGCTGCCGCACCTGAGCGTGCGCCAGAACCTGCGCTACGGGCGCTTCTTCACGCCGGCGGCCGAACGCTATGCGGATTTCGCGCAGGTGGTGCGCCTTTTGGATCTCGAGCACCTGCTCGAGCGCCGGCCCAGTCTGCTTTCGGGCGGCGAAAAGCAGCGCGTCGCCATCGGCCGGGCGCTCCTCGCCAGTCCGCGCCTGCTGCTGATGGACGAACCCCTCGCCTCGCTCGACACCGGGCGCAAGGCCGAGATCCTGTATTACGTCGAGCGGCTGCGCGACGAGATGGGCGTGCCCATCGTCTATGTCAGCCATTCCATCGACGAGGTGGTGCGCCTCGCCGACACGGTGGTCGAAATCGCGGAGGGAAAGCTGACCGGGATCGGTCCGGCGATCGGCCGCCTCGAAGGTGGCGCGGTGATCGACGCGCGCGTCGCCAGCCAGGACCTCGACAGCGGCCTGGCGCGGCTAGATTTCGCCGGCGGCTCGTTCTTCGCACCCGAAGTCGACGCCCTGGTGGGAGAGCGCGTGCGCGTGCGCGTGAGCGCGCGCGATGTGTCGATCGCCATCGAGCGGCCCCGCGGCATCAGCATGCTGAACATCCTGCCGGGCGTGATCGTCTCGCTCGGCGAGAGCGCCGGGGCGAGCCTGGAGGTCGGCATCGACGTTGCCGGCACCCCGCTGGTGGCCCGCATCACGCGCAAGTCCGCGGGGGAACTCGGCCTCGCCCCCGGCCGGCCGGTGTTCGCGCTGGTCAAGGCGGTGGCCATCGACCGCCATAGCGTGGGCTATGCCTGATATACTTTTTGCGTGGGGAACGCAGGCTCCCCGCCAGGAACATTCCTTCAAGACGCCGGTGCGTCCAAGTTCTGCGGGCCTCTTATAAGGAGAGAACCATGGGCGCACCTTCCGTATCCGTACCCTCGCTGCTGCAATCCCTCGCCTCCGAAAATCCGCCGCTGGTCATCGACGTGCGCAAGAAGCCCGCCTTCCTGGGCGCGGCAGAAATGCTGCGCGGGGCGCTGCGGCGCGATCCGGAATCCGTCGAGCAGTGGAAATCCACCCTGCCCGCCGCGGCAAGCGTGGTCGTGTACTGCGTGCACGGCCACGAAGTCAGCCAGGGTGCCGCCTCCGCACTCAATGCGCGCTTTCTCGAAGGCGGATTCGAGGCCTGGAAGAAAGCCGGCGGCGCGCTCGCCGCCAAGCCGAAAGGCGCCGCGACCCGCTGGGTGACGCGCGAGCGCCCCAAGATCGACCGCATTGCCTGTCCCTGGCTGGTGCGCCGCTTCGTCGATCCCGAGGCCGAGTTCCTTTACGTCCCCTCCGTCGACGTGAAGAAAGTGGCCATCGAACGCGAGGCAGTTCCCTACGACGTCCCCGACGTCGAGTTCTCGCACGACGGCGAGCGGTGCAGCTTCGATGCCTTCCTGATGAAGTACCGCCTGGATGACCCGGCGCTGAACGAACTCGCGCTCATCGTGCGCGGCGCCGACACCAACCGGCCCGACCTCGCGCCGCAGTGCGCCGGTCTGGTATCGCTCTCCCTGGGACTCTCGATCCTCCACCCGGACGACCTGGAGATGCTCGAGCACGGCATGCACCTGTATGACGCGCTCTACGCCTGGTGCCGCAGCAGCAAGGACGAGGTCCACACGTGGAACCCCGCCGCATACCGCTAGGAGAGGCATTCCGGTTCTGGCTGAAGCTGGGCTTCATCAGCTTCGGCGGGCCGGCGGGGCAGATTGCGATCATGCACCAGGAGCTGGTGGAGCGCCGGCGCTGGATTTCGGAAAAGCGCTTCCTGCACGCACTCAACTATTGCATGCTGCTTCCCGGGCCGGAGGCGCAGCAGCTTGCCACCTACATCGGCTGGCTGATGCATCGCAGCTGGGGCGGGCTCGTCGCCGGCGGCCTGTTCGTGCTGCCCTCGCTGTTCATCCTCATCGCGCTCTCCTGGCTGTATATGGCCTACGGCAGCGTTCCCGCTGTCGCCGGGCTGCTCTACGGCATCAAGCCCGCGGTGGTCGCCATCGTGCTGGCGGCGGCCTGGCGCATCGGCTCGCGGGCGCTGAAGCATCCGGCGCTGTGGGGAATCAGCGCCGCCGCGTTCCTGGCCCTGTCGGTCTTCGGCCTGCCGTTTCCGGCGATCGTCCTGGCCGCTGCGCTGATCGGCATGGCGGGCGGGCGCATCGCGCCGAAGGTGTTCGCGGTCGGCGGCCATGGCAGCGCCGATAAAACCTACGGTCCCGCACTGATCGACGATGACACGCCGTCGCCGCCGCATGCGCGCTATTCGGCCCGCAGGGCCGCCGGCCTTCTGCTGATCGGCCTCGCGCTGTGGGGCGCGGCCATGGCCTTGCTGCTCGCCTGGAACGATCTCCTCGCGCAGATGGGCTGGTTCTTCACCAAGGCCGCGCTGCTGACCTTCGGCGGCGCCTACGCGGTGCTGCCCTACGTCTACCAGGCCGCCGTGGAAAACTACCAGTGGCTGAGCGCCACCCAGATGATCGACGGCCTCGCGCTGGGCGAAACCACCCCGGGGCCGCTGATCATGGTGGTGGCCTTTGTCGGCTTCGTTGGCGCCTGGACGCAGCAGCTGTTCGGGCCTGGGCAGCTGTTTCTCGCCGGCGCCGCCGCAGCCTGCGTGGTGACCTTATTTACCTTCCTGCCTTCGTTCCTGTTCATCCTGGTCGGCGGCCCGCTGGTCGAATCGACCCACGGCGAGCTGCGCTTCACCGCGCCGCTCACCGGCATCACTGCCGCGGTGGTGGGCGTTGTGGTCAGCCTGGCGGTATTTTTCGCGGGCCATGTGTTCTGGCCGCAGGGTTCGCTCGACCTGGTGGCGGCGACTGCCGCGCTCGTCGCCCTGGTCGCACTGATGCGCTTCAAGGTCGGGCTGATCCCGCTGATCCTCGCCATGGGCGGGGCCGGTATGATTCTCGAATTCCTTCGATAACCAATAGCGGAGCAGCCATGGCGGCCTATGTGATCGGCGATATCGAAGTGACGGATGCGGCGGGCTACGCGGAGTACCGCCGGCAGGTACTCGCCACGGTGGAAAAATTCGGCGGCCGCTTCCTCGCGCGCGGCGGCCCCTCCGAAAAACTTGAAGGCGGCTGGTCCCCGAAACGCCTGGTGATCCTCGAATTTCCCGGCATGGCACAGGCCAGAGCCTGGTACGGCTCCCCCGAATACGCGCCGCTCATCACGCTGCGCCAGAAAGTGTCCACGGGAAGCCTGGTGCTGGTCGAGGGCGCCTAGAAAAACGGAAGGGCGCCTTGCGGCGCCCTTCCGGCCTCCTCACTCCTCCTAGATCTCTGCGG
>JAQBXT010000063.1 GCA_027624175.1 Pseudomonadota bacterium | reverse complement strand
TCGCGGACACGCGCGCGGCGCCGCCGCGCGCGCCGGATTTCTCCGGTGAATTGCACACCGGGGCCTTTACGCCTGCGCTGCTCGAGAGCGTGGACCTGGTGTGCATCAGCCCCGGGCTGTCGCCGCTCGAGCCGGTGGTGCAATCGGCGGCGGCGATGGGCATTCCGGTACTCGGCGATGTCGAGCTGTTCGCCTGGCACGTGCGTGCGCAGGACGCCTCGCGCGTGCTCGCGATCACCGGCACCAACGGCAAGACCACGGTTGCGGCGCTCACCGGGCATCTGCTGCGTGCTGCGGGCATCGATGTCGAGGTGGCGGGCAACATCGGCCCTGCCGCCCTGGCAGCACTGATGCAGCGTGTAACGCCGCCCGCCGCCTGGGTGCTGGAACTCTCCAGCTACCAGCTCGAGACCACCTGGTCGCTTGACCCGCATGCCGCCGCGATGCTCAACCTGAGCGAGGACCATCTCGACCGTTACGCAGGCGTCGCGGATTACGGCGCGGCAAAAGCGCGCGTGTTTCAGGGCGAGGGCACGCAGGTGCTCAATCGCGACGACCCGCGCTCACTCGCCATGGCGATCGAGGGCCGGCCGCGGGTCACGTTCGGGCTGGACGCGCCGCGTTCGGCGCTGGATTTCGGAGTGGTGGGTCAGATGCTGCACGAAGGAAGCCTGCCGCTGCTGCCGGTCGCCGAGCTGCGCATCCATGGAGCGCACAACGTTGCCAACGCACTGGCGGCCAGCGCGCTCGCGCGTTCTCTCGGCGTGTCGCGCGAGGCGCTGGCGCAGGGTCTGCGCTCTTTCGAGGGGCTCGCGCACCGGCTGCAGCGCATCGCCGAGCGCCGCGGCGTCGCCTGGTACGACGATTCCAAGGGCACCAACGTCGGTGCCACCGTCGCCGCCCTGCGCGGCCTGGGCCGGCCGGCGTTGCTGATCGCCGGCGGCGACGGCAAGGGCCAGGACTTTGCGCCGCTCGCCCCGGCGGTGAGCGGGCATGCGCGCGGCGTATTGCTGATCGGACGCGACGCAGCGCTCATCGAGCGCGCGCTGGCCGCGAGCGGCGTGCCTCTGGAGCGCTGCGACACGCTGCAGCAGGCGGTGACGCGCGCCGCGCAGCTTGCGCAGCCCGGCGACGCCGTGCTGCTGTCCCCCGCCTGCGCCAGCTTCGACATGTTCCGCGACTACCGGCAGCGCGGCGAGATCTTCGCGCAGGCCCTCGCCGCGCTCGGGGACTGAGATGAGCGCCACCTACGTCTTCGCGCAGGACGCCGCCACTCCCGAGTACGACCGCTCGCTCGCCTGGGCCGCGCTGCTGCTGATGGTAATCGGCCTGGTGATGGTGTACTCGGCCTCCATTTCCACTGCCGAGGCGGGCCGCCACACCGGGGCCAACTCCGCCTTCTACCTGCTGCGCCACGCGGTGTTCATGGGCGTGTCGCTCGCCGCGGCGATCGCCGTGTTCCTGATCCCCGTGCGCTACTGGCAGAAAGGCGCGCCGCTCGCGTTTCTCGCCTGCGTGGCGCTCCTGGTGCTGGTCCTGGTGCCCGCTATCGGGCGCGAGGTGAACGGCGCGCGGCGCTGGCTCAACCTGGGCGCGATCACCCTGCAGCCCTCCGAGTTGATGAAGCTCGCGGCGGTGCTCTACGCTGCCGATTACACGGTGCGCAAGCACGCGGTGCTGAAAAGCTTCCGGCGCGGTCTGCTGCCGATGCTGGGGGTGATGATGTTCGTGTCCTGGCTGCTGCTGCGCGAGCCGGATTTCGGCGCGCTGGTGGTGATCGCGGTGACCACCTTCGGCATCCTGTTCCTCGGCGGCATGAATGGCCGCCACTTCCTCGCGCTGGGCGTGATGCTCGCGCTCGGTTCCGCGCTGCTGGTGCTGACCTCCGAATACCGCATGCAGCGCATCTTCGGCTTCATGGATCCGTGGACCGATCCCTATGGCCGCGGCTACCAGCTGTCGCACTCGCTGATCGCCTTCGGGCGCGGCGAGTGGCTGGGTGTCGGGCTGGGGGCGAGCGTGGAGAAACTGTTCTACCTGCCCGAAGCGCACACGGATTTCCTGCTCGCGGTGATCGCCGAGGAACTGGGTTTTCTCGGCGTGGCGGCGGTGATCGCGCTGTTCGTGTGGATCGTGCTGCGCGCCTTCGCCATCGGCCGCCAGGCGGCGCAGCGCGAGCGGCACTTCGCCGCGCTCGCCGCGCAGGGCATCGGCATCTGGATCGGCTTCCAGGCGCTGATCAACATGGGCGTGAACATGGGCCTGCTGCCCACCAAGGGCCTGACCCTGCCGCTGATGAGCTTCGGCGGCAGCGGCCTGCTGGCCAACTGCGTGGCGCTGGCGATCCTGCTGCGCATCGATTGGGAGAGCCGGCAGCTGGCGCGGGGACTGCACGCGTGAGGACCGCGCTGATCATCGCGGGCGGCACCGGCGGGCACGTATTCCCCGGCCTGGCGGTGGCCGAAGAACTGCGCAGCCAGGGCTGGCGCGTGGTGTGGATGGGCACGCGCGCCGGCATGGAAGCGCGCCTGGTCGCCGCGCGCGGCTACGACATGGCCTGGGTGCGCGCGGCGGCGCTGCGCGGCAAAGGCGTGCTCGCCGCCCTGCTGCTGCCGCTCAACCTGCTGATCGGGTTCTGGCAGGCGGCGCGCGCCATCTTCCGCCTGCGCCCTGACGTAGTGCTCGGCATGGGCGGCTACGTCGCCTTTCCGGGGGGCATGATGGCCTCGCTGCTGTCGCGGCCGCTCGCGGTGCATGAGCAGAACGCGATCGCCGGGCTCACCAACCGCATCCTCGCCAGCGTCGCCGACAAGGCGATGAGCGCGTTTCCCGCGGCGCTCAAAGGCGCCGAATGGACCGGCAATCCGGTACGCACCGAAATTACCTCGCTGCCCGAGCCGGCCGCGCGCTATGCCGGCCGCGCCGGGCCGCTCAGGCTGCTGGTGGTGGGCGGAAGCCGCGGTGCGCAGGCGCTCAACGATTGCGTGCCGCGCGCGCTGGCGCTGCTCGATCCCCGGCCCGCGGTGGTGCACGCGTCGGGCGAGCAGCACCTCGAGCAGCTGCGCCAGGCCTACCGCGCCGCCGGGGTCATCGGCGAGCTGGTGCCTTTCATCGAAGACATGGCGCGGCGCTACGCCGACGCCGACGTCGTCATCTGCCGCGCCGGCGCGATGACCGTGGCGGAACTGTCGGCGGGCGGGGTGGCGAGCCTGCTGGTGCCGTTCCCGCACGCGGTGGACGACCACCAGACGGCGAACGCGCGGTTCCTCGCCGACCAGGGTGCGGCACTCCTCGTGCCGCAGGCGGATCTGTCCGCAGGACATCTGGCGGATCTGCTGCGCGCGCTCGACCGGCCGCACCTGCTCGACATGGCGCGCAAGGCGCGCGCGCTGGGCAAGCCCGACGCGGCGCAGCTGGTGGCGCGGCGCTGCATGGAACTCGCCGGATGAAGCACAAGGTTCGGCACATCCACTTCGTGGGCATCGGCGGGTCCGGCATGTCCGGCATCGCGGAAGTGCTCGCCAATCTCGGCTACCAGGTGAGCGGTTCGGACCTCGCCGAGAATGCGGCGACGCGGCGCCTGCAGGAGTTGGGCGCGAAAGTCGCACTCTCGCACGCTGCGCAGAACATCAACGGCGCCGACGCGGTGGTGGTATCGAGTGCGGTACGCGCCGACAACCCCGAGCTGCTGGCGGCGCGCGCGCGGCGCGTGCCGGTGGTACCCCGCGCCCTGATGCTCGCCGAGCTCATGCGCCTCAAGCAGGGCGTGGCGATCGCCGGCACGCACGGCAAGACCACCACCACCAGCCTGGTGGCGAGCGTGCTGGCCGAGGGCGGGCTCGATCCCACCTTCGTCATCGGCGGCCGCCTGAACGCGGCCGGCTCGAACGCGCGTCTCGGGCAGGGCGAGTACATCGTGGTGGAGGCCGACGAGTCCGACGCCTCGTTCCTGCACCTGCAGCCGGTGGTGGCGGTGGTGACCAACATCGACGCCGATCATATGGAGACCTACCAGCACGATTTCGCGCGCCTCAAGCAGGCCTTCGTGAGCTTCCTGCAGAACCTGCCCTTCTACGGCAGCGCGATCCTGTGCGCGGACGACGCCAACGTGCGCGAGATTCTGCCGTTCGTCTCCAAGCCGGTGATCACCTACGGATTCGCACCAGACGCCATGGTGCGCGCGGAGAAGCCCGAGCATGCCGCAGGAGCCATGCGCTTCATGGCGCTGCGCGAGAAGCATCCTGCGCTCGAGGTGACCCTCAACCTGCCCGGCGAGCACAACGTGCAGAACGCGCTCGCGGCGATCGCCGTCGCCACCGAGCTCGGCGTGCCGGACGCAGCCATGCTCAAGGCGCTGGCCGGGTTCCGCGGTGTCGACCGGCGGTTTCAGCGCGTTGGCGAGGTGGCGCTCCCCGGCGGCGGCAGCTGCACGCTGGTCGACGACTACGGCCACCATCCGGCCGAGATGGCGGCGACGCTCGCCGCGGCGCGCGGCGCGTTTCCCGGGCGGCGTGTGCTACTCGCCTTCCAGCCGCACCGCTACACGCGTACGCGCGACCTGTTCGAGGACTTCGTCAGGGTCCTCGCGACCGCGGATGCGGTGCTGCTCGCCGAGGTTTACGCGGCGGGCGAAGCGCCGATCGTCGCCGCAGACGCCCGTTCGCTCGCGCGCGCCATGCGCGTGGCGGGCACGGTCGAACCGGTCTACGTCGAGGACATCGGGCAGATGGCGGCGGCGATCAAGCGCGCGGCGCGCGCGGGCGACGTGGTGGTCACCATGGGCGCGGGCTCGATCGCCAACGTTCCGGCCCAGCTGACATGAACATGACCGACGCGTTGAGACTGCAGGGGCTGCGCGGCAAACTGGGGGTACGGGAGCCGATGGCACGGCACGTGAGCTGGCGCGCGGGCGGAGCCGCGGCACGCTGTTATGCGCCCGCCGACCTCGACGACCTCGCCGCCTTTCTCGGCCAGCTGCCGCCGCACGAGCCGCTGCTGTTCGTCGGGCTGGGCTCCAACCTGCTGGTGCGCGATGGCGGCTATGCGGGCACGGTGGTACTGATGCACGCCTCAGCGCTACATCCGGAGTTGATCGTCTGCCGCGTGTACGCGGACGCGGGCGTCGCCAGTCCCAAGGTGGCGCGCTTCGCCGCACGCCATGGCTACGCCGGGGCGGAATTCCTCGCCGGCGTGCCGGGTACCGTGGGCGGCGCGCTGGCGATGAACGCGGGCTGCTATGGCGGCGAGACCTGGGACATCGTCGAGCGCGCGGTCACCATCGACCGGCATGGCCAATTGCGCACCCGCGCCCGGGAGGAGTTCGACACCGGCTACCGCCATTGCGTATTGCGCGGGGACGGCTGCATCGGCGTGGACGAGTGGTTCGCGGGCGCCTGGTTCGACCTGCAAAAAGGCGACGCAGACGCTTCGCGCGCGAAGGTCAAGGCATTGCTGGAACAGCGCGTCGCCTCGCAGCCGCTGTCGCTGCCCAACGCCGGCAGCGTGTTCCGCAACCCGCCCGGAGACCACGCGGCACGGCTGATCGAGGCCTGCGGCCTCAAGGGGCTGGAGCGCGGCGGCGCGCGCGTCTCGGACAAGCATGCCAACTTCATTGTCAACCCACAGCGCCGGGCGCGCGCCGCCGACATCGAATGGCTGATCGAGGAAGTGCGGGCCCGGGTGCTCGAGCGTACTGGCATCGCGCTGCTGCCGGAAGTGCGCATCGTGGGGGATCGCGCATGAAGGTCGCGGTGCTCATGGGCGGCAAGTCGGCCGAGCGCGAGGTGTCCCTCATGAGCGGCACCGGCGTGCTCAAGGCGCTGCGTGCCAAAGGGGTGGACGCGCACGCCTTCGATCCGGCGGAGCGCGAGCTCGCCGAGCTCGAGCGTGACGGCTTCACGCACTGCTTCATCGCGCTGCACGGCCGCGGCGGCGAGGACGGCACGCTCCAGGGCGCGCTGGAAATGATGGGCATTCCCTATACCGGCAGCGGCGTCCTGGGGTCGGCCATCGGCATGGACAAGTGGCGCAGCAAGATGATCTGGCAGGCCGCGGGCCTGCCGACGCCGCGCTATCGCGTGCTTGCCGCGGGCGACGACTGGAACGACGTGGCACGCGATCTGGGGCTGCCGTTGATCGTCAAGCCCGCGAACGAAGGCTCGACGCTTGGCTTGACGAAAGTGACGCACGCGTCGCAGCTGGCCGCGGCGTACCGGCTCGCGGCGGAGACGTACCATGATCTGGCGCTGGCCGAAAGTTTCGTCGACGGCCCTGAGTACACCGCCGGCATTCTCGGCGACAGCGTACTGCCCCTGATCCGCATCGAGGCGCCGCAGGGCAACTACGACTACCAGAACAAGTACTTCGGCGACGGCACCCGATACCTGTGCCCCTGCGGCCTGCCGGCGGCCCAGGAAGCAGAACTCAAGGTGCTGTCCTTGGAGGCCTTCAGACTGGTCGGCGGTACCGACTGGGGACGCGTCGACTTCATGCTCGACCAGGCGGGCGCGCCCTGGCTGCTCGAAATCAATACCTCGCCCGGCATGACCGGCCACAGCCTGGTGCCGATCGCGGCGCGCGCGGTGGGTCTGTCCTACGAGGACCTGTGCATGCGCATCCTGGAGCGGGCGCATGTGGGATAACCCGCGCCAGCTCAATGCCGTGGCCGGTTTCCTCACCGCGCTCGCCCTGATGGTGTTCGCGTTCGCGGGGCTGCAGCTGCTGCTGCGCACGCCGCTGTTCCCGTTGCGCGAGATCGCCGTGCGCGGCGCGCTGGCGCACACCACGCGCGCGGAGGTCGAGCAGGCGACGCAGGGCCGAGTGTCGGGCAACTTTTTCGCCGTCGACCTGGCGCTGCTGCGCGCGTCGCTGGAGCGCCTACCCTGGGTGCGCCGCGTGCAGGTGCGCCGCGTCTGGCCCGATCGAATCGAGGCGACGCTCGAGGAGCACGTCGCGCTGGCACGCTGGAGCGACGCCAGCCTGGTGAATCAGATGGGTGAGCGCTTTTACGGCCGCAGCGACCGCCAGGCGCTGCCGCTGTTCGACGGGCCGCAGGGCAGCGAAGGCGAGGTGACGCGGCGCTACCGCATCTTCGCGCAGACCCTGGCGCCGCTCGGCACCGGCATCGAGCGGCTGGTCCTGTCGCCGCGCCATGCGTGGCAGCTGCGCCTGGACGGCGGGCTCGCCATCAAGCTCGGCCGCGACGCCGCCAACGATCCCGTGGAGCGGCGCCTGGAGCGTTTCGTCTCGGTGCACGCGCAGACGCTGGCGAAGATGCAGCGCCGGCACGAGGTCGTCGACCTGCGCTACCCCAACGGCTTCGCGCTGCGCGTGCCGGAACTGAAGGGCGGATAAGGCGTGGCGAAAGAGACCAAGGATCTCATCGTGGCCCTGGACATCGGCACCTCCAAGGTGGTGGCGCTGGTGGCTGAACTGCGCGCCGACGGATCGCTCGAGATCCTCGGCATGGGCGGGCACGAATCCAAGGGCTTGAAGAAGGGCGTGGTGGTGAACATCGAGGCCACGGTGCACGCGGTGCAGCGCGCGCTCGAGGAAGCCGAGCTGATGGCCGACTGCAAGATCGCCTCCGCCTTTACCGGCATCGCCGGCAGCCACATCAAGAGCTTCAACTCCACCGGCATGGTGGCGATCAAGGATCGCGAGGTGGGCGCGCTCGACGTCGAGCGCGCCATCGAGACCGCCAAGGCCGTGAACATCCCGACCGACCAGCAGATCCTGCACGTCCTCAGGCAGGAATTCATCATCGACGGCCAGGAGGACGTGCGCGAGCCGATCGGCATGTCGGGCGTGCGCCTCGAGGTCAAGGTGCACATCGTCACCGGCGCGGTGTCCGCGGCGCAGAACATCGTCAAGTGCGTGCGCCGCTGCGGGCTGGAGGTGAACGACCTGATCCTGCAGCCGCTGGCATCCTCGCGCGCCGTGCTGTCGGAGGACGAGAAGGACCTCGGCGTGTGCCTGATCGACATCGGCGGCGGCACCAGCGACATCGCCGTGTTCACCCACGGGGCGATCCGCCACACGGCGGTGATCCCGATCGCCGGCGACCAGATCACCAACGACATCGCCATGGCGCTGCGCACGCCGACCGCGGACGCCGAAAACATCAAGGTGCGCCAGGGCGTGGCGCTGCGCCAGCTCGCCGATCCCAACGAGATGATCGAAGTCCCGGGCATCGGCGACCGCGGCCCGCGCGTCATGTCGCGCCAGACGCTCGCCGAGGTGATCGAGCCGCGCGTCGAGGAACTGTTTTCCCTGGTGCAGCAGGTGCTGCGCGAATCCGGCTTCGAGGAGCTGCTGTCCTCGGGCGTGGTGCTCACCGGCGGCAGCGCGGTGATGCAGGGCATGGTGGAGCTCGGCGAGGAGATTTTCCACATGCCGGTGCGCGTGGGCCTGCCCAAGTACTCCGGCGGCCTCGCGGACGTGGTGCGCAATGCGCGTTACGCCACGGCGGTGGGGCTGCTGCTGGAGGGCGTGCAACAGGTCAGGCAGGGGCAGCTGTCGCGGCAGGACGGTTCAGTACGCGCGGTCCTGGGAAGGATGCGCGAGTGGTTCCAGAGGAATTTTTGACGTCGTTCTCACAGGCAAGGAGGAAATACCATGTTCGAGATCGTAGATAGTCAGGCAGCGGGGCCGGTCATCAAGGTGATCGGGGTCGGTGGCGCCGGCGGCAACGCCGTCAACCACATGATCGAGCAGGGCGTCGAGGGCGTGGAATTCGTCGCCATCAATACCGACTGGCAGGTGCTGTCGCGCAACAAGGCGCGCCACCAGATCCAGCTCGGCTCCAGCGGGCTGGGGTCGGGCGCCAAGCCCGAGGAGGCGCGGGCGGTGGCGATCGCGGAGCGCGAGCGCATCGAGGAAGCGGTCTCGGGCGCACACATGGTGTTCATCACGGCGGGCATGGGCGGGGGCACCGGCACCGGCGCCGGGCCGGTGATCGCGGAGGTGGCGCGCTCGCTCGGCATCCTCACCGTCGCGGTGGTCACCAAGCCGTTTTCCTTCGAAGGCTCCAAGCGCACGAAGATCGCGGAACAGGGCATCAACGAAATGGCGCCGCACGTGGACTCGCTGATCGTGATCCTCAACGACAAGCTGGAAGAGGTCCTGGGCGAGGACGTGACGCAGGAAGAGGCGTTCAAGGCGGCCGACGACGTGCTGAACAGCGCGGTGGCGGGAATCGCCGAGATCATCAACCAGCCCGGGCTGGTGAACGTCGATTTCCAGGACGTGCGCACGGTGCTGTCCGAGCGGGGCATGGCGATGATGGGGTCGGCAGCCGCGAGCGGCATCGATCGCGCCCGCATCGCCGCCGAGCAGGCGATTGCCTGCCCGCTGCTGGAGGGCGTCAACCTCGCCGGCGCGCGCGGCGTGCTGATCAACATCAGCGCATCCCGCGCCAGTCTCAAATTGCGTGAGACCAAGGAGGTGATGAACACCGTGCGCGCATTCGCGGCGGAGGACGCCACCATCATCTACGGCGGCGTCTACGATGACGCGCTGGGCGACGAGCTGCGCGTGACGGTGGTCGCCACCGGCCTGGGGGCGCCGCTCGCCGCGCGCCAGTCCAAGCCGCAACTGGTGGTCTCGCAGAGGACCGGCACCGACAACCAGCCGCACTCGGGCGCGGTGGACTACAGCCAGCTCGAATCGGTGCCCGCGGTGATCCGGCGCAACCGGGCCTCCACCGTGGAGGCTTTGCAGCAAAGCGGGGTGGACAAGTACGACATCCCGGCGTTCCTGCGCAAGCAGGCCGACTAGCAACGCCGGCCGCGCGGGCGGCGGGGTGCTTCGGCCCTCCGCCGGAGGCGCTCCGTCGTCCGTGTCTGCTAGAATTCGCCATTCCCTCAAGACGTTACGCATGCTCAAGCAACGCACACTCAAGACCCTGATCCGCGCCAAGGGCGTCGGCTTGCATACCGGCCAGCAGGTCAACATTGCGCTGCGGCCGGCGCAGCCGGACACCGGCATTACGTTTCGCCGCGTCGACCTCGCACCACCCGTGGACATCCCGGCGCGCGCCGACCTGGTTGGCGAGACGCGGCTTTCCTCCTGCCTCGTGCACCAGGGCGCGAAGGTCTACACGGTGGAGCACCTGATGTCGGCGCTCGCCGGACTCGGCGTGGACAACGCCTACGTGGACATCGACGGACCCGAGGTGCCGATCATGGACGGCAGCGCGGCGCCATTTGCATTGTTGCTGCAGCAGGCCGGACTCGTGGAACTGGCCGCGCCCAAGCGTTTCCTGCGCGTGAAGCGCGCCGTAGAGGTACGCGAAGGCGACAAGTGGGCGCGCCTCGAGCCCTACGAGGGCCTGCGGCTGTCGTTCTCCATCGTGTTCAACCACCCGGTGATCGACAAGACGCGCCAGGCGGTGACCGTCGATTTCGCCGAAACCTCATACCTGAAGGAGATCGCCCGCGCGCGCACCTTCGGATTCATGCACGACGTCGAGCAGCTGCGCGAAGACGGGTTCGCGCTTGGCGGTGGTTTCGACAACGCCCTGGTGCTCGACGAGTATCGCTTGCTGAACGCCGACGGCCTGCGCTTCGCCGACGAGTTCATCCGCCACAAGGTACTCGATGCCATCGGCGATCTGTACCTGCTCGGCCGGCCGCTGCTGGGCGCTTTTTCCGCGCACAAGTCCGGTCATGCGCTCAACAACCGCCTGTTGCGCGCACTGCTCGCGGATGCCGCCAGCTGGGAGATGGCCAGTTTCGAGCGCGCCGACCAGGCGCCCGCGGGTGTTGCCGGCCTGGTGTTGCAGCCGGCCTAGCAGTTTGTTGAAAAACGTCTTACATGCCCCGAAGGATCGAAAACGGTCCACAACATATAGGGCAGAGCGGTAACTTGTGGCGCTATGTAGTAGGTCGTCGCGGGTCGATTTGGTCGCATGAGCCGAATTTCAACAAACTGCTAGGTGTTGCTGATCCGGGTCCTGGGGCTGCTGGTCGCAGTCGCGATCGGCGGTTGCGTACTGATGTA
>JAQBXT010000009.1 GCA_027624175.1 Pseudomonadota bacterium | reverse complement strand
CGGCCGGCGGACTGAGGAGAAATGCGATGAAACGCATGCTCGACTGTATGGTCATGGCATTGGCGCTGGCCGCGAGCGCGGCGCACGCCCAGCTGATCCCGCCCGACGAGCTGGTGAAGGGTGTGATGCTCGACATCCAGCGCATCATCGTCCAGGACAAGGACCTGCAAAGCGGCGACCGCAAGAAGACCATGCGCTTGATCGAGGAGAAGGCCCTGCCGCACTTCAACCATCTCGGCATGACCGCGCTCGCGGTGGGCGTGCACTGGCGCAAGGCCACGCCGGAGCAGAAAGCGCGTCTTGCGGAGGATTTCCGCGCGCTGCTGATGCGCACCTACGCCAGCTCGCTCAGCGCGTTCGGCGAGCAAAAATTCGAATTCCGGCCGCTGCGCATCAAGCCCGAGGACACCGATGTCACGGTGCAGGTGCGCGTGCTGCAATCCGGGGCGCAGCCGGTGACGGTGGATTACGACATGGAGAAGACGCCGCGCGGCTGGAAGGTCTACGACGTGCGCATGGCCGGCATCAGCCTGGTGGTGAATTACCGCACCGAGTTCGCCAACATCGTGCGCGACAAGGGCGTCGACGGCCTGATCGGCGTGCTCGAGGCGAAGAACAAATCGCTCGACGCCGCGCAGGCGGCCGCCGGCAAATGATCCGCGTCGAAGGAGACCGGCTCTACGTGTCCGGCCCGGCCACCCTCGCCAATGCCGCGCAACTGATCGAGGAATCGAGAGTGCTCGTCGCGAGCGTGCGCACGGTCGATTTTGGCGAGGTCACGGAGCTGGACTCGTCCCTGCTCGCCGTGCTCATCGGGTGGATGCGCGACGCCAAGGCGCAGGGGCGCGCGCTGTCGTTCTCGCGCCTGCCGCAGGACTTGCTCACGTTGGCGCAGCTCTACGGCGTGGCACAGCTGCTGGCGCCGGACGCCCCGTCCACCTGATCCCCGCCATCGAAGTGCGCGGCGTGGAAAAGCGCTACGGCGCGCTGCAGGCGCTCGCCGGGGTGTCGCTCGAGGTGCGCCAGGGCGAGTTTTTCGGACTGCTCGGGCCCAACGGCGCCGGCAAGACCACGCTCATCAGCATCATCGCCGGGCTGGGGCGCGCGAGCGCCGGCAGCGTTTCGGTGATGGGTGCCGACGTGGTCGCCGACTACCGGCGCGCGCGGCGCCTGCTGGGCGTGGTGCCGCAGGAGCTGGTATTCGATCCGTTCTTCACCGTGCGCGAAACCCTGCGCATCCAGTCGGGCTATTTCGGCCTGCGCGGCAATGACGTCTGGATCGACGAGGTGATGCACCATCTCGACCTGACGGCCAAGGCCGACGCCAACATGCGCTCGCTATCCGGCGGCATGAAGCGGCGCGTGCTGGTGGCGCAGGCGCTGGTGCACAAGCCGCCGGTCATCGTGCTCGACGAGCCCACCGCGGGCGTGGACGTCGAGCTGCGCCAGGGGCTGTGGCAGTTCGTGCGGCGGCTGAACCGCGACGGCCACACGGTGGTGCTGACCACCCACTACCTCGAGGAGGCCGAGGAGCACTGCGAGCGCATCGCCATGCTCAAGGCAGGGCGCATCGTGGCGCTCGATTCCACGAAGAACCTGCTCGCGAACTTCGCCGGGCCGCACCCGGCCGATCTCGAGGATGTGTTTCTCCACATCATGCAACGCCACTGACCGTGACCGGCTTCAACACGCTGCTGTACAAGGAATTGCTGCGCTTCTGGAAGGTCGCGTTCCAGACCGTGGGCGGGCCTGTGCTGAGCGCGCTGCTCTACCTCATCATCTTCGCGCAGGCACTGGGCGCCCACGTGCGCGTGTTCGAGGGCGTGCCGTATTCCGCGTTTCTGGTGCCCGGTCTGGTCATGATGAGCATGCTGCAGAACGCCTTCGCCAACAGCGCCTCGAGCCTGATCCAGTCGAAGATCACCGGCAATCTGGTGTTCGTGCTGGTGACGCCGATCTCGTACGTCGAGTTCTTCGGCGCCTACGTCCTCGCGTCGGTGGCGCGGGGGCTGGTGGTGGGCGCGGGGGTGCTGGCGGTCACGGCGTGGTTCGTCGAGCTGCGGTTCGCGGCGCCGCTGTGGGCGCTCGCTTTTGCCCTGTTGGGCAGCGCGCTGCTGGCGGTACTTGGACTGCTGGCCGGCATCTGGGCGGAGAAATTCGAGCAAATCGCGGCGTTCCAGAATTTCGTCGTGCTGCCGCTGACCATGCTCTCGGGCGTGTTTTACTCGATTCACAGCCTGACACCGCGCTGGCAGCAGATCTCGCACCTGAATCCTTTTTTCTACATGATCGACGGCTTTCGCTACGGCTTCTTCGGTGCCTCCGACGTTGCGCCGGCGGCCAGCTTCGCCGTGGTGGCGGTAAGCTTGGCGCTTCTTTCCGTGCTCACGCTGCGGTTGCTGAAGGCCGGATACAAAATCAGGACCTGACCATGGTGAGTCCCGAAAGCATCCAGAGCGGCATCGCCGCCGGCCTCGCCTGCGAGCGCGTCGAGGTGGTCGGCGACGGCCAGCATTTTCAGGCGCTGGTGGTGTCGAAGCACTTCGCCGGCAAGAGCCGCATCCAGCGCCACCAGCTGGTGTATGCGGCGCTGGGCGATCGCATGCACGAGGAAGTCCACGCCCTGTCGATGAAAACGCTGACGCCGGAGGAGTTCCAGGCCGGTGGATAAGCTGCAGATCATCGGCGGGCGGCTGCTCGCCGGCGAGGTGCGCGTCTCCGGCGCCAAGAATGCCGCGCTGCCGATCATGTGCGCCTCGCTGCTCACCGACCAGCCGCTCGCGCTGGATAACGTGCCCAGCCTGATGGACGTGCGCACGATGTCGAAGCTCCTCGCGCAAATGGGCGTCGAAGTCGGCGATCAGGAGGGCGGCCGCGTGCAGCTGCAGGCCGCGAACATCGCCAACCCGGTCGCCGGCTACGAGCTGGTCAAGACCATGCGCGCTTCGGTTCTGGTGCTGGGGCCGCTGCTTGCGCGCTGCGGTCGCGCGAAGGTGTCGCTGCCCGGGGGCTGCGCCATCGGCGCGCGCCCGGTGGACCAGCACGTCAGAGGCCTGCAGGCGATGGGCGCGGAGATCACGGTGGAGCAGGGCTACATGCATGCCACCGCCAAGAGACTAAGGGGGGCGCGTATTGCCATGGACCTGGTCACCGTGACCGGCACCGAGAATCTGATGCTGGCTGCCTGCCTCGCCGAGGGCACGACGCTGCTGGAGAACGCGGCGCGCGAACCGGAGGTCGTGGATCTGGCGCACTGCCTGCGGGCCATGGGCGCGAAGATCGAGGGCGATGGGTCGCAAGCCATCCGTATCCAGGGGGTGAACGCCCTGTCGGGAGCGCGGCATCGGGTGATGCCCGATCGCATCGAGACCGGGACCTATCTCGCAGCGGTGGCGGCCGCGGGCGGCAAGGTCAGGCTGAGCGCTGCTGCGCCGGAAACGGTTGCGGCGACCATTCAGGCGCTGCGGGAAGCGGGAGCGAAGATCTCCTGCCGTGCGGACATGATCGAGATCGAGATGGACGGGCGACCGGGGTCGGTGAGCGTGACCACCGCGCCCTACCCGGGTTTCCCCACCGACATGCAGGCGCAGCTGATGGCGATGAACTGCGTGGCCCGCGGCAAGGCGGAGATCACCGAAACGATCTTCGAGAATCGGTTCATGCATGCGCTGGAGCTGCAGCGCCTGGGCGCGGACATCTCGATCCAGGGCAATACGGCCGTGGTGCAGGGCGTCGCCAGGCTGCAGGGCGCCAGCGTCATGGCGACGGATCTGCGCGCCTCCGCGAGCCTGGTGGTGGCAGGGCTGGTCGCGCAGGGCGAGACGCTGATCGACCGCATCTACCACCTGGATCGCGGCTACGAGGCGCTGGAGCGCAAGCTCGCCGGGCTCGGCGCCAAGATTGCCCGGGTGCGGTAAAATCTCCTTCCGAATCAAGCGGGAGGGGCCCTTTGGGGCCTTTTTTCATTTGCACCATGACCGGCATTGGCATCGCGCTGTCGAAGGGACGGATCCTCGAGGAGACGGGGCCGCTGCTCGCTCGCGTCGGCCTCAGCCCTAGGGAAGACCCGGAGCGCTCGCGCAAGTTGGTCATCCGCACGGCACGCCGTGACGTGAGTCTGGTGATGGTGCGTGCGTCCGACACGCCCACCTACGTCGCGCATGGCGCCGCCGATCTGGGCATCGCCGGCAAGGACGTGCTCGCCGAGCATGGCGGCGAGGGCCTGTACCAGCCGCTCGATCTGGGCATCGCCAGGTGCCGCATGATGGTCGCGGTGAAAAAAGGATTCGATTACGCGGGCGCAGTGCGCCAGGGCGCACGCCTGCGCGTCGCCACAAAGTACGTGAGGATTGCGCGCGAATTCTTCGCCGGCAAGGGTGTGCACGTGGACCTGATCCGCCTCTACGGCTCGATGGAACTGGCACCGATCATGGGACTGGCCGATGCCATCGTCGACCTGGTGTCCTCCGGCAATACGCTCAAGGCGAACAAGCTGGAGGCGGTCGAGGAGATCATGCCAGTGTCCGCGCGACTCATCGTCAACCAGGCGGCGCTGAAAACCAGGCGCGGCCAGTTACAGCCGCTGATCGACGCGTTCGCCAAGGCGACACACCCGTGAAGCTGCGCCGCCTCAGGACCGAGGACGCCGGGTTTGACGCAGCGCTCGCCGCGCTCACGCGCTACGACGCCGCGCAGGACGACGCGGTCGAGGCGACCGCGCGCGCCATCGTCGCCGACGTGCGCAAGCGCGGCGACGCGGCGGTGCTGCAGTACACGCGCAAGTTCGATCGCATCGAGGCGCCTTCGATGCAGGCCCTGGAAGTGCCCCGAGCAAGGATGGATGCCGCGCTCGCGGGATTGCCGGCGGCGCAGGCGGCCGCGTTGCGCGAGGCTGCTGCGCGCGTGCGCAGCTTCCACGAGCGCCAGCGGTCGCAATCCTGGGAGTACACGGAAGCCGACGGCACTCGCCTCGGCCAGCGCGTGACGCCGGTGGAGAAGGTTGGCGTCTACGTGCCTGGCGGCAAGGCGGCCTACCCGTCCACGGTCCTGATGAACGTGCTTCCCGCCAAGGTGGCCGGCGTGAACCTCGTGATCATGGTCAGTCCCAACGCGGAACCCCTGGTGCTGGCCGCAGCCGCGCTCGCCGGCGTGGATCGCGTGATCGCCATCGGTGGCGCGCAGGCGGTGGCCGCGCTTGCCTATGGCACCGAGTCCGTGCCGCGTGTGGACAAGATTGTCGGCCCCGGCAACGCCTACGTCGCGGCCGCCAAGCGCCAGGTGTTCGGCCAGGTGGGCATCGACATGATCGCCGGGCCTTCGGAGATCCTGGTGATCGGCGACGGCACGACCCCCGCGGATTGGATCGCGATGGATCTGTTCTCGCAGGCCGAGCACGACGAGATCGCGCAGTCGATCCTGCTGTCGCCCTCGGCGGTGTACCTGGATGCGGTCGAAGCGAGCATGGTCAAGCTGCTGCCCACGCTGCCGCGGCGCAAGGTGATCGAGGCCTCGCTCTCGGCGCGCGGTGCGCTGATCCAGACGCGCAGCCTGGACGAGGCTTGCGCCATCGCGGATCGCATCGCGCCCGAGCACCTGGAGTTGTCGGTCGAGGACCCCGAGGCGCTGCTGCCCAAGCTGCGCCACGCCGGCGCGATTTTCCTCGGGCGCTGGAGCTCGGAGGCCATCGGCGATTACTGCGCCGGCCCGAATCACGTGCTGCCCACCTCGGGCACCGCGCGTTTTTCCTCGCCCCTCGGTGTGTACGATTTCCAGAAACGCACGAGCATCGTCGGCGTGTCCCAGGGCGGGGCCGGCACGCTGGGACGGCTTGCAGCCACGCTCGCCGAGGGCGAAGGCCTGCAGGCGCACGCGCGCGCTGCCGAGATGCGCTTCAAATGACCCCGGATAAGCTGATCCGCCCGGAGATCCTCGCGCTCAAGGCCTATGCCATTGCCGAAGCCGAAGGCATGGTGAAGCTGGACGCGATGGAGAACCCCTACCCCTTGCCCGTGGCACTGCGCCGCGAGCTGGCGGAGGTGCTCGCGCAAGTAGATCTCAACCGCTATCCCGACCCTACGGGCAGGAAGCTGCGCGAGTTGCTGGCAAAGAAGATGCAGGTGCCGGCGGGCATGGAAATCCTGCTCGGCAACGGCTCCGACGACCTGATCCAGATCGTTACCTTCGCCTGCGCGCGTCCTGGCGCGGCGATGATGTTCCCGGTGCCGACGTTCGTCATGTATGCGATGAACGCCACGCTCTCGGGCATGAAGGCGCTGCGCTACGAACTGCGCGAGGACTACACGCTGGACCGCGAGGCAATGGTGGCGAGAGTGAAGGCGGAGCAGCCCGCACTGATCTTCATCGCCTATCCGAACAACCCGACCGGCGTGCTGTACCCCGAAGAGGACGTGCTAGCGGTACTGCGCGCAGCCCGGGGCCTGGTTGTGCTGGACGAGGCCTACCATGTGTTCGCGCGCAAGAGCTTCATGCCGCGGCTGCCCGAGTTTCCGAACCTGGTGGTGATGCGCACCGTGTCCAAGCTCGGCCTGGCGGGGATCCGGCTCGGCTACCTGGTCGGGCGGCCGGAGTGGATCGGCGAGTTCAACAAGGTGCGCCAGGCCTACAACGTGAACGTGCTGACCCAGACGGCGGCGACCTTCGTGCTCGAGCGCCTGGACGTGCTGGAGGCGCAGGCGGCGCAGTTGTGCGCCGATCGCGCCGGGCTCGGCGAGGCGTTGGCGGCGCTGCCCGGCGTGACGGTCTACCCGTCGGCGGCGAATTTTTTTCTGGTCCGTGTGCCAGATGCCGATCGCACCTACCAGGCGCTCCTGCGCCAGGGCGTATTGGTGAGGAACCTGAACGGCCCCGGCCTGAAGAACTGCCTGCGTATCACCGTCGGCACGCCCGGCGAAAACCGTATACTGCTCACCGCCATGCGAGAAGCGCTGTGAACCGCACTGCCGAAGTGACCCGCAATACCAATGAGACCCAGATCCGGGTGAAACTCAACCTGGACGGCAAGGGGGTCGCCAATCTCAGCACCGGCCTGCCGTTCCTCGAGCACATGCTCGACCAGGTGGCGCGCCACGGCATGCTTGACCTCGATATCGAGGCCAAGGGCGACCTGCACATCGATGCGCATCACACGGTCGAGGACATCGGCATCTCGCTCGGGCAGGCATTTCTGAAAGCGATCGGCGACAAGGCCGGCGTGCGCCGTTACGGCCACGCTTACGTGCCGCTGGACGAGGCGCTGTCGCGCGTGGTGATCGATTTCTCCGGCCGACCGGGCCTGGAGTACCACGTGAAGTTCACGCGCGCGCTGATCGGCGAGTTCGACGTCGACCTGATGCACGAGTTCTTCCAGGGCTTCGTCAATCACGCCCTGGTCACGCTGCACATCGACAACCTGCGGGGCGACAACGCGCACCACCAGTGCGAGACGATCTTCAAGGCGTTCGCGCGCGCGCTGCGCATGGCGGCGGAGGCCGACCCGCGCGCGGCCGGCGCCATTCCCTCGACCAAAGGTTCCCTCTAACCGGATCCTTTCGGGCAGTGCCATGAATATCGCCGTGGTGGACTACGGCATGGGCAACATCCGGTCCGTGTCGAAAGCGCTCGAGCGCGTGGCGCCGCAGGCACGTGTCGCGGTGACCGCCGACCCGTCGGTTATCCGAGCCTCCGAGCGGGTGGTGGTACCCGGCCAGGGCGCGATGCCCGATTGCATGCGCCAGCTCGCCGCCAGCGGGGCGCGCGATGCGGTGATCGAGGCGGCCCGCACCAAGCCCTTCCTCGGCATCTGCATCGGCATGCAGATGCTGTTCGAGCGCGGCGAGGAGGGCGACACGCCCGGCCTCGGGCTGCTCGCCGGCGGCGTGCCGCGCTTTCCGGCGGCGCGCATGGCCGGGCTGAAGGTGCCGCACATGGGCTGGAACGAAGTGCGCCAGGCCAGGCCGCATGCGCTCTGGTCCGGCATTCCGAACGGCGAGCGCTTCTATTTCGTGCACAGCTACTACCCGGCACCCGCGGATGCCGGCCTGGTCGCGGCGACCTGCGACTACGGAGTCGCCTTTACCTGCGCGATTGCGCGCGATAACATCTTCGCCGTGCAGTTCCACCCGGAAAAAAGCCAAGCCGTTGGGCTCCGCTTGCTCTCCAACTTCGTCCAATGGCGGCCCTAGCCTTCTAAGGCGTCTCGCTGCACCGAGTGCTGATCATCCCGGCAATTGACCTGAAAGACGGCCGCTGCGTGCGCCTGCAGCAGGGCGACATGTCCACGGCCACCGTGTTCGGTGACGACCCGGTCGCCATGGCGAAGCACTGGGCGGCGCAGGGCGCGCGCCGGCTGCACGTGGTCGACCTGAACGGCGCGGTGGCCGGCCGGCCGAAGAACGAAAAGGTGATCCGCGAGATGATCAAGGCGGTCGGCGAGGGCATGCCGATCCAGCTCGGCGGCGGCATTCGCGACCTCGACACCATCGAGGCCTACATCGACGCCGGAGTCACCTTCGTGATCATCGGCACCGCCGCGGTGAAGAACCCGGGCTTCCTGTCGGACGCGAGCTACGCCTTCCCCGGCCACATCATCGCCGGGCTGGACGCGAAGGAGGGCAAGGTCGCCGTCGATGGCTGGTCGAAGATGACCGGGCACGATGTCGCAGACCTGGCGAAGAAGTACGAGGACTTCGGGGTGGAGGCCCTGGTGTACACCGACATCGGCCGCGATGGCATGATGACCGGCATCAACATCGAGGCCACGCTCAAGCTGGCGCAGGCGATCAAGATTCCGATCATTGCCTCGGGGGGGCTGAACAGCCTCAAGGACGTGCAAACGGTGTGCGAGCGGCTGGTGCCCGAAGGCGTGATCGGCGCGATCACCGGGCGCGCGCTGTACGAGGGCAAGATCGACTTCAAGAAGGCGCAGGCTGCCGCCGACAAGGCGGTCGGCAAGTAATGGGCCTCGCCAAGCGCGTGATTCCCTGCCTGGACGTCACCGCGGGCCGGGTCGTGAAAGGCGTCAATTTCGTCGAACTGCGCGACGCGGGCGACCCGGTGGAGATCGCGGCCCGCTATGACGGCGAAGGCGCCGACGAGCTCACGTTCCTCGACATTACCGCGAGCTCGGACGAACGCGACATCCTGCTGCACGTGATCGAGGCGGTGGCGGCGCAGGTGTTCATTCCGCTCACCGTCGGCGGCGGCGTGCGCAAGGTCGAGGACGTGCGCCGCCTGCTCAACGCCGGCGCGGACAAGGTGTCCATCAACACCGCCGCGGTGCAAAACCCGGCCCTGGTCGAGGAAGCCTCGGGCAAAGTCGGCAACCAGTGCATCGTGGTGGCCATCGACGCGAAGAGAAAGGCCGGCGGCGGCTGGGAGGTGTACACGCACGGCGGGCGCAAACCCACGGGCTTGGACGCAGTGGCATGGGCGCGTCGCATGCAGAGCGCCGGCGCGGGTGAGATTCTCCTTACCAGCATGGACCGCGACGGCACCCGCGACGGCTTCGACCTGGCGCTCACCCGTGCCGTCGCCGAGGCGGTCGGCGTGCCGGTGATCGCTTCGGGAGGCGTCGGCGCGCTCGAGCATCTCGCTGACGGCGTGCTGCAAGGGAAGGCCGACGCGGTGCTGGCGGCGAGCGTATTCCATTTCGGCGATTTCACGGTGCGCATGGCAAAGGAGCACATGCGGGCGCGCGGCATCGAGGTGCGTCTGTGATGCAGTGGTTCGAGCAGCTGCGCTTTGACGAACAGGGTCTGGTCGCCGCGGTCGCGCAGGATGCGGCGACCGGTCGGGTGCTGACGGTGGCGTGGATGAATCGCGAAGCGCTCCAGGCGACCGTGGAGCGGGGCGTGGCGGTCTACTGGTCGCGCTCCAGGAAGCGCCTGTGGCAGAAAGGCGAGGAGTCGGGACACGTGCAGAAGGTGCTGGAACTGCGCCTGGACTGCGACGCCGACGCGATTCTGCTCAAGGTGGAACAAGCGGGCGGCATCGCCTGTCATACCGGCCGTGAAAGCTGTTTTTTCCGCAAACTCGAAGACGGGAGATGGGTGAGCATGGATCCGGTGCTGAAGGATCCGAAGCTCATCCACGGCGACCAATGAAACTCGGACTGGCTGAAACACTGGAACGCATCGCCGCCACCATCGAGCAGCGCAAGGGCGGCGACGCGAAAAGGTCCTACGTTGCCGGCCTCCTCGGGCCCGATGAGGATGCCGTGCTGAAGAAGATCGGCGAGGAGGCCACCGAGACGGTGCTGGCGGCGAAATCCGGCGACCGATTGCATCTGGTGCGCGAAACCGCGGACCTGTGGTTCCATTGCCTGATCCTGCTTGCGCGCCACGGCCTGGGGCCGGGCGACGTGCTGGCCGAGTTGCACCGGCGCGAAGGCATCTCCGGCATCGACGAGAAGGCGGCGCGCAAGAAGCGATGAGCGACGCGAACTGTCTGTTCTGCAAGATCGTGCGGGGCGATATCCCGGCGAAAAAGGTGTACGAGGACGACGACGTGCTTGCCTTCCACGACATCCACCCGGTGGCACCGGTGCATTTCCTCATCATCCCGAAGGCGCACGTGGCGACGCTATACGACACCGGCGAGGCGCACCGTCCGGCATTGGGCAAGATGCTGGCGCTCGCGGGCGAGCTGGCAAGGAAACAGGGCGCGTCCGACGGCTTTCGCAGCATCATCAACACCGGCCGGGTGGGGCTGCAGGAGGTGTATCATGTGCACATGCACGTGGTCGGTGGGCCGGATCCGCTGGGTCCGATGATCCTGAGACAAAAGTAGGAGGCAAACATGGGCGGCTCGTTCAGCATCTGGCACTGGGTGATCGTTCTCGTCATCGTGATGCTGGTGTTCGGCACCAAGAAGCTGCGCAACATCGGCGCAGACTTGGGCGGCGCGGTGCGCGGCTTCAAGGATGGCGTGCGCGAAGGCGGCGACAAGGCGGCCGAGGGCGCGCCGCAAGTCACCGGCAAGACGGTCGAGGGCGAAGTCAAGAGCAAGACCGAATCGAAGGCCTGAACGCCTTTCCCCCAGCCTGACGCGGGTGCCTACGGGCGCCCTTTGTTTCTCGGCCGCCCCCATGTTCGACATCGGATTCACTGAGTTGATGTTCATCGCGCTGGTGGCGCTGATCGTGATCGGCCCGGAGCGCCTGCCGCGCGTGGCGCGCACGCTCGGGCACCTCGCCGGGCGGATGCAGCGCTACGTGTCCGATGTCAAGGCGGACATCAACCGCGAGGTGGAGCTCGACGAGCTGCGCAAGATGCGCGATTCGGTGCAGGAGGCGGCGAGCGGGTTCGAGTCGTCGGTTCAGTCCGAACTGAATAAGACCGAGTCCGAGTTGAATGCGGTGGCCGAGGGGAAGGCGGAAGCCGAGGTTTCGCCGCCGCCGCAAGCGGCGACGGCGATCGATAAGAAGCAGGAAGCGTGAGCACGCAGGAGACTTTCGTCTCCCACCTGATCGAGCTGCGTACGCGCGTGATGCGCCCGCTGATCGCCTTCGCCGTCGTGTTCGTCGCCATCTTCCTGTGGCCGGGCGCCGGGCCGATTTACGACTTTCTCGCTGCGCCGCTGATGAAGGCGCTGCCCGAAGGCGCCAAGATGATCGCCACCGGGGTGGTGACGCCGTTTCTGGTGCCGATGAAGGTGACCGCACTGGTCGCGTTCCTGGTGGCGCTGCCGTACGTGCTGTACGAAGCCTGGGCCTTCGTTGCGCCCGGCCTCTATGACCGCGAAAAGCGCCTCGCGCTGCCCATCGTCATCGCCAGCACGGTGCTGTTCATGCTCGGCGTCGCGTTCTGCTACTACCTCGTGTTCGGCAAGATATTCGCGTTCATCAACGACTTCGCGCCGAAGTCCATCACACCGGCGCCCGATATCGAAGCGTATTTCAGCTTCGTCATCACCATGTTCCTCGCCTTCGGCGTCACCTTCGAGATTCCCATCGTCGTGCTGGTGCTGGTGCGCTCCGGCGTCGTGAGCGTAGAAAAGTTGCGCGAAGCGCGTCCCTACTTCGTCGTCGGCGCGTTCATCGTGGCGGCCGTCGTCACGCCGCCGGACGTGATTTCGCAGTTCATGCTGGCGGTGCCCATGTGCCTGTTGTACGAGGCCGGGCTGTACCTCGCGCGCTTTGTCGGCAAGCGCACCGAGGAGACGGAAGCGGATCCGGCGGTCTAGCGGCCGTCGAAGAAGCGCTCGACGATCGCGAACTGATCCGGCACGTTGAGCGCGGGCGCGTGCCCGCAGCCGGGAATGGTCACCACCACCGCGCGCGGCCCGCGTGCGCGCATCGCCTCCGCAGTGGCCGGCAGCAGGAGGTCGGATGATGCGCCGCGCAGGCACAAGGTCGGGACATCCAGCGCGTCATAGGCGTCCCACTGGTCGTAGTCGCGCGGATGGTGGGTGAACTGCAGCACCATTTCCGGGTCGTAGTGCGGCGTGAGCTTGCCCTGCGCCGTGCGCCGCGCCGAGGTTTCGGTCAGGCTGCACCACTGCTCGTCGGACATCCAGCCGTAGGGTTTGTAGACGGTGCGAAAGTACCGCTCGAGCTCGCTCAGGCGGTCGAACTGAGGCGGGTTGCCCGCGTAGGTGCGGATGCGCTCGAGCGCGGCCTGGCCGAGCTCCGGCCCGATGTCGTTGAGGATCAGGCGCCGGATGCGGCCCCTGAGCGCATCCGCCGCGAGCGCCGGCAGGAAGCGCTGGTAACTGTCGTTGATCCAGACCACGCGCCCGGAGCGATCCACCAGCATCATGCCTTCGCTCATGCTCGAAAACAGATCGAACATGGAACGCGCCGCGAGCTTGCGGATGCTCGCCGCATCGCGCGGCAGCGGGCGCGCCTTGGGCATTACTCCCGCGGCTGCGGTTTCGGGCGCCGCCCGACGGTCACGGACACATCGAGCGACTGCGCCTGGCGCCGGAGCTGCATCCGGGCGTTCGAGCCCGGCTGCAGCGCCGCCACCAGATTGAGCATGCTTGACGGGTCCGACACCGCTGCGCCGTTGATCGCGGTGAGCACGTCGCCGGGCTTCACACCCGCCTTGTCCGCCGGGCCGCCGCGCAGCACGCCGGCGATGATGGCGCCCCGCGCATCGGGCATTCTGAACGATTCGGCAAGCGCGGGCGTGATCTCCTGCACTTCCACGCCGATCCAGCCGCGCGTCACCGCGCCGGTGCGGATGATCTGCTCCAGCACCATTTTCGCCGTCGACACCGGGATGGCGAAGCCGATGCCCATCGAGCCGCCCGAGCGCGAGTAGATCGCGGTATTGATGCCGACCAGGTTGCCGCGCGCGTCCACCAGGGCGCCGCCGGAGTTGCCCGGATTGATGGCGGCGTCGGTCTGGATAAAGTTCTCGAAGGTGTTGATGTGCAGGCCGCTCCTGCCGAGCGCGGACACGATGCCCGAGGTTACGGTCTGGCCGACGCCGAACGGGTTGCCGATCGCCAGTACCATGTCGCCGACGCGCAGTTCGTCGGACAGGCCGAAACTGATGGCGGGCAGTTTGTCGGCGTTGACGCGCAGCACCGCAAGGTCGGTGTCCGGGTCGTTGCCCACCACCTTGGCGAGCAGTTTCTTGCCGTCGGGCAGCGCCACCTCGATCTCGTCGGCGGCCTCGACCACGTGGTGGTTGGTGAGGATGTAGCCCGCGGGGCTGACGATCACCCCGGAACCGAGGCTGGAGGTGCGCTGCGCCCCGTCGCCGAACTGTTCGCCGAAAAAGCGCCGGAAGATCGGGTCGTTGAGCAGCGGATTGCGCGGCGCTTCCTTCGACGTGAAGATGTTGACCACCGAAGGCGTGGCGCGACCCACTGCGTCGTGGAAAGACGCCGGCCGCGGTGATGCGGCGCTTGGCGCCGGGGCGGGCTGCACCGGAGCTGCGACCGGCAGCTTGGGCGCCTCCAGCCTGGCCGGCAACCACTCGGGCCGGAGCGTCGAGACGACGAATAGCGCGGCCACGCAGATTGTCGCGGTCTGCGCAAAGATCAGCCAGAGGCGGTGCAGCATAGGGGATTCCTAATTTAGCACAAAACCCTGCAAATTGAACCGCTTAGACCGCAAATCGTGGACATTCCCGCGCTCGCTCTATAGAATGGCGCCTCTTTTGCACTCTCCCACTCTTTCCAGCATTGAATCAACTCCATGAGCGACAACCAGAAAGTTGACAAGGCGCGGCGCAACCTCGTGGTGGCGACCTCGGTGGTTGGCGGCGCGGCCTCAATCGGAGCGGCGATCCCCTTCGTGGCGAGCATGCTGCCCTCGGAACGCGCCAAGGCGGCCGGCGCGCCGGTCGAGGTCGACTTCTCCAGGCTTGCGCCGGGGGAGCTTGGCATCTTCGAGTGGCGCGGCAAGCCGGTGTGGGTGATCCGGCGCACCAAGGCGATGCTCGATTCGCTCAAGGCCGTCACGGCCAGCCTGACCGACCCCGCCTCGCACTCCTCCATTCAGCCCGAGTACGCGAAAAACGAGCTGCGCGCGATCAAGCCCGAGTTCATGGTGGTCGAGGGCGTTTGTACCCATCTGGGCTGCTCGCCGCAGCTCAAGACCGCGGAGGCGAAGGCCGAAATGGGCGCGGACTGGGAGGGCGGCTTCTACTGCGCCTGCCACGGATCGAAGTTCGATTTCGCCGGGCGCGTGTTCCGCGGCGCGCCGGCGCCGACCAACCTGACGGTGCCGCCCCACACCTTCCTGTCAGACAGTACGCTGCTGATCGGCGACGACAAGAAGGGGGCGTAGACCATGGCCTCCCGCCTGATGGCGCTGTGGGACTGGTTCGACTCGCGCATGCCCAGCGTGGGCGAGGAATTCCGCAAGCACATGTCGGAGTACTACGCGCCGAAGAATTTCAACTTCTGGTACTACTTCGGCGTGCTGTCGATGCTCGTGCTGGCGGTGCAGATCGTCTCCGGCATCTTCCTGACCATGAACTACAAGCCCGACGCGGCGCTCGCCTTCGGCTCGGTCGAGTACATCATGCGCGACGTGCCGGGCGGCTGGCTGATCCGCTACCTCCATTCCACCGGCGGTTCTGCTTTCTTCCTCGTGGTCTACCTGCACATGTTCCGCGCCATGCTCTACGGCTCGTACAAGGAGCCGCGCGAACTGGTGTGGATCTTCGGCGTGCTGATCTACCTCGCGCTGATGGCGGAGGCCTTCCTGGGTTATCTGTTGCCCTGGGGCCAGATGTCCTACTGGGGCGCGCAGGTGATCGTGAACCTGTTCGGTGTGGTGCCGTTCATCGGCCCCGACCTCGCGCTGTGGATCCGCGGCGACTACGTCGTGTCGGACGCGACGCTCAACCGCTTCTTCGCACTGCATGTGATCGCGCTGCCGCTGGTGCTGCTGGGTCTGGTCGTGGCGCACATCCTTGCCCTGCACGACGTGGGCTCGAACAATCCGGACGGCGTCGAGATCAAGAAGAACAAGGACGCCAACGGCAGGCCGGTGGACGGCATCCCGTTCCACCCCTACTACACGGTGAAGGACACGGTGGGCGTGGTGGTGTTCCTCGCCATCTTCTGCATCGTCATGTTCTTCTTGCCGGAGATGGGCGGCTATTTCCTCGAGTACAACAACTTCATCCCGGCCGACCCGCTGAAGACGCCGGAGCACATCGCGCCGCTGTGGTACTTCACGCCGTACTACTCGATCCTGCGCGCAGTGCCGCCGCTGTTCAATTCCCAGTTCCCTGGCGTCGCGGCGATGGGCATCGCCACCCTGATCCTGTTCCTGCTGCCGTGGCTGGACCGCTCGCCGGTGAAGTCGATCCGCTACCGCGGCGTGTATTACAAGAGCGCGCTGGCGATGTTCATCGTGGCGTTTCTGGTGCTGGGCTACCTCGGCGTCAAGCCGACCACGGTGTGGGGCCAGTTCGGCTTCGACGCCTTCTTCCTCGACACCAAGGACCGCGCGACCTGGGCGGCACGCGTGTGTACGGTGATCTACTTCGCCTTTTTTATCCTGATGCCCTGGTACACGGCGCAAGACAAGGTGAAGCCCGTGCCCGACCGGGTGACGATGTGAGCGCCGCGACCATGAGAAAGCTCCTTGCCGCCCTGCTGTTCGCGCCCGCCACGCTGCTCGCCGCCGGCGGCGATGCGCTGGACCCGGCGCCGATCGAGCCGCGCGACCTCGTCAGCCTGCAGGCGGGCGCGCGCACCTTCGTCAACTACTGCATGAACTGCCACGGCGCGCAGTACATGCGCTACAACCGGCTCACCGATCTCGGCCTGACCGAAGCTCAGATCTTCGACAACCTCATGTTCAGCGCCGACAAGGTCGGCGAGACCATGAAGGTGGCGATGAGCGCGAAGGACGGCAAGGCCTGGTTCGGCGTGCCGCCACCGGACCTGTCGGTGATCGCACGCTCGCGCGGCGCGGACTGGCTGTATACGTACCTGCGCACGTTCTATCGCGATGAGAAGTCCGCGAACGGCTGGAACAACAAGGCCTTTCCCAACGTCGCCATGCCGCATGTGCTGTGGAAGCTGCAGGCCGAGCAGAGCACCGTGCAGTACGACATCACGGTGCGCGACCTGGTCAATTTCCTCGTTTATGTCGGCGAGCCGTCGGCGCAGTCGCGCAAGTCGATCGGCATCGTCGTGTTGTTCGTGCTGGGCGTGCTGTTCGTCTTTGCTTACGCCATGAAGAAGGCGTTCTGGAAGGATGTAAGGTAAGCGCGCGCCGCACCAAACCCGAGGCCGGGCGGGCGATCCCGACCGACTTTTACATCAGGACCCCCGCACCATGATGCAACTGTATTCCGGCACCACGTGCCCCTTCAGCCACCGCTGCCGCTTCGTGCTGTACGAAAAAGGCATGGATTTCCAGGTCATCGACGTGGACCTGTTCAACAAGCCCGAAGACCTGGCGGTGATGAATCCCTACAACCGCCTGCCGGTGCTGGTGGAGCGCGATCTCATCCTGTACGAGTCGAACATCATCAACGAGTACATCGACGAGCGCTTCCCGCACCCGCAGCTGATGCCGGCAGACCCGGTGATACGCGCGCGCGCGCGGCTGATGCTGTTCAACATAGAAGCGGAGTTGTTCAGCCAGATCGAGGCGCTGGACTCGGGCAAGGACAGGCAGGTGGAGAAGGCGCGCGCCCAGGTCACCGACCGGCTGATCGAACTCTCGCCCATCTTCACCAGGACCAAGCACATGCTGGGCGACGACTTCACCATGCTCGATGTCGCCATTTCGCCTCTGCTGTGGCGGCTGGACCACTACGGCATCAAGCTCGGCAAGCCCGCGGCTCCGCTGATGAAATACGCGGAGCGCATCTTCTCGCGCCCGGCATTCATCGAGGCGCTGACGCCTTCCGAGAAGGTAATGCGAAAGTAGACCGTGAGCGAGATCGCCACCAAGCCCTACCTGTTGCGCGCGCTCTACGAATGGTGCGTGGACAACGGCTACACGCCGCACGTAGCGGTGAAGGTGGATTCGAAGACCCAGATGCCCTCGGAATACGTCAAGAACGGCGAAATCACGCTCAACGTGGCGCCCTCGGCGGTGCACAAGTTGCAGCTGGGCAACGAAATGATCGAGTTCTCCGCGCGCTTCGCCGGCGTGGCGCGGCAGATCTCGGTGCCGGTGGCCAATGTCTACGCGGTGTACGCGCGCGAAACGGGCCATGGCATGACGTTCGATGTGGACGCGGCCAAGCCGGCGACACACACGGTGGCGGAGGCCGAGCCGGCGGCGGCGAAAGACGCGCCGGGCGCACTGCCCGCGCCGGCGAATTCTTCCGAAGCGCCGAAAAAGCCCGGCGGTGGCAAGCCCACGCTGCGCCGCGTGAAGTAGGGATACTGCAAACTTTCTGGAGTCATCATGAAGAAGAAATACGGCGCCGCACTGGCGCGCGAATCGATCGCCGAGCAACGCATGCGCGAGGCCGCCAAGGAAAAGGGCGACAACAGCTTCAACTTCGGCTCTTTCCTGAAGAAGGGCTCGCCGCAGCGCGGCAAGAAGCGCGGCAGGGTGTACCGCATCAAGTAGCGGGTGCACGGCCTGCGGCTAGAATTCGCCCAGTGCCGGCTTAGCTCAGTTGGTAGAGCAGCGGTTTTGTAAACCGTTGGTCGGCGGTTCGACTCCGTCAGCCGGCACCATAAAGTCCATGTGAAATAAGGCGTTTAGCGGTAGTGCTCGCTAACGTCCGAGCCTGATTTGCGATCACTGGCACGTTTCCGGCACAATCAACCCCGGAAATCGTCAGTTATCCACAGTAGAGGGGCGCACTCATGGCGGCGATTCAGCGGCGAACCTGGACGGACAAGAACGGCGGGCAGTGCACCACCTATCGGGTGCAGATTCGTAAGCGCGGCTTTCCCCCGGTAACGGCGACCTTCGAGCGCAAGACGGACGCGGACAAGTGGGCCAAGGCGACCGAGGCCGACATGGACCGCCGCCGCTACTTCCCGCAGCACGCTGCCGAGCGCAGCACGCTTGCCGAGCTGATCGAGCGCCAGCTAGACGCTGTGAAGCTTGACCGCCCCCATGACTACGAGCGCCAGCGCGTCATGCTGAAGTGGTGGAAGGCGAAGCTAGGCGACTACTCCCTCGCCGCGATCACGCCCGAGCTGCTCAGCCGCTACCGCGACAAGCTCAAGGGCGATGAAGGCGTGAGCAACGCGACCGTCAACCGCTACCTGTCGGCGCTCAGCAAGACGTTCAGCAACGCGGTTAAAGAGTGGCACTTGCTGACCGATAACCCGCTGCGGCGCGTGAGCAAGATGAAAGAGCCGGCGGGCAGGGTGCGCTATCTCTCGGACGACGAGCGCACCGCGCTGCTCGATGCCTGCGCCAAATCGGAATACAAGCCGCTGCGCCTGATCGTGCTCTTTGCCATGACGACCGGGATGCGGCGCGGTGAGCTTCTCGGGCTTCGCTGGCAGGACGTGGACCTTGAGCGGCGCGTTGCCGTGCTTCACAAGACGAAGAACAGCGAGCGGCGAAGCGTGCCCATCGTGCCCGAAGTCGCGGAACTGCTGCGCGAGCATGGCAAGGTTCGCAGGCTCGATACCGAGCTGATCTTCCCAGGCGAGGGTAGCGGGCCGGTCTGGTTCGATGCCGAGTGGTACGCGGCGCTGAAGGCGGCGAAGGTCAAGGACTTCCGCTTTCACGATCTGCGCCATACCGCAGCGTCCTATCTCGCCATGAGCGGCGCGACCGTGCCCGAGCTGGCGGCGGTGCTAGGGCATAAGACGCTGCAGATGGTGAAGCGATACGCGCACCTGTCGGACCAGCACACCGGCGCGGTGGTCGAGCGCATGACGCGCAAATACTTCGGAACGGCCACATGACAGACCTACTATTGCTCGCCATTGCGATTCTTCTGGTATTCGTTTGGTCGGGCGTACGCAAGACCCCCCGCATGGTTGGCGTCCTAGGGACAAACCTGGGCGCCATCCTCGATCAGTTGGACACGCGATTGCAGGACGTTGAGCAACGAGTGAAAGACAACTTCCAGACCGACGAGGAGCGACAAGCCGAGATGGATAGGCAGCCGTAGCACTTCCGTGTCACTAACAACGTGGCCGAAGTTGTGCGAGGAAATGGGGGCATAGATGTCTGAACTCTTATCTACCAATGAAATCTTGAAGAATTTCGAACTCTCAGCGGAGAACGCGCACAGAGGCCATACAACGAGGGCATCCGTATGGATGATGATTGCGAGTCTCCTACTGCTCTGTGGCCTAGCGGCGATGTCCTTTTCACTTCCGATTTTCGCAGCGCTGCTCTTAATGTCAGCCGTGCTTTCCAATTACAAATCGAATACCCATCACGTTCTAGCGGAAGTCTCTAACCAGCATCGCGCTATGGCACAACTAATTGCTTCCACGGCCCCCAAAACTTGAGGCCGAAGCAGATATCTGCCGCGCCTAGGCTGACCCCCGAAAAGGCGGAAACTCTTGCCGGGCCTGGCGTAGCCCCTGAATCAAGAGTGAGTGTGAAGGGATGCGCGATGAATGCCACGGAAGAACTCTCACCGGAAGAAGCCCAACGTCTTGCGATGCTTGCGGAGATGGGTCATGCCGCGCCTGACGATGTGCGTCGCTTGCTGTGCCACATGTGCGAGCAGGTAGAAAGTAGACGGCCTATTGACCCATGGACTGCACGATTTCTCGCCAATGGCTTTCGCGCCTATCTGCAGGGTCTGCAAACGTTGCAGGCTGCGCTCGGATTTGTACGAAAAAAGAGAGGTCGCAAGAGCGCGCTTGAATCCAAGGGACAGAAGATTCGATGGATTGCGGCTGAAGGCGTATAGAAGGCGTATAGCGCCGCGGGCTGCGACGTGCCGCTCACCATCGCGCGGCTCCGGCGCGAGGATGGAGGTGCGGCTGACCTCAGCGGATCGCAGCGACTTCCTGAAGAAGCCGAGCCTGCATTAGAAAAAAGGGGTCAGACTCCTTTTTGCGCGGTGCAAAGCATCCCTTCGGTTTCGATGAAACGGATGATGCTTTCCAGGCCCTGCCCGGTCTTCAGGTTTGTGAACACAAACGGCCGTGCGCCGCGCATCTTCTTCGAATCGCGCTCCATCACTTCGAGCGAGGCGCCGACCATTGGCGCGAGGTCGATTTTGTTGATCACCAGCAGGTCCGACTTGGTGATGCCGGGGCCGCCCTTGCGCGGAATCTTGTCGCCGGCGGCGACGTCGATCACGTACAGCGTCAAATCGGACAGCTCGGGGCTGAAGGTGGCCGCGAGGTTGTCGCCGCCCGATTCGATGAAGATCAGCTCCAGACCGGGGAAGCGGCGCGTAAGCCGCGCCACCGCTTCGAGGTTGATCGAAGCGTCCTCGCGGATCGCGGTGTGCGGGCAGCCGCCGGTCTCCACGCCGATGATGCGCTCGGGCGCGAGCGCCTCGTTCTTCACCAGGAACTGCGCGTCTTCCTCGGTATAGATGTCGTTGGTGACCGCGGCGATGTCGTACCTGTCCCGCAGCGCCTTGCACAAGGCGAGCGTGAGCGCGGTCTTGCCGGAGCCCACCGGGCCGCCAATGCCGACTCGTAGGGTCACAGCTGAAGCTTCACGAGCGGAACAGCCGCGAGTACTGCGTTTCGTGGCGCGAGGAAAGGATCGCCAGGCCAGGCGCGAAATTTCCCGGCTCCTCCTCGTTCACCTCGTGCAACCGCGCGCCGAGCGCAAGCAGCATCTTCTGCCCGTCGGTCTGGCCGAGCGGCACCGCCTTCAGCGCCGCCATCACCTGGTTCTCGAGCCACGCCCACAGGTAGGCGACGAGCGCCTGGCGCGGCGCGATTCCCCAGGCGCGCACGGCGTGCGCGTATACCGCCGGGAACGATGGTTCCTCGAACAAGCAGGCTTCGACGCCCAGCTCGGGCAGCAGGCGGTTGAGCGAGTAGCCCATCTGCACCGTTTCGGCCCTAAATTCCGCCGTCTCGCGGCTGGCGAGGAACATTTCGTTCAATAGCGCATCCGGTCGCTGGATCATGTTGAGCAGCAGCGGCGCTTCCATGCGCGCCACGGAATGTTCCAGCACGTCGCCGATCCAGCGCTGCGCGCTTGGCGCATTCGTCACCAGTCCAACCTCGATCGCGGCTTCCAGCCCGCCCGAATAGCTGTAGGCGCCCACAGGAAGCATGGGGCTGGCCAACTGCAACAAACGTGGATCAATGCTTGTGTTCGTGGTCATGATCGTGATGATCGTGATCGCCGTGATCGTGGATCTTCCCGCCATGGCCCATCTCGTCGTGCTGGTGGTGGCCGCCGGCGTAGGCGCCCGCCTCGGGTTCAAATGGCGCTTCGACGCGCGACACCTTCGCACCGAGCTTCTTCAGCATTTCTTCCAGCACATGGTCCTCTGCGATGCGCAGGAATGCCTGCCCCACCTGGACCGGCACATGGCGATTGCCCAGGTGGTAGGCGAGCTTCGCGAGGGATGCGGACTCGATGTGCAGCAGCTTTTCCGCCTCGGCCAGCACCTCGATCACGCGTCCATCCGAAGCCGTGACCAGGTCGCCACCGCGCAGGATCTCGCCGCGCGGCAGCAGCAGCGCCACCTCTTCACCGGAAACGAGCTGCGTCCTGAGGCGGCTTTTCTGGCGTGAATCGAAGGGCAGCTTCAGTTGTCCCTTGACCTCGACCTTGTACGCGCCGTGCGCGACCTTCAGCTTGGCTTTGATCTCGAGCATCAGAAAAGAAAATACCTTTGCGCCATAGGCAGCACCTTGGCCGGTTCGCACACCAGCAGCTCGCCGTCGGCGCGCACTTCATAGGTCTCGGGGTCCACCTGGATTTTCGGCAGCCACGAATTGTGCACCATGTCCTTCTTGCCGATGCTCCGCGTATTCTTCACTGCTTCCAGCGGCCGCTGCAGCCCGAGCCGCAGCAGCGCCGGGTTCTTCAACGAGGCCTGCGACACGAAGCTGACCGAAGTGCGCAGCGCCTTGCCGAAGGCGCCGAACATCGGCCGGTAGTGCACCGGCTGCGGCGTCGGGATCGAGGCGTTGGGATCGCCCATCGCGGCGGCGGCGATCATGCCGCCTTTGAGGATCAGCGAGGGCTTCACGCCGAAGAAGGCGGGCTTCCACAGCACGAGGTCGGCGAGCTTGCCTTCCTCGATCGAGCCGACGAGGTGCGATATGCCATGCGTGATAGCCGGGTTGATCGTGTACTTGGCGATGAAGCGCTTCACGCGCGCGTTGTCGTGCGTCTTGGGGTCGCCCTTCAGCGCGCCGCGCTGGATCTTCATCTTGTGCGCCGCCTGCCAGGTGCGGATGATCACCTCGCCCACGCGGCCCATGGCCTGCGAGTCGGAGGACATCATCGAAAAAGCACCCAGGTCGTGCAGGATGTCCTCGGCGGCGATGGTTTCCTTGCGGATGCGCGACTCGGCGAAGGCCACGTCTTCGGCGATGGCCGGATCGAGGTGGTGGCACACCATCAGCATGTCGAGGTGCTCGGCGACGGTGTTCACCGTGTAGGGCATGGTCGGGTTGGTCGAAGACGGCAGCACGTTCGGCTCGCCGCAGATGCGGATGATGTCCGGCGCGTGTCCGCCGCCCGCCCCCTCGGTGTGGAAGGTGGCGATGGCGCGGCCCTTCATCGCCTTCACCGAAGTCTCGACGAAACCCGATTCGTTCAGCGTGTCGGTGTGGATCGCCACCTGCACGTCCATCTGGTCGGCGATGTCGAGGCAGTTGTCGATCGCGGCGGGCGTGGTGCCCCAATCCTCGTGCAGCTTCAGGCCGATGGCCCCCGCCTTCACCTGTTCCCGCAAAGGCCCGGGCAGCGAGGCATTGCCCTTGCCAAGGAAACCCAGGTTCATCGGGAAAGCTTCCGCCGCCGAGAGCATGGAAAACAGGTGCCAGGGCCCCGGCGTGCAGGTGGTGGCGTAGGTTCCGGTCGCCGGACCGGTGCCGCCGCCCAGCATGGTGGTGACGCCGCTCATCATCGCTTCTTCGATCTGCTGCGGACAGATGAAATGGATGTGCGAGTCGATGCCGCCGGCAGTGACGATCTTGCCTTCGCCCGCGATGATCTCGGTGCCGGCGCCGATCGGGATGGTGATCGCGGGCTGGATATCGGGGTTGCCGGCCTTGCCGATCTTCCAGATGCGGCCGTCCTTCAGGCCGATGTCGGCCTTGACGATGCCCCAGTGATCGATGATCAGCGCGTTGGTGATCACGGTGTCGGCGACGTCCTTGGACAGGCCCTGGCTCTGGCCCATCCCGTCGCGGATCACCTTGCCGCCGCCGAACTTCACCTCCTCGCCGTAAACGGTGAAATCCTTCTCCACCTGGATCCACAATTCCGTGTCGGCGAGGCGCAGGCGATCACCCGTGGTCGGGCCGAACATCTCCGCATAGGCCTGGCGCGCGATCTTCATTTCAGGGCCCCCATCACTTTCCCGGCGAAGCCGTAGATCTTGCGGTCTCCGGCGAGCGCGACAAGCTCGACGGTGCGCGTCTGTCCGGGTTCGAAGCGCACCGTGGTGCCGGCGGCGATGTTGAGGCGAAAACCGTAGGCCTTCTGGCGATCGAACTTGAGCGCCTCGTTGCACTCGAAGAAGTGGTAGTGCGAGCCGACCTGCACCGGCCGGTCGCCGGAATTGGTGACCCCCACGGTCACCGTCTTCCTGCCTTTGTTCAGCTCGATGTCCCCCGCGGCGACCTGCATCTCGCCCGGGATCATGGGATCGGGTTGTGCACGGTGACCAGCTTCGTTCCATCGGGGAACGTGGCCTCGACCTGGATGTCCGGGATCATTTCGGCAATGCCCTCCATCACGTCTTCCCGCTTCAGCAGGGTTGCGCCCCAGCTCATCAGCTCGGAAACGCTCCTACCCTCGCGCGCGCCTTCCATGATCGCGGCGCTGATCAGCGCCACCGACTCCGGATAGTTGAGCTTGAGGCCCTTCGCCTTGCGCCTCTCGGCGAGCAGTGCGGCGGTGAAGATGAGCAGCTTGTCTTTCTCTCTCGGCGTCAGTTCCATTCACGTACTCCAAATGCGGGGCATCTGCGCTTCGCGCCCGAACACCACGGGCCGCAATACGCTCCACAGCTTCGCGAACAACTTCTTCGCCCGTTCGCTCGAATCGCCCAGGACCCTTGCGACCAGCACGCCTGGCAATTGCGTGACCGCGATTCCTTCGATCTCGCGGCACGCGGCGAGATCCGCCGCCGGTCCGGCGGCGACCAGCGTTCCGCACACCGGCTGCCCCTGCAGCCCGGCGGGTGAATCGAGCAATGCGCCGCCGCCCTCGATGCGGCCGCGTTCTATCCACAACAACTTGCCGTCGCGATAGAGCCTGGTGTGCAAGCGGATTTCCCCCTTGCCAAAACGCTCGCCGGATCCGGTCCGTCCCAGGCACAGGATCTCCCAGCCCAGATAGCGCGCATCGCCCTGCAAACGCACTTCCGTGTCCAGCCGCGCCAGCGCCCCATCGAACACGATAGTCTCCTGCGGCAGCCATTCCAGCGCGCCCGCCACTTCGAAGCGCAAGCTTTGCGCGGCCCATGGTCCCGCCGAGCGGTACCACTTGCCCGCGCCTGGCGTGGTCAGCAGCGCGTGCGCGCCGGCACCGGCGCGCACATTCAGTTCCAGCTCATCGCCGCCCGCGATCCCCGCCGGCGGATGCACCACGATCGCGTGGCACACGGCGTCGCCTTCCGGGTATAGCGCCTTTTGCACCACCAGCGGACCGTCGTGACGCCGTTGCGCGAGCACCGTCCTGCCGTCGCGATTCTCGAAGCCGAGGCGCAACTCGGCCTTCCAGGATTGGGCGACAGGTTCGGCGAGTTGCATGGCTCGATCATACCGCCAGCAGGGCCTTTACCCGGTCGCGTTCCATGTCGGCGCCGGCGCCGCGCGCGATGATCTGGCCGCGTTCCATCACCAGGTACTGGTCCGCGAGCGAGCGGGCGAAATCGTAGTACTGCTCGCACAAAAGGATCGCCATCTCGCCGGTCGCCGCAAGCGCGCGGATGGCGCGCTCGATGTCCTTGATAATCGAGGGCTGGATGCCTTCGGTAGGCTCGTCGAGGATCAGCAGCTTCGGGCCCATGGCCAGCGCGCGGCCGATGGCGAGCTGCTGCTGCTGGCCGCCGGAGAGGTCGCCGCCACGCCGGCGCATCATTTGGCCAAGCACCGGGAACATGTCGAAGATGCGCGCCGGGACACACGCGCCGCGCGGCAGCGTGGCAAGGCCCATCTGCAGATTTTCCGCCACCGTCAGGCGCGGGAAGATCTCGCGCCCCTGCGGCACATAGCCGATGCCGGCGCGCACGCGCTCGTAGGGCGCGGCACGGGTGAGATTCTTGCCGCCGAAAAGAACCTTGCCGCGCTCGGCCGGCACGAGGCCCATCAGCGTTCTCAGCAGGGTCGTCTTGCCCACGCCGTTGCGGCCGAGCAGCGCCGTGACCTTGCCCGCCGGCACGTCGAAAGCGAGCTCGCGCAGGATGTGGCTGCCGCCGTAGTACTGGTTCAGGCCGGAGACGGAGAGGTTCATCGGCCGAGGTACACCTCGATCACGCGCGGGTCGGCCTGCACCTGCGCCATCGACCCTTCCGCGAGCACGCCGCCCTCGTGCAGCACCGTGACCTTGCGCGCAATTCTCTCGATGAAAGCCATATCGTGCTCGACCACCACCAGCGAATGCTTGCCGGCGAGCGACAGGAACAATTCCGCGGTGCGCTCGGTCTCCTCGTCGGACATCCCCGCCACCGGCTCGTCGAGCAACAGCAGCTTCGGCTCCTGCATCAGCAGCATGCCGATCTCCAGCCATTGCTTCTGGCCATGCGACAGCAGCCCGGCCACCCGGTGCGCTGCGTCCTGCAGGCGGATCAGGCGCAGCGTCTCCGCAATGCGGTCGCGCTGGACGGAAGCTAGCTTGGCGAGCAGCGTCCGGCGCACGCGCTTGTCCGCCTTCATCGCCAGCTCCAGGTTCTCGAACACCGTGTGCTGCTCGAAGATGGTGGGCTTCTGGAACTTTCGCCCGATGCCGGCGTGCGCGATCTCGGCCTCGGTCAACTTCGTCAGATCGATGGTCTGGCCAAAGAAGGCGGTACCCGCGTCGGGCCGCGTCTTGCCGGTGATCACATCCATCATGGTGGTCTTGCCCGCGCCATTGGGGCCGATCACGCAGCGCAACTCGCCCACGTCGATGGACAGGGAGAGCTGGTTCAGCGCCCGGAAGCCGTCGAAGCTGACCGAGATCTCTTCCAGGTACAGCACCGCGCCATGGGTGGTATCCAGCCCGCCGGTGCTGACGCGGCCGAGTAACCCGCTCTCGTTGACGGCGACCGGGGTGGCGCTCACACGCGCTTGTCCTTCCAGCGCTGCGCGAGGCCGGCGATGCCCTGCGGCAGGAATAGCGTGGCCAGGATGAACAGCAGCCCGAGGAAATACAGCCAGTATTCGGGAAACGCCTGGGTGAAGAAGCTCTTTGCGCCGTTCACCACGCCGGCGCCGAGGATCGGGCCGATCAGCGTGCCGCGGCCGCCCAGCGCCACCCAGATGGCGATTTCGATCGAGTTGGCGGGCGACATCTCGCTCGGGTTGATGATCCCGACCTGCGGCACGTAGAGCGCGCCGGCGATGCCGCACAGCACCGCGGACAGTGTGAACACCGCGACCTTGTAGTGCACCGTGTTGTAGCCGCAGAACGCGGCGCGCGTCTCGGCGTCGCGGATTGCGGTCAGCACACGGCCGAGTTTCGAGGTCACGATCCAGCGCGCCAGCAGCAGCGTCGCGATCAGCACTGCGCCGGTGACGGCAAACAGCGCCGCGCGGGTTTCGGGCGATGTAATGGTGAAGCCGAGGATACGCTTGAAGTCGGTGAAGCCGTTGTTGCCGCCGAAGCCGGTGGCGTTGCGGAAGAACAACAGCATCGCCGCGAAGGTGAGTGCCTGCGTGATGATGGAGAAGTACACGCCCTTCACGCGCGAGCGGAAGGCAAAGTAGCCGAAGACCAGGGCCAGCAGCCCCGGCACCGCCACCACCAGCAGCATCGCCCACCAGAACTGGTCGGTGTTCCACCATTGCCAGGGCAGCTCCTTCCAATCGAGGAACACCATGAAGTCGGGCAGGTCCGACTGGTACTGGCCCTCGCGCCCGATCTGGCGCATCAGGTGCATGCCCATCGCGTAGCCGCCGAGCGCGAAGAACAGGCCGTGTCCGAGCGAGAGAATGCCGCAATAGCCCCAGATCAGGTCCATGGCGATGGCGACGATGGCGTAGCACATGATCTTGCCGATCAGCGTCACCCAGTACGACGACAGAAAGTGCGGCAGCACGGATATGAGGACCGCGGCCACGCCCAGCGCGATCCAGGCCTTCGGTCCATAGAGCCGCATCATGCTTCCACCGACCTGCCCTTCAGCGCGAACAGGCCCTGCGGCCGGCGTTGGATGAAGATGATGATGAACACCAGCAGCGCGATCTTGGCCAGCACCGCGCCCGACCAGGCCTCGAGGAACTTGTTGGCGAAACCCAAAGTGAGGGCCGCGTACACCGTGCCGGCGAGCTGGCCCACGCCGCCGAACACCACCACCATGAACGAGTCCACGATGTAGCCTTGGCCGAGATCGGGCCCGACGTTGCCCAGTTGGGCGAGCGCGCAGCCGGCAAGGCCCGCGATGCCCGAGCCCAAGCCGAAGGCCCAGGTGTCCACGCGGGCGGTGGGCACGCCGACGCAGGAAGCCATGTCGCGGTTCTGCGTCACGCCGCGCACGAACAGGCCGAGGCGCGTGCGCGTAAGCAGCAGCCAAGTCCCGGTGAGTACCAGGCCGGTGAAGGCGATGATCATCACGCGACTCCAGGGCAGCACGACGTTGGACAGCGCCTGGATGCCGCCCGACATGAACGCGGGGTTCTCCACCTGCACGTTCTGCGCGCCGAACAGCGTGCGCACGAGCTGAATCAGCATCAGGCTGATGCCCCAGGTGGCGAGCAGCGTCTCGAGCGGCCGGCCGTACAGCCACCTGATCACCATGCGCTCAAGAATCATGCCTACGCAGGCCGAGACGACAAAGGCCGCCGGCACCGCCGCCAGCAGGTACCAGTCGAAGGCGCCCGGGAGATAAGCACGGAACAGGTTCTGCACCACGTAGGTGGCATAGGCGCCGATCATGATCAGCTCGCCGTGCGCCATGTTGATCACGCCCATCAGCCCGTAGGTGATGGCCAGCCCGAGCGCGGCGAGCAGCAGGATCGAACCGAGCGACACCCCGGCAAACAGGAGGCCGAAGCGCTCCCCCCAGGCAAGCCGCCCCTCCACAGCGCGCAGGCTTTTTTGCGCCTCGCCGCGGATCTCCTCGTCGGTGTCGCGCGCGGCTTCAGCGAGCAGCGTCTTGCTGTTCGGGCTGGTGGACTCGCCGAGCATCCGAATGGCGGCGAGGCGCTGCGCTTTGTCGCCACCTTTCATCTGCATGGAGGCCACCACCAGCTCGAGCAGCGGCCGGATGCCTGCGTCGGTTTCCTGCTCCAGCGCCTTGTTCACCAAAGGCAGCATCGAGGCGTCGACCCCGGTGGCGAGCTCCTTTGCCGCGGCGAGCCGCATGGCGCGCTCGGGCGAGAGCAGCCGCAAGGCGGCGAGCGCGTCGCCGATCGCGCCTCGCAGCCGGTTGTTGGCCACTACGTCCTCGCGTTCCGCCGGCAGCGGCGCGACCTTCTCGCCGGTGAACGCGTCAATGCCCAACTCGCCACGCACGATCAGCACGCGCTTGCCGGCGGTCTGCATCTCGCCCTCGCCGAGCGCCTTGAGCACTTCGACGGCGCGCGGGTCGGCCTCGGCCACCAGCGCGCCGATGGCGGCGATTCTCTCGTCGCCATCGCCAAAGGCGAGCTTGTCGACTGCCGCCTTGTCGATCGCCAGCGCGCCACCGGCGATCGACAGGAGCAGCACGAGTGCAAGGCTTCTCATACGTGAAGAGGGCCGGCGAACCGACCCTCCTCTTCTATCACATTACCCGAGCACTACTTCTTCTTTTCCGCCATCAGCGCGGGCTCGTCCTTCTTCTTGTCGTTGCCCGCGATGAACGGGCTCCAGGGCTGGGCCTTGACCGGGCCCTTGGTCTTCCACACCACGTTGAACTGGCCGTCGGCTTTCACTTCGCCGATGAACACGGCCTTGTGCAGGTGGTGGTTCTTCGCATCCATCGTGGAAGTGATGCCCGAGGGCGCGGTGAAGGTCTGCCCGGCCATCGCCGCAGTGACTTTGGCGACGTCGAAGCTCTTGGCCTTTTCCACCGCCTGCTTCCACATGTAGATGCCGATGTAAGTCGCTTCCATAGGGTCGTTGGTCAGCGGCTTGTCCTTGTGGCCGGCGATGTTCTTCGCCTTGGCGTAGCCGCCCCACTTCTTGATGAACTCGTCGTTGGCCGGCGCCTTGATCGACATGAAATAGTTCCAGGCGGCCAGATGGCCGACCAGCGGCTTGGTATCCACGCCGCGCAACTCTTCCTCACCCACCGAGAACGCCACCACCGGCACGTCGGTCGCCTTCAGGCCCTGGTTGCCCAGTTCCTTGTAGAACGGCACGTTCGAGTCGCCATTGATGGTCGAGACCACCGCCGTCTTCTTGCCTTCGGCAGCGAACTTCTTGATCTTGGCGATGATGGTCTGGTAGTCCGCATGGCCGAAGGGGGTGTAGTCTTCCATGATGTCGGCGTCAGCGACACCTTTGGACTTGAGGAACGCGCGCAGGATCTTGTTGGTGGTGCGCGGATACACGTAGTCCGTGCCCAGCAGCACCCAGCGCTTCGCCGAACCGCCGTCCTTGGACATCAGGTACTCCACCGCCGGGATCGCCTGCTGGTTGGGCGCGGCGCCGGTGTAGAACACATTCTTCGAGATTTCTTCGCCTTCGTACTGCACCGGATAGAACAGCAGGCTGTTCAGCTCCTCAAACACAGGCAGCACGGATTTCCTAGAGACCGAGGTCCAGCAGCCGAATACCACCGCCACCTTGTCCTGCGTGACGAGTTGGCGCGCCTTCTCGGCGAACAGCGGCCAGTTGGAGGCCGGATCCACCACCACGGGCTCGATCTTGTAGCCCATCACGCCGCCCTTGGCGTTGATCTCCTCCACCGCCATCAGCACGGTGTCCTTCAACACGGTCTCGCTGATCGCCATCGTGCCCGAGAGCGAATGCAGGATGCCGACCTTCACGGTCTTGGCTTGCGCATACAGGCTCGAAGACCCGAGCCCGATGGCCGCGATCGCGGCCGACATGCTGAGCAATTTCAATACGCCACGGCGCTTCATGTGTGCTTCCCTTGGTTGATTGAATGGACTACGCACGAGAGGAAAAGCAACGACCGTGCCAGGGACTTAGTGCTTGAAAGAAAAGTGAAAACCGGCGCCGCTGCACCACGCCGGCGCACGAACTTGGTGCGTGAGCACCTTTTGGGGGCGCACTACTTCGAATCGAGCGCTCTCCGCAATCGGGCGACGCCCTCGGCGAGCTTTTCTTCGTCGGCCGCGAAACACCAGCGTACGTAACCCTCGCCCTGCGTCACGCCCGCGGGCGGCGGCGCATCGCGCCACAGCGAGTACGAAAATCCAGAGAAGTGCTGCATCACGCGCTGCACCGCCTGCGCAGGCGGCAGCCCGGCCAGGCGACCGCGACGGCGTAGCTGAAGGGCTCGCCGGCGGTGGCGTAGCGCGGCAGCTCCCGCTCGGCCTGCACGCGCACCCGAAAGAACAGGCTCGACCCCCAGGCGAGCAGCAGCAATGCGGCGAGCAGCGTTGCCGCCTGGTAGCTCGAATTCTGCGTGGTGTCCAGGCCCGCGGCCCCGGCAGCGCCCGCTGCACCCAACGCCAGCCATCCGGCGGGGGTGAGCCGCTGGCGCAGCCTGTGATCCAGCGCGCTGACCGCGCGCAGCAACGCGTAGACGAGCCTTTTCAAGCCGGGACTTTCACCTCGCGCAGGATGTCGGCGACCAGCGTCTTCGCGGAGACGCCGGCGAAGCGCGCCTGGGGATCGAGCACCATGCGGTGCGCGAGCGTCGCCACCGCGAGTTCCTGCAAGTGCTCGGGGCGCACGTACTCCTCGCCGTCGAACAGCGCCAGGGCCTTGGCCGTATGCGTGAGGGCGATCGAGGCCCGTGGCCCGCAGCCCAGCAGCACCTGCGGCGCCGCGCGCGTGCGGCGCACCAGCTCGACCACGTAATGCTTCAGCTCCTCGGCCACGCGCACCCTGCGCGCAGCGTCCTTGAGCGCCAGCACTTCCTCGCGCGAAGCCACCGGGCCGATGGATTCCAGCGGGTGGCCCAGGTCCTGGGCGTTGAGCACCGCCACTTCGGTATCCGCGTCCACGTAGCCGAGCGCGAGGCACAGGGCGAATCGATCCATCTGCGCTTCCGGCAGCGGATAGGTGCCGCGGAACTCCACCGGGTTCTGTGTCGCCACCACGAAAAACAGCGGATCCATCACGTGGGTGCGGCCTTCGACCGACACCTGGCCTTCGGCCATCACTTCGAGCAGCGCCGATTGCGTGCGTGGCGAGGCGCGGTTGATCTCGTCGGCCAGCAGGATGCTGGTGAATACCGGGCCCTCGCGGCACTCGAAGCTCTGGTCGCGCTGGTTGAACACCGACACGCCGAGGATGTCCGAGGGCAGCAGATCCGGGGTGAACTGCACGCGCGCGAAGCGCGCGCCGATCGAGGCGGCGAGCAGTTTTCTCACCTGCGCGTGCTGGCCGCGCATCACTTTCTCGATGTTGGCGGCGATGCGCCCGAACAGCTGTTGCGCCTCCGGGGCCTGCATGCGGGCTAGAACTTCTCCGACCAGGGTCTGGCGTCGACCTCGAAGGTCCAGGCCGAGCGCGGCTGCGCGTGGATCTGGTAGAAAAGCTCGGCGAGCGCGTCGGTGCCCAGCATCGCGTCCGGACCGAGGTCCTTCACGCGTTCCGGAAAGCGCGCGCGCACCGCGGCGGTATCGATCATGCCGTCGATGACCACGTGCGCGACGTGGATGCCTTTCGGTCCGAGCTCGCGCGCCATGGATTGCGCCACCGCGCGCAGGCCGTTCTTGGCCGCGGCGAAGGCGGCGAAATGCGAGGCGCCGCGGATCGAGGCGGTGGCGCCGGTGAACAGGATCGTGCCCTTGGCGCGCGGCGTCATGCGCCGCGCGGCCTCGCGCCCGAACAGGAATCCCGCGTAGCAGCCCAGGCGCCAGATCTTCTCGAACATGTCGGCCGGGGTGTCCTGGATCGGGGCGCGGAAATTGGCGCCGGCGTTGAACACCGCCACTTCCACCGGGCCATGTTCGGATTCCAGCGCATCGAACAGTGCCTTGACCTCCTGTTCCTCGCGCAGGTCGGTGGGCGCGGCGAACGCCTGGCCGCCGCTCTGCACGATCTGCCCGGCAAGGCGCCCAATGCGTTCCGCGCTGCGCGCCGTGAGCGCAACCATGTAGCCCGCGCGCGAGAAACGCTTGCCGAGCGCGAAGCCCAGGCCTTCTCCCACTCCGGCGATGACGGCGACCGGCAGTTTGTCCATTGCGGACATGTTAGCCCACGCCGCGCTCGGCGCGCGCGGCGAGCGCCGCGCCGCCCGCGACGAGGAGGCAGCCCGCGATGACGTGCCATGTGGCTGCCGCATCGCCGGCGGCAATCAGGAACACGGTGGAGAGCACCGGCGCGGCATAGGCGAACGCGCCAAGCAGCGCCAGGCGGCCGCGCTTGGTGCCGTGGTCCCAGAGGAAGAACGCTGCGCCCACCGGCCCGGACCCGAGCAGCAGGATTGCCTGCCATTCGCGGCCCGAAGGCTGCACGGTCGTTTCGAACATCACGTGCGCCGCCGAGGCGGCGAGCGTCACCGCGACGCAGGCGAGGGCGACCAGCGCGGTCGGCGCGCCGGCGTGGCGGCGGTTGGCGACCGAGTAGCCCGACCAGATGAAGGCGCAGGCGAGCGCGGCGGCGTAGCCAAGAAGATAGCGAGGCGAAGCGGCGAGTGCGCCGCGCGAGGCGATCACGACCCAGGCGCCGACCAGGCCCAGCGCCGCGCCAGCCAGGTGCCAGCGCGTGACGCGCGCGCCGCCGAACGCGCCGGCGAACACCACGATCAGCACCGGCCACAGATAGGCAATGAGGCTCGCGTCCACCACGGGCGCGTTGGCGAGCGCGACGAAATAGAAGAAATGAAAGGCGCCCAGGGCCGCGGTGGTGAGAAGCAGCGCGCCGCGGTGCGCGCGTGCCGCGCGCAGCAGGTTGACGCGGCGCAGGGCGGCGTAAGCCAGGCCGAGCACGCTGGCGACGGCAAAGCAGAGCGCGAGCAACTGCAGCGGCGGAATGCGCGTTGCGCCCGCGCTGAGCAGCGCGAGCGTCGACCAGAGCAGGATTGCGGCGCAGCCGGCAAGCGTCGCAGCGTTCACGCTCAAAGCGCGGCGGCCAGCTCCGCGCCTTCCAGCATGGCGCGCTTGGCGTCGAGCTCGCCCGCCTCCTTGGCGCCGCCGATCATGTATCGCGCCGCCAGCGGGCGCAGCGGCTCCTGCCCCGCGCAGATCACCACCGTGTCGGCGGGTATCACGCGTTCCTTGCCGTCCACAGTGATATGCACGCCAGCGTCATCGATCCTGCGGTACTCGACCCCCTTGATCATCTGCACGGCGTTCCGCGCCAGCTCGGCGCGGTGCACCCAGCCGGTGGTGCGCCCGAGCGTCGCGCCGAAAGGCGTCGCCGAGCGCTTGAGCATGGTGATGCGGTGCACCGGGTGCGCGGGCGGAAAACCCTTGGGGTCGAGGCCGCCGGAGACGGCCTTGTCCCGCACGATGCCCCAATGCTTCGCGAACTCGCCGGCATCGAGCGTGGCGCGCGCGTTGCGCTCGAGGAGCCAGACCGCGACATCGAAACCGATGCCGCCGGCGCCGATGATGACCACGTCCCTGCCGGGCAGGACGCGCCCCGAGAGCACGTCGACGTAGCTGGCCACATTCTTGTGGCCGATGCCGGGGATGGCCGGCTTGCGCGGATCGATGCCGGTGGCGAGCACCACTTCGTCGAACGAGCCGAGCTCTGCCTCGTCCGGCGCATGGCCAAGGTGCACCTTGGCGCCGGCACGGCGCAGCCGCTCGCCGTAATACGCGATCGACTCGGAGAATTCCTGCTTGCCGGGGATTATTTTCGCCAGATTGAACTGGCCGCCGAGCTGCGTGGACTTCTCGAACAGCACCACGTCGTGACCGCGCTCGGCCGCGACCGCAGCGCAGGACAGTCCCGCCGGGCCGCCGCCCACCACGGCGACGCGCTTCTTCTTCGTCACCGGCGTGAACACGAGCTTGGTCTCGCGGCCGGCGCGCGGATTCACGACGCAGCTTGCAGGCTGGCCGATGAAGTAGTGGTCCAGGCAGGCCTGGTTGCAGGCGATACAGATGTTGATGCCGGCGCGGTCCCCCGCCTGCGCCTTGGCGGCGAAGGCTTCGTCGGCGAGGAATGCCCGCGCGAGGGACACCATGTCCGCGTCACCGCGTGCCAGGATTTCCTCCGCGGTCTCCGGCGCGTTGATGCGGTTGGAGGCGATCACCGGAATCTTCACCGCCTCCTTCAGGTTGCGTGTCGCCCAGGCGAAGCCGCCGCGCGGCACGGCCTGTGAGATGGTGGGGATGCGCGCCTCGTGCCAGCCAATGCCGGTGTTGAGCAGCGTGGCGCCCGCCTGCTCGATCGCGCGCGCCACCGCGGCGATCTCTGTGGCCGCGAGGCCGCCCTCGACCAGTTCCAGCGCCGAGATGCGATAGATGATGATGAAATCCTCGCCCGAAGCGGCGCGGCAGGCGCGCACCACTTCGACCGGCAGGCGCATGCGGTTCTCGAGGCTTCCGCCCCAGCGGTCCGCCCGTTGATTGGCGCGCACGGCGAGGAACTGCGTGAGCAGGTAACCCTCCGAGCCCATCACCTCGATGCCGTCGTAGCCCGCCTCGCGCGCCAGCGCCGCGCTGGCGGCGAAATCAGCGATGGTGCGCTCGATCTCGGCGTCGCCCAGCTCGCGCGGCGCATTGGGGTTGATGCCGGACTTCACCGGCGAGGGCGCGACGATGTTCTTGTGAAATCCGTAGCGCCCGGAATGCAGCAACTGCAGCACGATCCTGCCGCCCGCGTCGTGCACGGCGCGCGGGACGACGCGGTGGCGCTCGGCGTCGGCCTTGGTGCTGACCTGGGCGCGGTGCAGGCCTAGCTCACCTGCATCGTTCGGCGAGAAGCCGCCGGTGACGATCAGCGCCGCGCCACCTTTTGCGCGCTCCGCGTAGAACGCCGCCAGCCGCGCCATGCCGTCGGGCCGCGCCTCGAGCCCGGTATGCATCGAGCCCATCAGGATGCGGTTGGGCAGCGTGACAAAGCCCAGGTCCAGCGGGCGGAACAAATGGGGATAGGCGGGCATGGTAAATGGGGACAGACCTCATTATTCTCATTTGAGAATAATGAGGTCTGTCCCCAATTCTAGCTGCGGGTGACCAGCACCGTCCCGCCGAGGATCAAAACTCCGCCGGCGAGCGCGCTGGCCGGGAGCGCCTCGCCGAGAAACAGCCAGCCCCAGAAGATGCCGAACAGCGGGATCAGGTAGGTCACGGTAAGTGCGCGCGTCGCACCGACATCGGCGATCAACCGGAAGTAGAGCAGGAACGCCACGCCGCTCGCCAGCAGCGCGAGCGCGAGGACGTTGGCGATCACCAGCGCCGAAGGCGCGGCGAGCGGCGGGGCAAAAGGAAGAAACGGAATCAGTACTACGGCGGCGGCAAGCTGATTGCCGACGGCCATGCCGCGCGGCGAGGTGTCGCCCCTGTAGCGCTTGATGAGCGGGCCGGCGAGCCCGTAGGCGCAGCAGGCACCGAGCGCAGCCGCCACCGCCCAGCCGAACAGCGGCTCTGATGCGACGCCAGGGGGTTGGGCGATGAGCGCCACGCCCGCGATGCCCAGGCCAAGGCCGGCCGCCTTGCGCAGCGTGACGCGCTCGTCGCCGAAGGCCGCCGCCCACGCCAGGCCGAAGATCGGCGAAGTGGCATTGGTGATGGACAGCAACGACGCCGGCGCGTGCATCGCCGCAAAGGAGTAAAGCACGAAGGGCACGGCGATGTTCACCGTGCCGATCAGCAGGTAGAAGCGCCAATGCGTGCGCAGGCCGGGATCGAAACCGACGATGCGAAACCAGGCCAGCAGCGCGAGCCCGCCGATCAGGACGCGGAATTCCGGCGTCCACACCGGCCCCAGCACCGGCGCGGCGACGCGCATGAAGATGAATGCCGCGCCCCAGAGCGCGGCCAGCGCGACCAGGCGGCCGTAGTCGGCCGCCTTCATTTACGCGCGCGTTTCTCGATCTCCAGGAGCTTCTTCTTCTTCGCGAGGCCCCAAGCATAGCCGCCGAGCGTGCCGTCGGCGCGCAGGGCACGGTGGCAGGGGATGACCAGCGCCACGGGATTGGCGCCGCAGGCGCTGCCCACCGCACGCACCGCGCGCGGTGCGCCAATGGCGCGCGCGATCTGCCCGTAGCTGCGCGTCTCGCCCGCGGGGATGCGGCGCAGCTGATCCCAGACCCTCCTCTGAAACACCGTGCCGCGGATGTCGAGGGGAATCTTCGCGAGGGAGGCGTCGCCGTGCATGAATTCCAGAATCGCGCTCCTGATCGGCGCCAGGGCTTTTGCGTCCGCCACGACTTCAGCCTCGGGGAATTCCTCCGACAGGAGCTTCTTCGCGCCGTCGCCCAGCTTGACCGAACACAGGCCGCGCTCGGTGCCGGCGATCAGGACCGCGCCTAGCGGCGAGGCGAACGTGGCGTACAAGATCCGCGTTCCCTTGCCGCGGTTGCGGTACGCGCGCGCCGGCATGCCCAGGCGCGCGGCCGCTTTCTCGTAGAAGCGCGACACCGAACCGTAGCCGGCCTCGAACAGCGCGTCCGTGACGCGGCCGCCGTTCTTCAGGTGGCGCTTGGCATCCTCGAGCTGCGCCTCGCGCTGGTAGTCGCCGGGCGACAGCCCGAGGGACTCCTTGAACCGCCGTTGCAGGTGAAAGGGGCTGGCGCCTACCGCGCGCGCCAGCTGCGTGAGGGAGATGCGCTCTCCTCTGTGCATGTCGAGGTAGCTGCGCGCCTTGGCGATGACGTTTTCCATGGCGGCACTTTAGCGGGCCGGGCGGAGCAAATCTATCCGGATGTTGCGCTCTCCACGTACTTGCGCGCCGTGCGGGGATCGAGCCCGGTGCGCTTGGCGACCTCCGCGTAGGTGCCCAGCCTGCGGTGCAGCAGGGCGCAATAGCGGGCCAATAGCTCGTCGGCGCTGAGGTCTCCCGCGCGCAGCTTCTCCGCGAGCGCGTCTTCTTCGTCGACGGCCGCCGGCGCGGTCTCGCCCGCGTAACGACCCGTGAGCAGGATGCGGCGGACCGCCTGCTCCAGTTCGCGTACGTTCCCGGGCCAGGGATAGCCCTGGGGCAGGTTGGCTTCGAGCGCTTCCAGTACCAGGGTCACAAGATCGGGGACCTCCGCGCCGGCGATGCGTGAAACCAGCAGGCGCACCATCAGCTCCAATTCGGCGGGCGACTCGGCGATTCGCTGGCGCAACGTCGGCACCTCGATCACGTCCGAGCACAGGCGGTAGAAAAAGTCGTTGCGAAAGCGCCCCCCGCGGCGCAGCGCGCCGAGCGGCTGATTGGTGGCGGCGATGACACGCCCACCGAAGCGCCGCTTCTCGCGGCCGCCGACCGGGGTAAAAGTGCGCTCCTGCAGCACCTGCAGGAGCTTGATCTGCACCGGGATGGAGACCTCGCCGATTTCGTCGAGGAACAGCGCGCCGTGCTCGTTGCAGCGCTCGAACACGCCCTCGTGGTGGTCGATAGCGCCGGTGAAGGCGCCCTTGCGGTGGCCGAACAGTTCCGACTCGATCAGCGTCTCCGGATACTGCGACAGGTTGATGGCGATGAAGGTCTCGGTGAAGTTGGCGGCGAAGCGGCGCCGCGCGCGATCGTAGGGAATGAATCCGGAGCGGCCGATGGCTGATGCCACCGCGCCCTTGCCGGTGCCGGTTTCGCCGAGCAGCAACGTCGAGAAGTCCTCCATGCGGCCCCACAGCGCCGTCTCGAAGCCGCGCATGTCGTGGGTGAAGATGTTGTTCCACAGTGCTTCGCGCAGCCGACGCATGGAGTCGCACTTGCCGGCGAGCCCGAGGCGGATGAAGTAGAAGCCGCGGCGTAACTGGAAGTACAGCGCGAAGTAGCGCAGCGAGCGCTCCTCGTCGAAGCCGCAGCGCATCAGATCGCCGATGACCTCGTCCGCGAAGGGTGCGGGCAGCGGCTCGCCGCCTTTGCCGGTCTGGCGCTCGATCAGCGCGTCGAGCTGCGGCACGGCGCGGATATAGCAGACATAGAGGAACGCGGGCTCCAGCAGCCGCCGGTCGGCGTCGCTCAGGCCGGTCGCATTGAGCCCGCCCGCGCGCAGGAAGGGCTCGAGGCGCGGCGTGACCAGGCGCGCGAGCGCCTCCGGATCTTTGTTCAGGTCCTCGGACCGGGTGCCGGGCAGGAGCCCGGCGATGACATCGGCGCGGTTCGCGGAGAAGACATTGCCGTAGACGACGTCCGCGAGGGCGGAGAAGAACTCTCGCTCCGCTGGGGCTATACGCGGGGATGGCATGCATGAAATGTATTCCTGAGCAGCAGGAAATGCTAGAGATGTGTCGACCAATAGTCCATATTTCTGATGAAGAAACTGCAAAAACAACGACTTAGGATCATGGCACGCCGGCTGCTCAGTAAAGAATGCGATCCCATTAAGGGAGCTAGCCATGAACGGCCAGATCGATGCGATTACCGAAGCAATCCGCCTGACCCCTCGGGAGTCCGACGTACTGCACCTGGTCGCGCGGGGCTGCACCTATGCGCAGGCCGCGGACCGGCTCGGCGTGTCGCTGCACACGGTCACGACGCATATCAAAAACGCGTATCGAAAGCTCGGCGTGCGCTCGGGCGCCGCGGTCGTGATGCGCGCTGTGGAGCTGAAGTTGTTCGGGGAAATTTGAAAGGAGCGGATGCCATGAAAATATTAACGAAGACAGCAATTGCCGTCGCAGCGGCGGCGATGGTGGCCGGCTGCGCGAGCTCTGGAGGTTCCAGGGGTCAATCGGACCAAGAAGGCCAGAGCAACCCCGGTTCACTGGGAGAGACGCTGTATCTCATTGCCTGCTACTTCGTCGGGTGCAGAGGTAGTGGTTGTCCCAATGACACGACCGCTTCAACGCAAGTCACAAACTCGACCACGTCCAGCGGGACCGCGACGTCGACGACGACCAGCGAGACCACTCCTACGGCGGCCTCGGCCGCACCTGTGACGCATACCAGCGGGAGCGCGAAGCCGACCACTCCGGTCGACGCCGCGACCCTGATTACCCCGCTGCCAGGCGCCATTGCCGTCTCGCCGCTTGTGGAATTTTCCAGCTGGCAGAACCATCGGAATGGCATCGGCGTGACGGCCACCGGTCCGGGGGCAATCTTGTCTACCAGTCGTTCAGGTGACGGAAACACCGTTTCCTTCGCCCTCGCGGGTTACCTGTACCGCTTTCAGACCGCCACTCTGTCTTACGAGTGGTCGGGGGGGTTGCGTGAACTGAACGCGTACGAGCTCAACTACGTTTCGCGTTCAGGTTCATCCGCGCTGTCCGACCAGCCCGGAATCGACGTGGCCTGGTCTACGTCCAACGCGGGGAGAACAGCATTCACCAGCACTCCGACAGACGGAATCGCGCTGGTTGCGAATCCATTCGAACTGGGTTGGGACTACCAGTCTTTCGGGGTCTGGACCAAGCCTGAGGGGACCACCGCCGAATACCTCCATGCAAATTCGTTCGGTTCCGCCACGCCCGGTGCAGCGGTCCAGTCGAGCGGCTCCGCCACGTTTGCTGGCAAGTTGGCCGGCATGTATGTCCACCCCTCGGGTCAGGGATCGATGGCTGCGGCGAATCTGAACGTCCACGTCGATTTTAGCCAGCGCACGCTGAATCTTGCCTCGAGCGGCATGAGCCTCTCGCGCGATCTGTCAGCGGTGAGCGCAGCTCCGCATCTCGACGTGAGCGGCACGCTGACTTACTCGCCTGGATCGAGCTCCTTCACCGGAACGCTCGTCAACGCTGGCGGCACCATGAGCGGCACGTCGTTCGGCCAGTTCTATGGTCCCGCGGTGCAAGAGCTCGGCGGCATGTTCGTACTTCACGCGCCAAAAGGCGTCGAGGAATTTGTCGGCGCCTACGGCGCGAAGCGCTGATGCCGCCATGCGCCGCCTCGCCCTCTCCCTGTGGTTCATGCTCGCGCTCGCCTCGATTCCGGCGATCGCGCAGCAGCCCGATACTCTGCAGCGCGGCTTCGTCGAAGGCATGCAGCACCTGCAGGCGGGCGAGGCGGCGCAGGCCGAGCGCGTTTTCCGCGCGATGCTGGAGCGCACCGACAGCGCGAGGGTGAAACTCGAGCTCGCGCGCTCGCTCTACGCCCAAGGCAAGCTGGAGGAAGCGAAGGCGCTATTCCGGGAGGTGTCTGTGCAAGCTGGCACGCTCTGGCGCGTGCGCGACAACATCGCCAACTTCGTGACTGACATCGAGGAACGCACGGGTTACCTCAAGCTCGGCGTCACAGTCGTCTCGGACTCCAATCCGCGCAACCTCGCACCGCAGGAAGAGTTCTCGATCGGCAATTTGCGCGTCACGCCGACCGAGGCACCGGAAAAGGTGTGGGGCCTGCGCTATGCGCTGCGCGGCTGGCGCCCGTTCTCCGCCTCGGGGCGTACCGCGGGCTACGTCTCCGCGGCCTACAGCGATTTCCCCGGCCAGGAGATCGACCGGATGACGCTCGACCTGGGCGTGGTGCAGGCGCTCACGGACTCGGGGCGAGTGCGGGGCAAGGCCGGCGTCGAGGCCGGTACCTTCGGTGGTCACCGGCTGTACGACTTTCCGTATCTCGGGCTGGACGCCGTGCTGGCGCAAGCGCCGCTATGGCGCCTGACGGGCGAAACAAAGATTGGCAAGGTGCGCTTCGCCGACTTCGACTATCTCGACGCCGATTTTGCGAGTGCCGCGCTGGCGGTGCGCCGCAGGCTGACGGCCTCGAGCGCCGGGTCGCTGCGCGTGGGGGGTCGAGCGCTCACATGCAGCCGAGGAGCCGTACTCCTACAAAGGCTGGGATCTGAGCCCCGGGGTGAACGTGCTCTGGCCGGCCAGAGCCTACACACTCGGCGCGAATGCGTTGTACGGGGAGCGCAAGTACGATGCCCCGGACCCGCTCTTCGGTCGCGTGCGCGAAGATGCGCGCGCCCGGCTCGAGCTCACGCTCGGCAACAAAAACTGGCGCTGGCGCGACTGGCAGTTCGCGCTGGTCGGCTCCGTAGAGGAGAACCGCTCCAGCATCGAATTCTTCAGCTACCGCAAGGCGAATCTTTCGGTGATCGTGGACTAGGGCACAGGTGATGAAATCCATCGTCTATCGCACCGCCGGCGCCATCCTTGCCGCCTCGCTGCTCGTGCTCGAGTTTCGGGCCGCGCCGACGCTCGTTCCCCCGGGCGGCGACGCGTTCGCCAGCACGGTAGGCGGCGGGGCGATGGCGATGGCGGCCTACGTCAATGCCGATGCCCTGGCAGAATTCCTACTCGAGGGAGAAGACAGTGACGAATAGCCTGAAGACCTCCGTGCCGATCGCCCTCGCCGTGCTCGCCGCGGCGTGGGGCCTCTTTTCCACGCCGCTGCTGCAGGCGCAGGCGTACCACCTGTTTGCCGACACGCGCGCGCTGCTCTCGATCGAGAACGCCGCCGATACGCTGTCGAACCTCGCGTTTCTGCTGGTCGGCGGCCTGGGCCTGGCTTTTCTATGGCGCGAGCGCGCCGCGGGCGCGCTGGCGCGCTTCGCGTCGCCGCAGGAAATGCACCCCTACTGGGTGTTCTTCGCCGGCGTGGCGCTGACGAGCGTCGGTTCGGCCTGGTACCACCTCGCCCCGGACGACGCGCGCCTGGTCTGGGACCGCCTGCCGATGACCATCGCCTTCATGTCGCTGCTCGCGGCCGTGGTGGCCGAGGGCATCGGCGTGCGCGCCGGGAATCTCCTTCTCGCGCCGCTGGTGCTGCTCGGCCTCGCGAGCGTGGTCTATTGGCGCTGGAGCGCGCTCGCCGGGATGGAGAACCTGCGTCCCTACCTGGCGGTGCAATTCGGCTCGATCGCGGTCATTCTTGCGATTGCCGCCCTGTTCCGTTCCCGCTACACGCACGGCGGCGTCATCTTCGCCCTTGCTGCCGCCTACGGCATCGCCAAGGTTTTCGAGGTCTTCGATCGCGAGATCTTCGGTTTTGGACAGTGGTTGAGCGGCCACACGCTGAAACACTTCGCGGCGGCCGCAGGGATCTGGGTGCTCCTGAGATCGCTCAAGCAGCGCACGCGGCGCTAGCCCCTGCCCAGCGCCTCCAAATACACCTCCCGGTCGATATTGCCGCCCGAGAGGATCACCGCGAAGCGCTTGCCCGCACGCCCCTTGTCCTTGAGGAGCGCGGCGAGCGGCGCCGCGCCAGCGCCCTCGGCGATGTTGTGCGTGCATCGGTAGAGATCGCGCATTGCCGCCTTCACCTCGTCGTCGCTCACCTGCACGATGCGTTCCGCACCGGCGAGGATCGCCTCCAGCGCCTCGGGCACCGGCACGCGCACGGCGACGCCGTCGGCGAAGGTGATTGCGCTTTTTGTTTCCACCGGCTTGCCCGCGGCGAACGAAATCGCGTAGCACGCCGCGTTTTCCGACACCACGCCGACCACGCGCGTCTTCAGGCCCAGCGCGTCGCGCCAGGCGATCACGCCGCAGATGCCCGAACCGCAGCCGACCGGCACGTAGACCTCGTCCAGGTCCTGCACCGCCGAGAAGAGTTCCAGCGCGTAGCTGCCCACGCCCGTTACCAGATTGCGGTCGAACGGCCCGATGTGGTGCAAGCCCTGTTCTGCGGCGAGCTTCGCCGCTTGCTCGCGCGCCTCGTCGTAGTCGCGCCCGTGCTCGATCAGCTCGGCGCCCCAGGCGCGCATGGCGGCGTTCTTTTCCTTGCTGTTGCCATGCGGCACCACGATCACGCTGGGAAGGCCATGGCGCCGCCCGGCGAAAGCGACCGACTGCCCGTGGTTGCCGCGCGTCGCGCTGATCACGCCGGCAAGTTTCGGATGTTCGCGCTTGAGATGCTCGATCAAGGTCAGCCCGCCGCGCACCTTGAACGAGCCGATGGGAGTGTGGTTCTCGTGCTTGACCCAGATCTCCGTGCCCGCGCGCTCGTTCAGGAGCGGCCAGCTGTACTGCGGTGTGGCCGCCACCGTTGCGTGCACGAGTTGCGCGCCGTCTTCGAGCTGCTTGCGGGTGAGGCCGAGGATCATTTTGGTCGCTTGTCGATCACGCGCTTGGCCTTGCCGATGGAACGCTCGATCGAAGACAACGGAACGACCTTCACATCCGCGGTGACGCCAACGTAGGCTTTGATCGCGTGCTGCAGCGAGGCCGCGGACTTCGCGTCCACGGCGCCCGGAGCGAGTTCCACCAACACCGTCAGGTGATCCATCGGGCCGTCCTTGCTTACTTCCATTACGTAGTGCGGCGCGAGCTCCTTCCGTTTCAGGATCAGCTCCTCGATCTGCGTCGGGAACACATTCACGCCGCGAATGATCAGCATGTCGTCCGACCGGCCGGTGATCTTCTCCATGCGACGCATCGAGCGCGCGGTGGGCGGCAGGAGCCGGGTGAGGTCGCGCGTGCGGTAGCGGATCACCGGCATCGCCTCTTTCGTCAACGAGGTGAACACGAGTTCGCCCTGCTCGCCCTCGGGCAGCACTTCACCTGTCTCTGGGTGGACGATCTCGGGATAGAAGTGGTCCTCCCAGATGGTGAGGCCGTCCTTGGTCTCCACGCACTCCTGCGCCACGCCCGGCCCGATGACTTCCGACAGGCCGTAGAGGTCGATGGCATTCAGCGACGTCCGCGCCTCGATCTGCTTGCGCATCTCGTTGGTCCACGGCTCGGCCCCGAAGATGCCGATGCGCAAGGACGCCTTCTTCGGGTCGAGGCCCTGTTTTTCCATCTCGTCGGCGATCGCCAGCATATAGGACGGCGTCACCATGATGATCTCGGGCTTGAAGTCCTGGATCAGCTGCACCTGGCGCTCGGTCATGCCGCCCGAAACCGGGATGACGGCGAGGCCGAGCCGCTCGGCGCCGTAGTGCGCGCCCAGGCCCCCGGTAAACAACCCGTAGCCGTAGGCGACGTGCACTTTGTCGCCGGGGCGCGCGCCGGCGGCGCGGATGGAGCGCGCCATGACGTGCGTCCAAGTGTCGATGTCCTTCTGCGTGTAGCCGACCACCGTCGGCTTGCCGGTGGTGCCGCTGGAGGCGTGGATGCGCACGATCCGGTCCATCGGCACGGCGAACATGCCGAAGGGATAGTTCTGGCGCAGGTCGGCCTTGGCGGTGAAAGGGAATTTCGCCAGGTCGGCGAGCGACTTCAGGTCTTTCGGCTTCACACCCGCAGAGTCGAATTTCTTCCGGTAGTGCGGTACGTGTTCGTAGGCGTGCTTGAGCGACCACTTGAGGCGTTGGAGCTGCAGTGCGGCGAGCTTCTTGCGGGACGCCTTCTCGATCGGCTCCAAGGGGAACCCTTGCTTCACGGGAAACCGCCTGGCTTTCATTTGCCGGTGAAATTCGGTTTGCGCTTCTCGAGGAACGCGGCCACGCCCTCGCGGTAGTCCTGGTGGCGGCCGACCTCGCGCTGGGAATCGCGCTCCAGGTCGAGCTGCGCATCCAGCGTGTTGGTGGCCGAGGCGTAAATCGCTTTCTTGATCGTGCCGTAGGCGTGGGTCGGGCCGGCGGCGAGCGATTGGGCAAGTTTGTGCGCCCCCTCCATCAACTTGTCGTCGTCTACGCACTTCCAGATCAGGCCCCAGCGCTCCGCGTCCTCGGCGCTTACGCGATCGGCGAGCAGCGCCATGCCCATCGCCCGCGCGGTGCCGGCGAGCCTGGGCAACCAATAAGTGCCGCCGCAATCGGGCACCAGCGCGATCTTGGCAAAGGCCTGCAGGAACGAGGCCGAGCGCGCGGCGAGCACCAGGTCGCAGGACAGAGCGATGTTGGCGCCGGCGCCGGCGGCGATGCCGTTCACGGCGCAGACCACGGGCTTGGGCAGCGCGCGCAGCCGCCGGATGAACGGGTTGTAGTGGGCGTCCAGACCGGCGCCGAGGTCGAGCCTGGGGTCGTTCAAGTTGCGCTCGGAGAGGTCCTGTCCGGCGCAAAAGCCGCGGCCGGCGCCGGTCAGAAGCAGCGCCCGGATCGCGGCATCCGATTCCGCCACGGCCATCGCCTCGCGCAGCAGTCCGTGCATCTCGCCAACGAAGGCGTTCAGCTTGTCGGGGCGGTTCAGCGTGAGGGTCATCACGCCCGCTTCAGTCGAAACAAGGACGGAGGGCATGGGCAAAGCTTAGCTAAAATCCGACCCAATCCCAAGCGCATCGACATCCCCGGGGCTATCCTCCTCTCCGAACTCAGGACACGCACAAAATGACCTACGAATTCATCCTCAGCGAGAAAAAGGGCCGCGTCGGCCTGATCACGCTCAACCGCCCCAAGCAGATGAACGCGCTGAATGCCAAGGTGATGCAGGAAATGGCCGCGGCGCTGTACGCATTCGACGCGGACGAGGGCGTGGGCTGCATCCTGATCACCGGCAACGACAAGGCCTTCGCCGCGGGCGCCGACATTGCCGCCATGAAGGACTACAGCTACATGGACGCCTACAAGTCCGACTACATTACGCGCGACTGGGAGCACCTGCGCAAGATCAGGAAGCCCGTGATCGCTGCGGTGGCGGGCTACGCGCTGGGCGGCGGCTGCGAACTGACGATGATGTGCGATCTCGCCATTGCCGCGGAGAACGCGAAGTTCGGCCAGCCCGAGATCAACCTGGGCATCATGCCGGGCTCCGGCGGCACGCAGCGGCTGCCGCGCTTCACCAGCAAGGCGATCGCCATGGACCTGTGCCTCACCGCGCGCATGCTCGATGCGCAGGAGGCGCTGCGCGCGGGACTGGTGTCACGCGTGGTACCGGTGGATACGCTGATGGAACAAGCGCTGGCGATGGCGGAGAAGATCGCCGGCTACTCGCTGCCGGTGGTGATGATGATCAAGGAGTCCATCAATCGCGCCTACGAGACCAGCCTGGCGGAGGGCGTGCTGTTCGAGCGGCGCGTGTTCCACTCGCAATTCGCGCTGGAAGACCAGAAGGAAGGAATGGCCGCGTTCGTGGAGAAGAGGAAACCGACGTTCAAGCATCGCTGAACCTGATCGGCGCCGCCCCTGCCCCCCGGGGGGGGTGCGGGGGCGCCAGCCAGCAGCCTGAGTTTGAGGCACTGCAGCAATCGCCCCCCCCGGCTGCCTCGCCGCATCGCTGATCGTTAGGCTATTGCGGGCCGCGCGCTAGTATCATCCAGTCCGGAGGAGGAGGTCCCCATGGAACGCATCTGGCTGAAGAGCTATCCCGCAGGCGTGCCCGCCGAAGTCGGCAAGCTGCAGTACAAATCGGTGGGCGACCTGGTCGATAAGAAAGTCGTGGAGTTCCGCGACCGCCCGGCGTTCCACAGCATGGGCAAGACCATCAGCTTCGGTGATCTCGACCGGATGACGCGCGCTTTCGGCGCCTGGCTGCAATCGAAAGGCTATGGCAAGGGCGCGCGGGTGGCGATCATGATGCCCAACTGCCTGCAGTATCCGGTCGCGCTCTACGGCACTTTGCGCGCGGGCGGAATCGTGGTGAACGTCAACCCGCTGTATACCCCCAGGGAACTGGAGCACCAGCTGAAGGACTCCGGCGCCGAAGTAATCGTGATCCTGGAGAACTTCGCGACCACGCTCGAGGAAGTGCTGCCGCGCACGCTCGTGAAGCACGTGGTGGTGGCTTCGCTGGGTGACCTGCTCGGCGTGAAGGGCCTGATCGTCAACTTCGTGGTGCGCAACGTGAAGAAGATGGTTCCGGCCTTCGAGCTGCCCGCAGCGATCCGCTTCAACGCCCTGCTCGCCGAGGCCGCCGGCAAGGAGATGAAACCGGTCGAGGTCGGACACGAGGACATCGCCTTCCTGCAGTACACCGGCGGCACCACCGGCGTGTCCAAGGGCGCAATGCTGCTCCACCGCAACATCCTTGCCAATATCGAGCAGATGGACGGATGGCTGCTTTCCGCACTGAAGGGCGAGCCCGGCATGATCGTCACGGCGCTGCCGCTCTATCACATCTTCTCGCTGACGGTGAATTGCCTGCTGATGATGCAAGGGGGCGGCTGCAACATCCTGATCACCAACCCGCGCGACATTCCCGGCTTCGTCAAGGAGCTCGGCAAGCACCGCTACAACATGATCACCGGCGTGAACACTTTGTTCAACGCGCTGCTCAACAATTCCGAGTTCGCCAAGCTCGATTTCTCTTCGCTGAAGCTCACCGGCGGCGGCGGCATGGCGGTGCAAAAGGCCGTCGCCGACAAGTGGAAGCAGATGACCGGCAGCACCCTGCTGGAGGGCTACGGGCTGACCGAGACCAGTCCAGTGGCGACCATGAACCCGATCGACCTCGCCAGCTACAGCGGCTCGATCGGGCTGCCGGTGCCCTCGACCGAGATCGCGATCCGCGACGACAACAAGCAGGATGTGAAACTCGGCGAGCCGGGCGAGATCTGCATTCGGGGCCCGCAGGTGATGAAGGGCTACTGGCAGCGCCCGGACGAAACGGCAACGGTCATCGGGCCCGACGGCTTTCTCTACACCGGCGACGTCGGCATCATGGACGACAAGGGGTTCGTGCGCATCGTGGATCGCAAGAAGGACATGATCCTGGTGTCGGGCTTCAACGTGTACCCGAACGAGATCGAGCAGGTGGTGGCGATGCACCCGGGGGTGCTTGAGGTGGCGGCCATCGGCGTGCCCGATGAGCATTCGGGTGAGGTGCCGAAGCTGTTCATCGTGAAAAAGGACCCGGCGCTCACTGAAAACGACGTCCTCGAGCATTGCAAGGCGCAGTTGACCGGCTACAAACGGCCGAAGCACGTCGAGTTCCGCACCGAGCTGCCCAAGACCAACGTCGGCAAGATCCTGCGCCGCGCCCTGCGCGACGAGAAAAAACCGCGTAAGATATAAATGGCATAAATGGGTGGCATAAATGGGGACAGACCTCATTTTTCTCAAATGAGAAAAATGAGGTCTGTCCCCATTTGCAATGACGCCACGCACGGAACTCTTCAAGGGCCTCGCCTGGCTCGGTATCGCCATCGCTTCCTGGGGCGCGATGTTTTCGGTGGCGAAGCGCACGCTGCCGGTGCTGGACGCGTTTTTCCTCGGTTCGGTGCGCTACGCCTTCGGCGTGCTGATCTTCATCGCCATCCTCTGGGCAGTCGAGGGCCGGCAGGCGCTGCGCTACGGCGGGCGCTTCGCGCCGGCCGCGGTGTTCGGGATGATCGGCTTCTGCGGCTTCAATCTGCTGGTTTGGTGGGGTCTTTCCTTCACACGGCCCGAGCACGCCGCGATCATCATGGCGCTGCAAGCGCCGATGACGGCGCTCGCGGTATGGCTCACACAAGGCAAACGTCCACAGCCGTTCACCATTGCCTGCGTCGCAGTGGCGATCGGTGGCGTGCTGCTGGTGGTGACCAAGGGCAGCTTTACCGGAGTGTTCGCGGGCGGATCGCTGCTTGGCGATTTGCTCGTGTTCCTCGGCGCGGTGAGCTGGGTGATCTACACCATGGCGGGCTGGCATTTCTCCGGCTGGTCGCCCCTGCGCATGACCGTGCTCACGGCGATCCCCGGGGCGATTGGCTTGGTGGCGATCAATGCCGCGGCAATCGGGCTGGGGTACTCGGAACTGCCGACGTTCGAGGCGGTGTGGTCGGTGAAATGGCAAGTCGCCTACTTCATTGTTTTTACCGTAGTGCTCGGCGTGCTTGGATTCAATAACGGCGTGAAGTACCTCGGCGCGCTGAACACGATGCTGATGCTGAACCTCCTCCCGGTGATCGTATTCGCGATCGAGGCCTGGCTGGGGCGCAGCTACGAGGCAGTCGAGCTGGTGGGGGCGGCGGCAGTGATCGGGGCGCTGGTGGCGAACAATATCTTTCTCAGAGGACAGGCGCCGGCCCGCCAGCCATCCTGATCTCATGCGAATCGAATGCGGCTGACGCCGGGCTCTGCGCCGCTACTGTGATCATCGCTGCGGCGACCAGGTCGGCATGGATCGGTCGGTATTTCCCCAGCAGCGGGCCCAGTACGGCGCCGACCACCAATCCCACTTTCTCCCCGAGCCGTTTCTCTGTGCGCGGACCGGACAAGAGCGACGGCCGGAAGATGTACGTCCCGCGCACGCCCGCGGCACGAACCGCAGCCTCCATCTCGCCTTTGGCGCGGCTGTAGAACACCTTTGCGCGCGGGTCAGCGCCGAGGGCCGAGACCACGAGGAAGCGCTTGGCGCCTCCTTTCGCCGCGGCACGAGCCAGCGCCACCGGGTAGTCGTGGTCCACGCGGCGGAACGCTTCCTGCGATCCCGCCACCTTGATCGTGGTGCCAAGGCAGCAGTACACGTCCTCGGCGTCGACCTGCCGATCGCCCAGCCGTTCGAAATCCACCACCTCCACCTCGAGCTTCGGGTGCGCCTTGCCGATATCGCGACGCGCCCATACAACCACGCGCGAGTACCGCGTTGATTCCAGCAGCCGCTGCAACAAAAGGACCCGATGAGTCCCGTGGCGCCAACGAGAAGTGCTGTGCGCGGGACCATGCCCTACAGCTCGTATCTCGAACCTTCGGCACCCATCACCGTCGGCTCGTCGGTCGAGCGCCCCCAGCCGCGGTTCCGCCGCCGCTGACGCTCAGGCGGCGGCACGCACCGGGGCCGCCTGATAACGCGCGAGCAGGTCCGCCTGCTTCTTGCGCGCCGCTGCCACGCTCTGCGCCTTGATGTGGCCGTAGCCGCGGATCGATTCGGGCAGCGACGCGATCTCGATCGCCAGTTCGAGGTTCTCGCGCGTGAGGCCTTCGAGCAGCGTATCCACCATTAACTCATAGTGCTCGATCAGCGTGCGCTCCATGCGCCGTTCTTCGCTGCGCCCGAAGATGTCCAGCGGCGTGCCGCGCAGCCACCTCAGTTTCGCCAGCAGGCCGAAGGCGCGCATGATCCACGGGCCGAACTGCATCTTCCTCGGTTCGCCCGTCAGCGGATCGGGCCTGGCGAGCAGCGGCGGGGCGAGGTGGAAGTTCACCTTGTAGTCGCCCTCGAACATGCCTTCGATCTTCTTCATGAACTCGCCCGAGGCGTAAAGGCGCGCCACCTCGTACTCGTCTTTGTAGGTCAGGAGCTTGGCGTAATAGCGCGCCACGGCCTCGGCGAGCCTGGTGCCGCCGACCTTGTCCTGCTCCGAGATGCGCACCCGCCCGACGAGCACCTGGTAGCGCGTGGCGTAGGCCGCGTTCTGATACTCCGTGAGGAACTGCGCACGCCGCTCCACCAGTTCCTGCAGGTTGCGCGAGAAATGCTGCTCGATCCGGATCACGTCGGCAGGCATGGCGATGCGCCGCACGCGCTCCAGATCCACCGCGGCGCGCCGCCCCCAGAGAAAGCTCTTCATGTTGAACTCGACCGCAACGCCGTTCAGCTCGATGGAGCGCTCGATCGCCTCGCGCCCGAGCGGCACCCAGCCCTTCTGCCAGGCGTAGCCGAGCATGAACATGTTGGTGGCGATGGAGTCGCCCATCAGCGCCGTGGCGATTTCCGCTGCCGGGACGAAATCGACGCCCTTGCCGCCGCAGGCTTCGGCGATGTCGTGGTGCAGATTCGAGCCCGGCAGCTGCCAGTCCGGGTTCTTCACGAAGTCCGCGGTGGGCGAGGTCGTCGCGTTCAGCACGGCGCGGGTGCGTCCGGCGCTCATCTTTTCCAGCGCGTCATTGCTCGCGCTCACCACCAGGTCGCAGCCGATGACCAGCCGCGCGTCGCCCGTGCCCAGGCGCGCCACGTGCAACTCACTGGCGTTCGCGGCGATCTTCACATGCGACATCACCGCGCCGTACTTCTGCGCCAGGCCCGACATGTCGAGCACCGATACGCCCTTGCCCTCGAGATGCGCCGCCATGCCGAGAATCTGGCCGATGGTGATGACGCCGGTGCCGCCGATGCCGGTGACGAGAATGCCGCAGGGCTCCTGCAGCGAAGCGGGCGCTGCCTCCGGCAACGCGGGAAAGTCTCCGCCGCCGGCACGCACGCCCGACTTGCCTTTCTTCAACTGCCCGCCTTCCACGGTGACGAAGCTGGGGCAGAAACCCTTGACGCAGGAAAAGTCCTTGTTGCAGTTGGACTGGTTGATGGTGCGCTTCCTGCCGAACTCGGTCTCCAGCGGCTCGACCGAGAGGCAATTGGACTTCGTGCTGCAATCGCCGCAGCCTTCGCACACCATCTCGTTGATCACCGCGCGCTTGGCGGGGTCGGGATAGGCATTGCGCTTGCGGCGCCGGCGTTTTTCCGAGGCGCAGGTCTGGTCGTAGATCAGCGCCGAAACACCGGGCAACTCGCGCAGTTCGCGCTGCACTGCGTCGAGTTCGTCGCGATGGCGGATGGTGACGCCCGGCGCCCAGTTGGTGCCGCGTGGATACTTCTCCGGCTCGTCGGTGACGATCACGATCGGCTGCACGCCCTCCGAGGCGATCTGGCGCGAGATTATCGCCGGGTCGAGCGGCCCGTCGTGATGCTGGCCGCCGGTCATCGCGACCGCGTCGTTGTACAGGATCTTGTAGGTCATGGTGACCTTGGCCGCGACGGCGGCGCGGATTGCGAGCAACCCGGAATGGAAATAGGTGCCGTCACCGAGGTTGGCGAAGATGTGCTTTTCCTCGGTGAACGGCGCCTGCCCGATCCAGGGCGCGCCTTCGGCGCCCATGTGCGTGAAGGTCGAGGTGCTGCGGTCCATCCACACCGCCATGTAATGGCAGCCGATGCCGGCAGTGGCGCGGCTGCCCTCTGGCACGCGCGTGGAGGTGTTGTGCGGGCAGCCTGAACAGAAGTACGGCTGCCGGATGGCGGTGACGCGCGGCTTGGCGAGCGCCTTTTCCTTGAAATCGAGAAACGCCAGGCGTTCCTTGAATTGCGGTCCGAGCTGCGCCGCGAGTCCCACTTTCTCCAGCCGTTTGGCAATCGCGCGCGCCACGATCGAAGAGTTGTGCTCGTAATGCGCGGGCAGGAGCCAGGTTCCGGCAGGCTGGCCTTCGGCGCGGCTCCATTCGCCGTTGTCGTCGAACTTGCCGACCACGCGCGGCGCGCGCCTCGCGGCGTCCCAGGTGTAGAGCTCTTCCTTGATCTGGTACTCGATGAGCTGGCGCTTTTCCTCGACCACCAGGATCTCCTCCAGCCCTTGCGCGAAGCGCCGCGCGCCCTGCGGCTCCAGCGGCCAGGACATGGCCACCTTGTAGACGCGCAGCCCGATGTCGCGCGCCACGCGCTCGTCGATGCCGAGGTCGGCGAGCGCCTGCATCGTGTCGCCGAAGCTCTTGCCCGTAGTGATGATGCCGAATCTGGCGCGCGGCGAATCCCACACGATGCGGTCCATGCCGTTGGCGCGCACGTAGGCAAGTGCCGCGTACACCTTCCAGTCGAGGAGCCTCATCTCCTGTTCGAGGAAGCCGTCCGGCCAGCGGATGTTCAGGCCGCCCTGCGGCATGGCGAAGTCCACGGGCAGCTTCACCTGCACGCGCTCGGGGTCGACGATCACCGAGGCGCCGGATTCCACGACATCGGTGACGCATTTGAACCCGATCCAGCAGCCCGAGTAGCGGCTCATGGCGTAGCCATGCAGCCCGAAATCGAGGTAGTCCTGCACGTTCGAGGGGTTGAGTACCGGGATGCAGCAGGCCTTGAGGATGTGCTCGCTCTGGTGGGCGAGCGTCGAAGACTTGGCCGCGTGGTCATCGCCCGCGAGCACCAGGACGCCGCCGTGCTTCGAGGTGCCCGCCGAGTTCGCGTGCTTGAACACATCGCCGCAGCGATCCACGCCCGGCCCCTTGCCGTACCACATGCCGAACACGCCGTCGTACTTTGCACCCGGGAACATGCCCACCTGCTGCGTACCCCAGATCGCGGTGGCGGCAAGATCCTCGTTGACGCCGGGCTGGAACTTGACGTGGTGAGACTCAAGGTGCTGCTGCGCGCGCCACAGCGACTGGTCGAGACCGCCGAGCGGCGAGCCGCGGTAGCCCGAAACGCAGCCGGCGGTATTGAGCCCGGCGCGCTGGTCACGCTCGCGCTGCAGCAGCAGCAGTCGGATCAGCGCCTGCGTGCCGGTGAGGAATACGCGGCCCTTGTCGAGCGTGTACTTGTCGTCGAGAGAAACCCGGGCCAGGTCTGCCGGTGCGTTCATTGTTTGGCCTCCACGTCGCAATCGCGTTCTACCACAGCATTAGACGGCCGCGCGCGACTTGGTTCGCGGCGCAGGCTTGTCGGCGCCTGCGGCTGCCGGCGCCGGGACCGTCGGCAGGTCCCAGTACGGCTCGGACCCGAAGGATTCGGCGAGAAAATCTATGAAGACACGCGTCTTCGCCGGCAGGCAGCGGCGATGCGGATACACGGCATAGATGCCCACGTCCGTGCTGAAATCGTAGCCCGGCAGCAGCGGCACCAGTGTGCCATCCTCGAGATGCTTGCGCACGTCCCAGGTGGATTTGAGCGCCACGCCCAATCCCGCCACCGCCCACTCGCGCAGCACCTCCCAGTTGTCGCAGGCATAGCGGCCGGTGACGCGCACCGAGCCGCGTTTGCCCACCGGGCTCTTGTACTCCCAGGTCATGGCGAACCCATGGTCCCAGCTCGCCACAAGGCAATTGTGCTTGGCGAGGTCCTGCGGCGTCCTGGGCGAGCCATGCTCGCGCAGGTAGCCCGGGCTCGCGCACACCACGCGCCGGTTGGGCGCGAGCTTCCTCGCGGCCAGCGACGAATCCTTGAGTTCCGCGATGCGGATGGCGAGGTCGAATCCCTCCTCGATCAGGTTGATCGAGCGGTCGGAGAGGGAAAGCGCAAGTTCGATTTTCGGAAAGCGTGCGGCGAAGCGCGGGATCAGCGGCGCGATGTGCTTGTGCCCGAAGGAGGCCGGCAGCGCGACCTTCAGCACGCCCTGCGGCTCGACGCGCCGCGCGGTGACCGCGGTATCGGCTTCGTCAATCTCGGCAAGTGACCCGCGTGAAAAAACTGGTCCAGGCGAAGTGAGAGAAGATTTCGATTTTCTAAACATGGCGTCTTAAGTAATGCAGCATAATCTGCGTAACACTTGATTTGGTCTGCGCCAACGAT
>JAQBXT010000062.1 GCA_027624175.1 Pseudomonadota bacterium | reverse complement strand
TATGCGCTGGCATCGCTGGCGGAGCCGCAGCTCGACGCGCGTGCCAGCGACGGCAGCATCCGCCGCGCCCTCGCCTTGCCGCCGGGCGCGAACCCGCGCGCACGCGCGCTGGCGCAGCAGTGGCGCCAGGGCGCGCAGGACGAGACGCAGGTGCTGCTGCGCGCCGTCGCGTTCTTTCGCGACAGCCGCCTCGGCTATACGCTCGAGCCGCCCCTGCTCGGGCGCGAGTCGGTGGACGAATTCCTGTTCGATGCGCGCGAGGGCTTCTGCGAGCATTTTTCCTCCGCCTTCGTGTTTCTGATGCGCGCGGCCGGGGTGCCGGCGCGCGTGGTGACGGGCTACCAGGGCGGCGAGGTGAATTCCGTGGACCGCATCATCACCGTGCGCCAGTCGGACGCGCACGCCTGGGCGGAGGTGCATCTCGGCGGCCGCGGCTGGGTGCGCGTCGATCCGACCGCCGCGGCAGTCCCGGGCCGCGTGGACCTGGGGCTGAGTCGCTCGGCGCGCCAGGGCGACCCGGTGCCTTTCCTGATGCGGCCTCAGCTCGAGTGGCTGCGCGGCCTGCGCAGCAACTGGGAAGCGCTCGCGCACCGCTGGAACGTCTGGGTGCTCGGCTACGGCGTGGAGCGCCAGCGCGACCTGATGACCAGCCTGGGCATGCGCGACGTCGACTGGCGCAAGCTGACCGCGGCCATGGCCTCGATCCTCGGCGTGTTCACGCTGGTGCTGCTCGCCTGGTCCCTGCGCCGCCTGGCGCGGCCCGACCCGGTGCAACGCGCCTGGCAGGCCTTTTGCCGCAAGCTCAGCGGCAACGGCGTGGCGCGGGCGCCGGCCGAAGGACCGCGCGACTTTGCCGAGCGCGCCGCGCGACAGCTGCCTGCCGCCGCCCCCGCGATACACGCCATCGCCGCGCTCTACATCGGCGCACGCTACGGGCGCGAAGCTGCGCGCGAGCGCGTTGCGGAACTCGAGCGCCGGGTGCGCGAATTGCGCGTCGCGTGAGCGCCGTGCGCGCCGCTTTGGCCCTGCTCCTGCTGCTGGCGGCAGCGCCGGCGCGCGCCGACGAGCCGGCCGGTGCGACCTACGCGCTGCACCCGGACGTACAGGAATTCATTCGCCGGATGGTGGAGCGACATGCCTTCGATGCGGACGAGTTGCGCGCCGTATTCTCAGGTGCCCGGCGCCAGGACGCCGTGCTGGCGGCGATGCGCGCGCAGCCCGAGACGCAGTCGCGCTCCTGGGGCGAATACCGGGCCATGTTCGTCAACGAGCGCCACCTGCGCGCCGGCCTCGCCTTCTGGCGGGAGCATGCCGCGCAACTGGCGCGCGCGCGCCGCACTTACGGCGTGCCGGAGGAAATCATCGTTGCCATCATCGGCGTGGAGACGTTCTACGGGCGCAATACCGGCCGCTGGCGCGTGATCGACGCGCTCGCCACCCTCGCCTTCGATTACCCGCCGCGTGCGCCGTTCTTTCGCGGCGAGCTGGAGAACTACCTGCTGTTCGCGCGCGAGATGGAGCTCGACGTGTTTGCCGTGAAAGGCTCCTACGCCGGCGCCATCGGCATCCCGCAGTTCATGCCCGGGAGCTACCTGCGCTACGCCGTGGATTTCGACGGCGACGGCCAGACCGACCTGCAGGGCAATGCGAGCGACGCAATCGGCAGCGTGGCCAACTTCCTCCGCCGCCACGGCTGGCGGCCGGGCGAGGCGGTGCAGCGCAGCGCCCGCGTCTCCGGCCAAGCCTATCGCGCCTATGCCGACGACAATCCGCTTCCGCGCCATACGCTCGAGGAACTGGCCCTGGCCGGTGTCGAGGCGCGCGGGGCGCCACTGCCCGGGGAGGCGCGCGCCGTGCTGCTGCGGCTGGAAACGCCGCAGCGGCCGGACGACTTCCGCATCGGCCTGCAAAATTTCTACGTGCTCACGCGCTACAACCGCAGCGTGTTCTACGCGCTGTCGGTGGCCGACCTCGCGGAGGCCCTGCGCGCGGCGCGCGCCAGGAAGCCGGCGGCGCAGAAGTAGGGCGACCTCAGGACGGGCGCTCGCCCGGGAGATAGCGCGCCGGATCCACCGGCTTGCCGGACTTGCGGATCTCGAAGTGCAGCTTCGGGCGGTCGGCGTCGGTATCGCCCAGCTCCGCGATGCGTTGGCCACGCGATACCGTCTGTCCTTCCTTGACCAGGATCTCGCGATTGTGCGCGTACACGCTGCTGAAGCCGTTTTCGTGGCGGATCACGATCAGCTTGCCGAAGCCGCGGATACCGGTGCCCGTGTAGAGCACCTGACCCGCGGCCGCGGCCACCACCGCGTCGCCCGGCTTGCCGCCGATATCCACGCCCTTGCTGCCGGACTCCGTGTAGCCGGCGAGCAGGCTGCCACGCGCCGGCCAGATGAAATCGATGCCTTCCGGGTCGCGACCCGCCGCCGCGGGCTTCGCCGGCTCGGGCTTCGCAGGCTCGGCAGGCGCCAGCGCCACCGGCTTGGGGGTCGCAGGCGCGATCGCCGGCGCGCCGGCCGACGGCGCGCCCTTGGAGAGCAGCGCCAGGTTGTCGACCGAGTAAGGCAGGCGCAGCGCCTTGGGCGAGGTCTTGGTGCCACCGTCGCCGCGGCCTTGCTCCGCGGCGGCGGCACCATCGAGCGGGCGCGCTTCCAGCGGCGCACTGCCGCGCGCGGCCCCAACCTGCACCGACGGCTGTCCGTCGGGCGGCGCCACGCGGATCACCTGGCCCACCGAGATCTTGGCCGGGTCCTCGAGCTTGTTCCACTGCGCGACTTCGCGGTAATCCGCGCCGTGCTCGAGCGCGACGCTGTAGAGCGTGTCGCCACGCTTGATCATGTAGTGGCCCGCGGGAACCGTGGTCGCTGCCGGCGTCGCGGCGACTGCGCCCGGGACCGCTGCCGCCGGCTTCGGGGTCGCCATGGGCCGCAGGTCGTCCGCTGGCGCCTGCTCGGGCACCGAGCCGCAGCCGGCCGCGGCAAGGACCACTGCGGCCAGCGCGATTGTCATGCAACGCTTATGCAGAGTGGTCACAGTTTCCCTGTCTCCAGCGGCACGAAGCGTACGGCTTCGAGTACCGTTTCGGTGATGCCGCGTGCGCCGCGCTCGTAGAGCGCGAGGCGCTGCGCGCCGCGCGGCGCGTGCGGCGATTTTAGCGGCAGCACCATTTTGCCATCCGGCGCCAGTTGCCGTAAGAGGGCCTGCGGCAACGCGGTCGCCGCCGCCGCAACGATGATCGAATCGAAGGGCGCCGCCTTCTCCAGGCCGAGGTTGCCGTCGCCGTGCGTCATGCGCAGCTTGGACAGGCGCAGGCCGCGAAGATTCGCGCGCGCACGCTCCAGCAGCGCGTGGATGCGTTCCACCGAATAGACCTCGCGCGCGAGCTGCGCCAGGACCGCGGCCTGGTAGCCGCAGCCGGTGCCCACTTCGAGCACCTTGCCGAGCTCCCGGCCGGCGGCCAGCGCCTCGATCATGCGCGCCACCACGTAGGGCTGGGAGATGGTCTGGCCGAAGCCGATCGGCAGCGCGGTGTCCTCGTAGGCGCGGCTCGCCAGCGCTTCGTCCACGAACAGGTGCCGCGGCACCGCCCCCATCGCCGCCAGCACCTGCTCGTCACGGATGCCGGCGTCGCGCAAGCGCTCGACCATGCGCGCACGCGTGCGTTGCGAGGTCATGCCGACGCCAGCCACGTTGCGCGGCATGCCGGCGTTCATCGCCGGAGCCACGCGCGTATCAGCGCGTCCTGGGCGTGGAAGGTGAGATCCACCTGCAGCGGCGTCACCGAGACGCGACGGCTCGCCACGGCGTGAAAGTCCGTCCCCGGCCCGGCGTCCGCGGCCGCCCCGGCGGCGCCGATCCAGTACGCCTGCTCGCCGCGCGGCGTGAGCATTTTCACCACCGGCTCGGCCTTGTGCCTGCGGCCCAGGCGCGTCACTTCGAGCGCGCCGAGCTCCGCGGGCGCCACGTCGGGCACATTCACGTTGAGCAGCACCGGCTGCCCCAGCGGCGCGCGCTGCAGGCGCTGCACCAGTTGCTGCACCACTTGCGCCGCGCTTTCCAGATGGTGCGCCTCCTTGCTCGCCAGCGACACCGCGAGCGACGGAATGCCGAGGAGGAAACCCTCGGTGGCCGCGGCCACCGTGCCGGAGTAGATCGTGTCGTCGCCCATGTTGGCGCCGAGATTGATGCCCGAGACCACGACGTCCGGCACGAAATCGAGCAGGCCCGTAACGGCAAGGTGCACGCAGTCCGTGGGCGTGCCGTTGACGAAGAAGTAGCCGTTGGGCGCGCGGCGCACCGACAGCGGCCGGTCGAGCGTGAGGGAATTCGAGGCGCCCGAGCGGTCGCGCTCGGGCGCGACCACCGTCACCTCGGCCAGGGCGGACAGACGCTGCGCCAGCACTTCGATCCCGGGGGAGAAGTAACCGTCGTCGTTGGATACCAGTATGCGCATCGAGGGCATTGCGCGATGAGCGGCACAAGGTGTCCGCTCCATCGCGCGGCCAATTCTAGCGGACGGCGATCTCCGGCCCTAGAACGATCTCGGCAGCCCCAGCACGTGCTCGGCAACGTAGGACAGGATCAGGTTGGTGGAAATCGGCGCCACCAGATACAGGCGCGACTCGCGGAACTTGCGCTCCACGTCGTACTCGGCGGCGAAGCCGAAGCCGCCGTGGGTCTGCAGGCAGACGTTGGCGGCCTCCCAGGACGCCTTGGCGGCGAGGTGCTTCGCCATGTTGGCCTCCGCCCCGCAATGCTGTTTGGCGTCGTACAGCGCCGCTGCCTTGTAGCGCATGAGGTTCGCCGCCTCGATCTCCATGTAGGCTTCGGCGATCGGGAACTGCACCCCCTGGTTCTGGCCGATGGGCCGGTCGAACACCACGCGCTCGTTCGCGTACTTCACCGCGCGCTGCACGAACCAGGCGCCGTCGCCGATGCACTCCGCCGCGATCAGGATCCTTTCGGCGTTCAGCCCGTCGAGGATGTACCTGAAGCCCTTGCCCTCCTCGCCGATTATGTTCTCGGCCGGGATCTCGAGGTTGTCGAGGAACACCTCGTTGGTTTCGTGGTTCACCATGTTGCGAATCGGCCGCATCGTGAGCCCCTTGCCGAGCGCCTCTTTCTTCTCCACCAGGAACACCGACATGCCGTCGGACTTCTTCTTCACCTCTGCCAGCGGCGTGGTGCGCGCGAGCAGGATCATCAGGTCCGAGTGCTGCAGGCGCGAGGTCCACACCTTCTGGCCGTTCACGACATAGCGGTCGCCCTTTTTCACCGCCACAGTCTTGATCTTGGTCGTGTCGGTGCCGGCGGTCGGTTCGGTCACCCCCATTGCCTGCATGCGCAACTCGCCCGAGGCGATTTTCGGCAGGTACTTCTTCTTCTGCGCCTCCGAGCCGTTCCTGAGCAGCGTGTTCATGTTGTACATCTGCCCGTGGCAGCAGCCGGGATTGCCGCCCGAGCGCGACACCTCCTCCATGATCACCGTGGCCTCGGTGAGCGACAGGCCGGAACCGCCGTATTCCTCGGGGATCAGCGCCGCCATCCAGCCCGCCTGGGTCAGCGCGTCGACGAACGCTTCCGGATAGGCGCGCGCCTCGTCCACCTTCTGCCAGTAGGCGGAATCGAACTGCGCGCACAGGGTGCGCACGCCCTCGCGCAGCTCCGCGTGGCTCTTGTCGGCTACAGCGGATCCCATGTGAACACGTCCTGGGTGCGATCGAGGGGGAAAAAGCTCTGGCGCAGCGCCGGCATGCCGTGCTCCGCGATGTCCTGCGGCGTCCAGCCGCCGGCCCGATGCACCGAGCGGATGGGCCGGCTCTGCGACATGAGGAACAACTCGTTGGCGCGCACCGCGAAAATCTGCCCGGAGATTTCCTGCGCCGCGTCGCTCGCCAGGTACACCGCGAGCGGCGCGATCTTTGCCGTCTCCATCAGCTTCATTTTCTCCACGCGCGCCTGCTGCTCGGGCGTCTCGGTGGGAATCGAGCCGATCATGCGGCTCCAGGCGAAAGGTGCGATGCAGTTCGAGCGCACCTTGTACTTCGCCATGTCGAGCGCGATGGACTTGGACAGGCCGGCAATGCCGAGCTTTGCCGCCGAGTAGTTGGCCTGGCCAAGGTTGCCGATCAGGCCCGAGGTGGAGGTCATGTGCACGTAGCAACCCGAGTTCTGGCTCTTGAAGTAAGGCGCCGCGGCGCGCGACACGTAAAACGAGCCGTTCAGGTGCACGTCGATCACTGCCCGCCACTCCTCGACCGACATGTTGAAGAAAAATCGGTCGCGCAGGATGCCGGCGTTGTTCACCACGCAATCGATGCGCCCGAACGTGTCGATCGCGGTCTTGACGATGCGATGCGCCGCTTCCCAATCGGCGACGCTGTCGGTGCTGGCGACGGCCTCGCCACCCGTCGCCTTGATCTCGTCCACCACCTTCTGCGCCGGGCCGGCGCTTGCGCCTTCGCCCGCCACCGAGGTGCCGAGGTCGTTCACCACCACCTTGGCGCCGTGCGCCGCGAACGCGAGGGCGAAATCGCGGCCGATGCCGCCGCCGGCGCCGGTGACCACCACTACCTTGTCTTGAAGCATCCGGTTAATTTTGGTCGGGGCGGCGAGATTCGAACTCGCGACCACCTGCCCCCCAGGCAGGTACGCTACCAGGCTGCGCTACGCCCCGAGACCCCGGATGTTATCAGGCACGCAGCGTTTCCAGCAGCGCCCGCAGCTCTCTTTTGATCGCGGAGAGATCGGCGCCCGCGCCGGACACCTCGCGTTGTTCGGCCCGCGAGGACGCCTCGCTGCGCTCGTCGGCACTGAGGGAATGGTCGAGGCGATTGCGCGCTCCGCTGATGGTGAAGCCGTCCTCGTACAGCAATTCCCGGATGCGCCGGATCAGCAATACTTCGTGGTGCTGGTAATAGCGCCGGTTGCCGCGGCGCTTGACCCGCTTCAACTGCGTGAATTCCTGCTCCCAGTAGCGCAGCACGTGTGGCTTGACGCCGCACAGCTCGCTTACTTCACCGATGGTGAAGTAGCGCTTCGCCGGGATCGGCGGCAGCTCAGCCTTCTTGCTGGGGCTGCGGCTTTCCATGGCGCGCCTTTTCCACCATTGCCTTCAGTTTCTGGCTGGCATGGAAGGTGACTACGCGGCGGGCACTGATCGGGATCTCTTCGCCGGTCTTGGGGTTGCGGCCGGGTCGCTGCGGCTTGTCGCGCAACTGGAAGTTGCCGAAGCCCGAGAGCTTCACGCTCTCGCCGCGCTCCAGCGCGCCGCGGATCTCCTCAAAAAACGCTTCCACCATGTCCTTGGCCTCACGCTTGTTCAGCCCGACCTTCTCAAACAACAGGTGGGCCAGTTCGGCCTTGGTCAAAGTCATCACAACTCCCTGATTTCTTTATTTATGTGCGGAGTGTCGCACCGAAACGACGGCCCCACAGCGCGACCAGCGCATCCCGCGCCGCATCGGCCTCCGCATCCGTGAGGGTTCGTTCAGTATCTTGCATAACTACCCGGAAAGCAACGCTTTTCTTCCATTTTGGCAGGCTGGAACCCTGGTAAAGATCGAACAATCCGACCTGCACCACAATCGCCGGTTTTTCGCTGCCGATGGCATCCAGTAGCGCTTGTACCCCGATGTTCGCGTCCACGAGGAGGGCGATGTCCCGGGTGACGGGCGGAAAGCGGGACGGGACCCGCGGCTGCGGCAGATCGCCGTCCTGCACCACGGCCGCATCGACCTCGAAGCAGACAAGCCCTTGAGTCAGCTCGTATTTTTGCATCCAGCGCGGATGCAACTCCCCGATCCAGCCAGCCTCCCGCCCGTCCACCAGGATGCGGGCGGAGCGCCCCGGGTGGAACGCCGGGTGAGCGGCCACTTCATAGCGCGCAGCGCGAGGTGCCAGCAGGGCGTCGACGTCCGCCTTGAGGTCATACAGGTCGACGGCTCGGCTGCTCGCGCCCCACTGCTCCTCGAGCGCCGGCCCGCAGGCGGCGGCCGCGATGCGCATGGGCTGGCGCAGCCCGGCGACCTGGACCGGCCCGTCCGCCGTCCCGGCGTGGCGCTGAAACACACGCCCGACTTCGAACACGCGGATGCGCGACAGCTTGCGCGCGAGGTTGTAGCGGACGTTGGCCAGTAGCCCGCCCAGCAGCGAACTGCGCATCACCGACAACTGGCTGGCGATGGGGTTGAGCAGCCGGATGGGGTTCGGTTCGCCGGCGAGGTCCGCCTCCCATTGCGGCTCGACGAAACTGAAGGTGATCACTTCCTGGAAGTCGCAGGCCGCGAGACGCTCGCGCAGCGCGTGCAGCGCGCGCGGCGCTTCGGGCGTCGCCGCCATCGCCGCCGGCGCCCGGGGCGGGCGCGCCGGGATGCGCTCGAAACCATACACGCGCGCCACTTCCTCGATCAGGTCTTCCTCGATCGCCAGATCGAAGCGGTGGGAGGGCGGCGTGACCGTGAAGCTCCCGGACTGGCGCTTGAACGGCAGGCCCAGGCGCCTGAATATGCTGCCGATCTCCTTCTCCGCGACGGGGACGCCGATCACCTTCTGCGCCCGCGCCACACGCATGCGCACCGGTTTTCTCTTCGGCAGGCGCGCGACCAGGTCCACGGTCGGCCCGGGCTCGCCGCCGCAGATCTCCAGGATCAGCTGCGTGGCCCGCTCGATGCCCTGGACGTTGTTGGCGAAGTCCACGCCGCGCTCGAAGCGGTGCGCGGCGTCGCTCGAGAAGTTGTAGCGCCGCGCGCGCCCGGCGATGGCGTCGGGATGGAAGAACGCCGATTCGAGGAACAGGTTGCGCGTCGTCGTCTCGGCCTTGGTCGATTCGCCGCCCATGATGCCGCCGAGGCCGATCGGGCCGGAGTCGTCCGTGATGCACAGCACCGCGGGATCGACCTCGACCTCCTGGCCGTTGAGCAGCAGGACTTTCTCGCCCTTGCGCCCCCAGCGCACGTCGACCGCGCCCTTGAGCTTGTCCTGGTCGTAGACGTGCAGGGGCCGGCCGAGCTCCAGCATGACGTAATTGGTGACGTCGACCAGCGCAGAGATCGAACGCTGGCCGGCGCGCTCCAGGCGCTGGCGCATCCAGTGCGGCGTCGGTGCGGCGGCATTCACGCCGCGGATCACGCGCCCGGCAAAGCGGCCGCAACCCTCGGCGTGGGTGATCTTGAACGGGTGCCGGGTCTTGCTCTGTGCGGCGACGGGCTTGACCTTCGTCGACTTCAACTTCGCGCCCGTGAGCGCCGAAACTTCACGCGCGATGCCGAGCATCGACAGGCAATCGGCTCGGTTCGGCGTCAGCTTGAAGCTCAGCACCTGTTCGTCGAGTTCGAGCACGCGCCGCAGGTCCTGCCCGGGCTTCGCCGCCGCAGGCAGCTCGAGCAGACCGGCATGGTCCTCGGACAGGCCGAGTTCCCTGGCCGAACACAGCATGCCCTGGCTTTCCACGCCGCGCAGTGCCGCCGCCTTGATCTCGAGGTCGCCCAGCTTCGTCCCCACGGTGGCAAGCGGCGCTTTCATGCCGACGCGCGCATTCGGGGCGCCGCACACCACCTTGAGTTTGTGCTTGCCCGTTTCCACTGTGCAGACCGTCAACTTGTCGGCGTTGGGGTGGCGCTCCACGGCGATGATCTCGCCGACCACCACGCCCACAAAGGGCGGCGCCACCGGCGTGCAGGACTCCACTTCGAGGCCGGACATCGTCAGCAGCTGCGCGAGTTTCTCCGTCTTCATCGACGGATTGCACAAGCTGCGCAGCCAGTATTCGGGGACGATCATGAAAACTGGCGCAGGAAGCGCAGGTCGCCGTCGAAGAACAGGCGCAGGTCGTCGATGCCGTAACGCAGCATCGTCAGGCGTTCGAGGCCCGAGCCGAAAGCAAAGCCGATATAGCGTTCCGGGTCGAGGCCGAAATTGCGCACCACCTGGGGGTGCACCTGCCCCGCTCCCGAGAGCTCCAGCCAGCGCCCCTTGTGCGGGCCGAGCATCGCGCAAGTAAGCTGGAGCAGATGCAGCAAAAATATCAGGCGAGGCTGCAACACAGAGTGCCGCCGTCTGCGGCCGCCCCACCCGCGCCCGCAACGCGCCGCTGAGCGGTTGATTATGCAGGGGACAGTGCCGCATCCGCCGCGGGAAAACAGACCCTTCTTGACGTCACCCTTCAACGCGAACGCCAGCAACGTGTCGTTGCAGAACTGGCCGATTGCCGCGATGCCGTCGCGCAACGAGCAAAAGCTCAGACAGTTGAGCGCCGGTACGCAACGACGCGACTCTGGCAAGGTAGCGCTTATCGACGGCAAACCCAAGTTGATCGGCAGATCATCAAGATCGGCTACAAGAAAGTTCATTATCTATAACACCCAGCATGATATCTCCTGACTAGGAAAGGACCCGCTATGAAAATCCTGCTCGCTGCCTGCGCCGCCACATTCGCGCTTGCCGGCCCGGCGCGCGCCGACGAGGCTCTCGCCAAGAAGCACAACTGCCTCGCCTGCCACACAGTGGACAAGAAGTCCGTTGGTCCGTCGTACAAGGACATCGCCAAGAAATACAAGGGAGAGGTCGGAGTCGAGGCCAAGCTCGCCGACAAGGTAAAAAAAGGTGGCCAGGGCGTCTGGGGACCGGTGCCGATGCCGCCCAATGCCTCAGTACCCGACGCCGACATCAAGAAACTGATCGATTGGCTGCTCAAAATTCGCTGATCCTGCCTGATGAGCCCGCTCGTGGGAGCCGCTCGGACTGCCGCCACGCCCTGAGATCGGCGACGATAATCGCGTCGACCCCCGCGAACGCGTCGCGCGCCTCGGCATTTCGGCCGGCATCGCCGCTCATTCGCCATGTCTTGATCCAGATCAAACGCGGCGACTGGAACAGCGCAGCAACTCGGCGGCAGGGTCGAGGCCGGCAAGGTGCGCGAGTTTTGCTATGCCGAGGTGCGCGCGCGCGGGCATACCAAGCTGCTCGAGGGTATCGAGGACTCCCGCACTAGCGAAGGCCATGGCCTGCTCAAGGTGTGGATGAGCCACGGCGACAAGGTGGTGCAGATGCCGCCGGGCTTCAGGCTGATGGCCTCGAACGACGCCTGTCCGGTCGCCGGCATGGCCGACGAGCAGCGGCGCTTCCGGCGCAACCGGAATACCCGGCCGCTTCAGTGAGGGATTATTGCTCCGGCGCTTACATACGACATTTCCTGCTGACACGCCCGTCTGTCACGGGAAAGCAAAAGGAAAAATTGGTATAAAAATTTTTCTCTGGTGAAGATGAAGCCTGAAC
>JAQBXT010000061.1 GCA_027624175.1 Pseudomonadota bacterium | reverse complement strand
CAGAGTCCGCGAATCCTTACGGCAACTACAACCTCGGGCGACTGCGCCGCGCGCGCGGCGCGCTGGAGGACGCCGATCGCCTGTTGCGCGCCGCGCTGCGGAGCAAGCCGGATTTCGCGGACGCCCTGGTGATGCTGGCGTACGTGCAGGAAGCGCAGAGCGACCTGCCCGCGGCCGCGGGCAGCCTTGCCTCGGCGCTGGCTATGCGTCCGGACCTCGGCGGCACCTGGTATCACTACGGCGAAGTGCTGTGGAAGCTGGACCGGTACGATGAAGCCGAGGTCGCGCTGCGCCGCACGCTGGAGATCGAGCCGCGCTTCGTTCCCGCCTGGCACCTGCTGGGTAACATGCTGCGCGGCACCTCGCGCCTCGAGGACGCGCTGCAAGCCTTCGCGGCCGCACGGCGCCTGGAGCCGCTGCGCTTCGATCTGGAATCGATGGAGCTGCACACGCTGATGCTGAGCGATACGCGTTCGGCGGAGGAGGTGTTTGCGCGGCACCGCGCGTTTGGCGAGCGCCTCGAGGCGGCGGTGCCGGCGCGCACCGCGCCCTACGCCAATTCGCGTGCACAGGAACGGCGCCTGCGCATCGGCTACGTTTCCTGCAATTTCAACCGCCACCCGGTGGCCTGGTTCATGCTGCCGCTGCTCGAGCGGCATGACCGTGGCATGGTCGAGGTGATCTGTTACTCGACCGGCGACAAGGTCGACGAGGTGACAGGCGCGCTGCGCGCTGTCGCGGATACCTGGCGCGAATGCCACGCGCTGGACGATGCCGCGCTGGGCGAGCTCATCCGGCATGACGCGATCGATGTTCTGGTGGATCTCATCGGCCATGCCGGCGCCTTGCGGCTCGGGGTGTTTGCGCGCCAGCCCGCGCCCGTGCAGCTGAGCTGGCTCGGTTACCTGCACAGCACCGGGCTGACGCGCATCGGCTACCGCCTGACCGACGCGCGCGCCGATCCGCCCGGGCGAAGCGACCGGTTGCACACCGAGAAACTGGTGCGGCTGCCCAACTGCCAGTGGTGCTTCCGCCCGCCGTACGCGGCCGAGCCCGCGCCGCAACCGCCTTGCCTCGGGAACGGCTACGTCACGTTCGGTTCCTTCAACCACGCCCCCAAGCTCTCGGCCACGGTGCGGCGGCTCTGGGCCGAGTTGCTGCTGCGCATGCCGCAGTCGCGGTTGCTGCTGGTGGGCGTGCCGGACGGGCGCGCGCGAGAGGATCTCCTGCGCGATTTCGGCACCGCGGGGGTGACCGCAGACCGGCTTGATATCCTGCCGCGCGTCCCACCTCGCGGATACCCATCTCCACCTCGGCGAAGCGCGCGCCGCACAAGGCCGGGCCAAGGACGCAGCGGCTGCGTTTCGCAGCGCGCTCGAGCGAAATGCGGACTCGGCGCCTGCGCATGCCGGACTCGGCAACGCCTTGCTGGCGCTGGGTGAGGGGGACGAAGCGCTCGCTGCATGCAAGCGCGCGCTGGCCTTGCGCCCGGACCTCGCCATCATGCATTTCTACGCCGCCAACGCGCTGCGCGCGAAAGGCTTCGAGGCCGAAGCAATCGCCGCGTACCAGGCGGCAATCGAGCGGGACCCGCGCCTGGTGGAGGCGCACAACAATCTGGGCAACGTGTTCCGGCACCAGGGTAAGACCGAAGAGGCGCTCCTGTGCTACGAGCAGGCGCTGACGCACAAGCCGGACTTCGCCGAAGCCTTGCTGAACGCGGCGCAGCTGCTGCGCGAGAACCGGCGCCTGGCCGACGCGGTGGCGGCGTACCGCGTCCTGCTCGAGGCGCGGCCCGGCATGGCGGAGGCGCACTTAGACCTCGGCAACGCACTGAAAGGCATGGGCGATGCGGTGGGCGCGCTGGCCTGCTATGCCAAGGCGCTCGAGCTCGACCCCGACTACGCGGAGGCGCGCTGGGCGCTTGCCATGGCGCGCGTGCCCATGGTGGCCGAAAGCGAATCCGAGCTCGAGGCGAGCCGGAGCGCCTTTGCCGCGGAACTCGCGGCGCTCGAGCGCTGGTGCGGCGAGCGGGGCGCCGAGAAGGCGGCGCGCGCGGTGGGCACGCAGCAACCGTTTTACCTCGCCTACCAGGACGCGGACCATCGCGAGTCGATGGCGCGCTACGGAGCGCTTTGCACGCAGTTGATGGGCGTGTGGCAGAAGGCGACAGGGCTGCCCATGCCTGCGCGCATCACGCGCGCGGAGACCCGCGTCGGCATCGTGTCCGCGCACATTCACGACCATTCGGTGTGGAACGCGATCGTCAAGGGCTGGTTGCAGAATCTGGACCGCACGCGCTATGACCTGCGCCTGTTCCACTTGGGCAGCGCGCACGACGTCGAGACCGCGCTCGCCAAGACCAGGGCGACGAACTACACCTATGGCAAGAGTGACATCGTCGAGTGGACCCAGGTGATCCTCGGCCACCAGCTCGACGTGCTGATCTATCCGGAAATCGGCATGGATTCGACCACCGCGAAACTCGCCAGCCTGCGCCTGGCGCCGGTGCAGGCGGCGTCGTGGGGCCACCCCTACACCACCGGGCTGCCGACCATCGACTATTTCCTCTCGGCGCAGGCGCTGGAGCCGCCGCAGGCCGACGCGCACTACACCGAGCGGCTGGTCCGGCTGCCGGGCCTGGGGTGCTGCTACCAGCCGGTGCGCATCGCGGCTGCGGAACTGGATCCCGGGACGCTCGGCATCCGCGCGGGCGCGCCGCTGCTGCTGTGTCCAGGCACGCCCTTCAAGTACGCACCGCGCCGCGACGGCGTGCTCGTCGACATCGCGCGCCGCCTGGGCGAGTGCCAGTTCGTGTTCTTCACGCCACAGCCAGCCGAGCCGATGCAGCGGCTGCGCCAGCGCCTGGAGCGCGCATTTGCCGCCGCCGGACTCGACCCCGCCGCGTTCCTGGTGTTCGTGCCATGGCAGAAACGCGCCGCCTTTTACGGCTTGATGCAGGAGGCCGACGTGTGCCTGGACACCATCGGATTCTCGGGCTTCAACACCGCCCTGCAGGCGATCGAGTGCGGCCTGCCGATCGTCGCCTGGGAGGGCGACTATCTGCGCGGGCGCCTGGCGAGCGGAGTGCTGCGCCGCATGGGACTGGCCGAACTGGTGACCCGGTCCGAGGGCGCGTACGTGGACGCGGTGGTGGCGCTGGCACGCGATGCCGCCCACTGGGGCGGGGTGCGCGAGCGCCTGGTCGCGGCGCGCGACGGCCTTTATGGCGACCTCGAGCCGGTGCGGGGGCTGGAAAAGTTCCTCGACAGCGCGGTCAGGAAGTAGCGTCGCCTCGCGCGGCGGCGGGCGCGAGGTCGGGCTCGCCGCAGTACTTGAGGATTTCGACGCGCGCGCGGTCGCGCAGGCGCAGGGTGGCCGCCCAGTCGTCGCCGTCGGGGACAATGGGGGCGCAGACCGTCACCGCGATCGCTCCGCGCCGCGCATACCACGTACCGTCGCGCAGCACCGAGCGCACGCCACGCAGCGCCACCGGTACCACCGGCACGCCCGCCTGCGCTGCCACCTGGAATGCGCCGGCGCGGAATGCCATCAGTCCGGTGTTGCGCGTCAGCGTGCCCTCCGGAAAGATGCCGATGGAGGCCCCGGCGCGCACCGCCTCAAGCAGCACGTCGGCGTGCTCGGCGCTCTTTTGCACATCGAAGCGCTCGACGAAAATCGTGCCGAAGCCCCTGAGCAGCGCCCGCATCAGTGGGTTGTCCTGGAACTCGCGCTTGGCGACGAACGAATACACGCGCGGCCCGAGCAGCGCGACGAGGACCAGCGCGTCGAGATAGCTGGTGTGGTTCACGGCCAGCACCACCGGGCCGGCCGGGATCTGCTCGGCGCCTCGCACCACGAGCGGAACGCCCGCGCTGCGCAGGAACAGGCGGCACACCGCGCCGCCGACGCGCCAGGTGGCCGGCGGCTTTGCCAGGGCTGCGGTGAGCAGCGCGAACGGGAACAGCAGACCGAAGGCCAGGTAGACGCGCAGTGCGTAGAGCGCGCCGAGCGCGGCGCGCCAGCCGCGGCGAAATTGCGGCGCCGCCCCGGCCAGCACCAGGCGCAGGAACTGCAGCCACACCGCCTGCCCCTTTACGGAGGAAGGGCCGCGCTCGTAGAACTCGCGCGCGGCGACGCGGCGGATCTTGCCGCTCGAGGTCTTGGGCACGGTGGCTGGGGGCGCGAGCACGATGTCGTCGGCCGGCGCACCGAGCAGACTGACCGCGATCTCGTTGATCATGCGCTTCAGGTCGTCGTGGCGCGCATCGTCCTTGTCGCGCATCTCGGCCAGCACCACCACGCGCTCCGTGCCGCTCATCGCATCGCGGCTGCCGAACACGGCGACGCAGCCGCGCCGGACGCCGGCAAGGTCGCCTACCGCGTGCTCCAGCTCGTAGGGGCTGATGTTGCGCCCGCCGCGGATGATGATGTCCTTCTCCCGGCCCGTGAGGAACAGGGTGCCCTCGGACAGGTAGGCGCGGTCGCCCGTATTGACCCATTCGCCGTCAAACAGCGTTTTCGTCGCCTCCGGATTGCGGTAGTAACCCGAGGTGGACGACGGGCCGCGGAATTGCAGCAGTCCTTCCTGCCGGTCGGGCAGTTCCAGCCCCGCCGCGTCCACCACGCGGATGTCATGGCCCGGGATCGGCGTGCCGCAGCCGATCACGATCAACGGCGAGGCGTCTTCGGGAATTGCCTCGACCGCCTCACCGGTTCGGGTGAAGCGCTCCCGATCGAGGCGGTCGGCGCGCCAGGCAACGCCCGGCGTGGTGATCGCGACCCCGACCGAGGATTCCGCCAGGCCATAGGAAGGCGAGAGCACGTTCTTGCGCAGCCCGAATTGCGCGAAGCGTCGCTCGAACGCCACGATCGTATCGGGGCTGACCGGCTCGGCGGCGTTAAAGGCGAAACGCCACGACGAAAGGTCGATGCCCTGCATTTCTTCGTCCGCGATGCGGCGCAGGCACAGTTCGAAGGAAAAGTTGGGTCCCCCCGACATCGTGCCGCGGTGGCGATGGATGGCGCGCATCCAGCTCGCCGGTCGCGACAGGAACGCGAGCGGCGACAGCAGCACCACCGGAAAGCCGAGCACCAGGGTGGCGAAGTTGGCGCCGATGAGGCCGAGGTCGTGGTAGAGCGGCAGCCAGCTCACGAACACGTCTTCCGGGCCGGCGTTGACCGCCGCGCCCATTGCGCGCACGTTGGCCATCAGGTTTGCGTGCGACAGCACCACGCCCTTGGGACTACCGGTGCTGCCCGATGTGTATTGCAGGAATCCCGTCTCACCGGGCTTGCCGTGCACCGGGTCGAATTTTTCCGGGGAGGATTTCTCCAGGTCCCCTGGCACTAGGACGAGGCGCAGCGACTCGACCTGCGCGCGCAGCAGATACGCGAGCGCTTTCGCCTCTGGCACCGTGATCATGATCGCCGCGCCGGCGCTCTGCAGGATGCCGACATGGCGCGTCATGTGGTCTTCGATGGTGGTGAGCCGCGCCGGCGGGTAGAGCGGCACCGGCACGCCGCCCGCGAGCAGCACGCCGTAGAACGAATACAGGTATTCCTTGCAGGTGGGCAACATGATCGCCACCATCTGCCCGCGCTGCAGGCCCGCGCGCGTGAGCTGCGCCGCATAGCCGATCGCGCCGTCCCACAGTGCGCGGTAGCTGAGTGGATATTCCTTCTGCTCCTCGTACATGAAGACCGTCAGCCGGTCCGGCTGGCGCTCGACGTGGTACTGGAGTGCCTCGGTCAGCGTGCGCGCCTGCGCTTCGGTGGGCGCGCGCACGCCCTCGGTTTGCACCAGACTGGCGACGCTGGTGTCCGCGGCGCGCGGCGCGTGGCCGGCGCTGGCGAGCAGGAAGCGCAGCAGGTCGCGTGGCGTTTCGCTGGTGGCGAGCGCCTGCTCGGGCAGGCTGGCGCCGAACTCGCGTTCCAGGCGCAGCACCAGTTCGACGCGCGCCAGGCTGTCGAGGCCGAGTTCTTTTTCCAGCGAGGCATCAAGCGTCACGTGCGGCTCGACGCTGGGGCGCGCCTCGCGGGCGACCGCCTGGACGACGGCGAGAACCTGGTGCGGATCGATGCCAGCTGCGGCCGGATGCATGGCGTGGCGAGTGTACACTTTCCGCGCATGGCGACTGCCGCCGACAAGACGTTCCTCGAGCGCCTCGACGACGCGTCGCGCGCGCTGTTGCTGGCCGTGGCGCGGCCGGTCTCCTACCGCAAGGGCGCGCGGCTGGTGCGCCAGGGGGACGCGTCGCACGGCGCCTACGTGCTGCGCTCCGGCGCCGCCGCCGCGAGCGTGGTGCTGCCCGGGGGCGAGAAGCTCACCGTGGCGAAGTTCGGGCCGGGCAACGTGTTCGGCGAGACCGCGCTGATCGAGCGCGGCATCTGCACCGCCACCGTCAGCGCCGTGGAAGGCGTGGATGGCTGGTTCGTCGAACGCGATGACTTCCGCGCGCTGGTGGCGCAGCGCGATCCCGCGGCGCTCAGCGTGCAGCGCGCCGTCACCCTGATTCTCGTCGACAAGCTGCGCACGCTGAATGTCAGGGTGCTCGAGGTCCCGGCTGCGCAGGACCGGCTTATCGCGCAGATCTCGGGCAGCGTTGATCCGCTGTCGGGCGTCAGGCGGGTGAGAAAGGCGTCCTTCGAATTCAAGCCCTTCCTTCCCCTGTTGCCGCTGTTCGAAGGTTTCGACGCCAGCGAAATTGCGGCGGTGCTCGACGCCTCGCTGCTGCTTGAGCTGCCGCGCGGCCATGGCGTGTTTTCGCGCGGCCAGTCCGCCGCCGCGTGTTTTGTCGTGCTGCGCGGCGCCGTCGAAGTGCACGCGAGCCGCGCGGGCCGCGAGCGGCGCATGGCGGTGCTGGAGCCGGGGCAGTTGTTCGGCTTCATGAGCCTGCTCGAGGGGGGCAGCCACGGCTCCACCGCTCTTACGCGCCGGGGCGCGCGTAGGGATCCTTCAGGCGCGAGACCAGCAGGGCGTAGATCCACTCGCTATCGGTGGTGCCGCGGATCTGCGCCGCGAATTCCGGCTTGACGTGGGGCTGGAGCAGCGGCTTCATCTCGGCAAAGCGTGCCAGGTCGCCGTTGTGCGCCAGCACCAGCGGCACGCCGGCGAACTGGAACGGGTGCACGTTCTGCGCCGCGATCTCCACTTTCGTGTTGTAGGGCACACCGCGCACGTGGGCGAGCACGCAGCGCGCGCGGATCTTCTCGGCCAGGCCCTTGAGGTTGCGGTCGAAAACCGGAATCGAGTCCGACGCGTAGGCAAACGGCTTCTCGGGCTCGTGCGAGCTCGCATCCCAGGCGCGCATGCCGAAGCCGGCGAGGTTGAGCAGGTGCAGCATCTTGGGAAAATAGCTCTGCTTCACCAGCGACGAATCGGGCTGGAAGAGAAAATGATCCAGCAGCACGGGCTGTCCGAGGTAGAGCAGGGCGCGGCACATGGTTCGACTATAGTCCCCAAGCGCTTGACCGCAGTCAAGAAAGTGGTCTGCCCGGCTGCCGGATAATGTTCGCCATCATGGGGATGCGATGAAAGCACGCGGCACGCCCAAGGGACGCAGCGTCGATCCCAAGGCGTTGGAGGAGGTCAGGGCGCTGCTCGGCGCCGCGCCGCGCCGGCGCGACCTGCTGATCGAGCACCTGCACCGGATCCAGGACAAGTACGGCCATCTTTCCGCGGCGCGCCTGGCGGCGCTGGCGCAGGAGATGCTCCTGTCGATGGCCGAGGTGTACGAAGTGGCAACCTTCTACCACCACTTCGACGTGGTGAAAGAAGGCGAGCAGGCGCCGCCCGCGCTGACGGTTCGGGTTTGCGATTCCATCGCCTGCGAGATGGCGGGCGCTCAGGATCTGATGAAGAAGCTGCCGTCAATTCTCGGCAAAGACGTGCGCGTGATCCCGGCGCCTTGCGTAGGCCGCTGCGAAGACGCGCCCTGCGCGGTGGTGCACCAGAACCCGGTGGGCAAGGCCACCCCGGCCAAGGTGCGCGCCGCGGTTGCAGGCAAGTCCCGCGCATGCCCCGAACCGGCGTACGTCGATTACGCCGCCTACCGCAAAGGCGGCGGCTATAAGTTGCTCGCCGATTGCCTGGCCGGCAAACGCAAACGCGAACAACTCACGAAGATCATGGAAGACTCGGGCCTGAGGGGCCTGGGTGGCGCCGGCTTTCCCGCCGGGCGCAAATGGCGCCTGGTTGCCGCGGAGGCTGCGCCGCGCCTGATGGCAGTTAACATCGACGAGGGCGAGCCGGGCACCTTCAAGGACCGCTGGTACCTGGAGCGCGATCCGCATCGATTCCTGGAAGGCATGCTGGTCGCCGCGTGGTGCGCAGGCGTCGGCGAAATCTACGTTTACCTGCGCGACGAATACGCCGGCTGCCGCGCGGTGCTGGCGCGCGAACTGGCGAAACTGCAGCAGAACCCGCCCTGCGCGCTGCCGCCGATCCATCTGCGGCGCGGCGCCGGTGCCTACATCTGCGGCGAAGAGTCGGCGATGATCGAATCGATCGAGGGCAAGCGCGGCATGCCGCGCCTGCGCCCGCCTTACGTGGCGCAGGTGGGCCTGTTCGGCTACCCCACGCTCGAGCACAACATGGAAACGGTGCACTGGGTGCGCGAAATCGTGGAACGGGGTGCGCAGTGGTTCGCCGCGCAAGGCCGCCATGGCAGGAAAGGGCTGCGCTCCTTCTCGGTGTCGGGCCGTGTGGCGCAGCCCGGCGTGCACCTCGCGCCCGCCGGCATTACAGTCAAGGAACTGATCGAGGAGTATTGCGGCGGCATGCTGGAAGGCCACGAGTTCTATGCCTACCTGCCGGGGGGCGCCTCGGGCGGGATCCTGCCGGCTGCGAAAGGTGACATCCCGCTCGATTTCGACACGCTGCAGCCGCATGGCTGCTTCATCGGCTCGGCCGCGGTCGTCATCCTGTCGCAGCACGACCAGGCGGCCGCCGCGGCGCGGAACCTGATGAAATTCTTCAAGGAAGAATCCTGCGGCCAGTGCACGCCCTGCCGGGTCGGCACTGCCAAGGCGCTTGCCCTGATGGACGAAAAGCGCTGGAACCAACCGCTGCTGGGGGAACTCTCACAAGCCATGATGGACGCCTCGATCTGCGGCCTTGGCCAGGCGGCGCCGAACCCGGTGCTGTGCGTGATCAAATACTTCCCGCACGAGGTGCAATGATGGACCGCGTGAGGTCCCAGCAGCTGGCGATGCTGCCGATCGAGTTCAAACTCAACGGGCAGACGGTGGTCGGGCGCCCGGACGAACCCATCATCGAGACCGCCCGGCGCCACGGCGTGGAGATTCCGCGCCTGTGCTACGCCCCGGGCCTGCGGCCCGACGGCAACTGCCGCGCCTGCGTGGTGGAGATCAAGGGCGAACGAGCGCTCGCGCCCTCGTGCTGCCGCTTTCCGCAGAAGGGCATGGAGGTCACCAGCGATTCGGCGCGCGCCGTCCTGTCGCAGAAGATGGTGCTCGAGCTCCTGCTGTCGGACATGCCGGAGAAGGCGTATCGAAAGGATTCCGAGCTCGACCAGTGGGCGCTGAAACTCGAAGTCGGGCTGCCGCGCTTCAAGGCGCGCCACCAGCCCAGGGCCGATGTTTCGCACCCGGCGATCGCCGTGAATCTCGATGCCTGCATCCAGTGCACACGCTGCCTGCGCGCCTGCCGCGAGGAACAGGTGAACGATGTCATCGGCTATGCCTCGCGCGGCGAGCACGCGAAGATCGTGTTCGATTTCGACGATCCGATGGGCGCCTCCACCTGCGTGGCCTGCGGCGAATGCGTGCAGGCCTGCCCGACCGGCGCGCTGATGCCGGCGCGCGAGGCGGGGTTGCAAGTGATCGACAAGACCGTGGATTCGGTGTGCCCGTTCTGCGGGGTAGGGTGCCTGCTGACCTACCACGTCAAAGAGAACGTAATCCAGTTCGTCAACGGCAAGGACGGCCCCTCGAACCACGGGCGCCTGTGCGTGAAGGGGCGCTATGGCTTCGATTACGCACACCATCCACACCGGTTGACCAAGCCCCTGATCCGCAAGCCCGGCGTTGGCAAATCGGCCGATTTCAAGGTGGACCCGGACAACTGGGGCGAGGTGTTCCGTGAGGCAACCTGGGACGAGGCCCTGGATTTCGCAGCGGCGGGCCTGAAGCGCATTCGCGAGCAGGATCGAAACGCGCTCGCCGGCTTTGGCTCGGCGAAGGGGTCGAACGAAGAAGCCTACCTGTTCCAGAAGCTGGTGCGCACCGGCTTCCGCACCAATAACGTGGATCACTGCACGCGGCTATGCCACGCGTCATCCGTTGCCGCGCTGCTGGAGGGCATCGGCTCAGGCGCAGTGTCCAACCAGGTGAACGACGTGGCGAATTCCGAGGTGATTTTTCTCATCGGCGCCAACCCGACGTCCAACCACCCGGTGGCGGCGACCTGGCTGAAGAACGCCGCGCAGCGCGGCGCCAAGCTGATCATCGCCGACCCGCGGCGCACGGACCTGAGCCGGCATGCCTCGCACTTCCTGCAGTTCAATCCGGACACCGACGTGGCGCTGCTGAACGCGATGATCCACACCATCATCGACGAGGGCCTGGCGAACGCGGCGTTCATCAAGGATCGCACCAGCGGGTACGAAGCATTGAAGGAAAACGCCAAGGGCTACGCGCCCGAGAAGATGGCGCCGATCTGCGGCATCCCGGCGCCCACCATCCGCGAGGTGGCACGCCTCTACGCGACCTCGAAGGCGTCGATCATCCTCTGGGGCATGGGCATCAGCCAGCACGTGCACGGTACCGACAATGCGCGCTGCCTGATCGCTCTGACGCTGATGACCGGGCAGGTCGGGCGCCCGGGCACCGGGCTGCACCCGCTGCGCGGCCAGAACAACGTCCAGGGCGCATCGGACTCGGGACTCATCCCGATGATGTACCCGGACTACCAGCGCGTGGCGACGCCGGAAGCCAAGGCGCGCTTCGAGAAATTCTGGGGCGCCAAACTCGACGCGAAGCCCGGCCTCACGGTGGTCGAGATCATGCACGCGGCCTACGACGGCAAGATCCGCGGCATGTACATCATGGGCGAGAACCCGGCGATGTCGGATCCCGACCTCGCGCACGCGCGCGCGGCGATGGCGAAGCTCGAGCACCTCGTGGTGCAGGACATCTTCCTGACTGAAACGGCGTACCTCGCTGACGTCGTGCTGCCGGCCACGGCCTGGCCGGAGAAGGATGGCACGGTCACGAACACCGATCGCATGGTGCAACTGGGCAGGAAGGCGCTCGATGCGCCGGGCGACGCGCGCGCCGACCTGTGGATCATCCAGGAGCTTGCGCGGCGCATGGACCTGCAGTGGAACTACGCCGGGCCGAAAGAAGTTTGGAACGAGATGCGCGGTTGCATGGACTCGATCCGCGGCATCAACTGGGAGCGCCTGGAGCGCGACTCCTCGGTAACCTACCCTTGCGAGAACGAAGGCGATCCGGGCCAGCC